>NZ_JOBX01000033.1:0-79181 GCF_000720645.1 Streptomyces sp. NRRL S-378
GGGCGGGGTCGGGCGGGGTCGGGCGGGGTCGGGCGGGGTCGGGCCGGGTCGGGCCGGGCCCCCTCACCGGTTCGGGTGGACTTTCCGGCCCGGCCGCCCGGCCGCCCCGGTCACCCGGGCCGCGCGCCCGCGCGCTGATCCGCCCCGGACGAGGGGACAGCCCGTAGGCTGGGCGCCGTGCGTGCCGCCCGCGTCGCGCGCGACCGCGCAACCGACCGCCCGGGGGCCCGATGAAGATCCTCATCTCCGCCGACATGGAAGGCGCCACCGGCGTCACCTGGCCCGCAGACGTGCTGCCCGGCACACCCCAGTGGGAGCGCTGCCGCTCCATGTTCACCTCCGACGTCAATGCGGCCGTACTCGGCTTCTACGACGGCGGCGCCGACCGGGTCGTCATCAACGAGGCCCACTGGACGATGCGCAACCTGCTGCTGGAGCGCCTCGACGCCCGGGCCGAGATGCTCACCGGCCGCCACAAGGCCCTCTCCATGGTCGAGGGCGTCCAGCGCGGCGACGTCGACGGCGTCGCGTTCGTCGGCTACCACACGGGCGCCGGCACCGAAGGCGTGCTCGCCCACACCTACCTGGCCAACTCCATCACCGGGGTCTGGCTCAACGGGACCCGGGCGAGCGAGGGGCTGCTCAACGCCCACGTCGTCGCCGAGTACGGCGTCCCGGTCATCCTGGTCACCGGCGACGACCTGACCTGCGTGGACGCCGCCGGCTACGCCCCGGAGGCGGTGACCGTCGCCGTCAAGGACCACGTCTCGCGCTACGCCGCCGTCTGCCGGACCCCGGCCCGGACCGCCGCCGACATCCGCGCCGCGGCCAAGGAAGCCACCGCGCTCGCCGTCCGCTACGAGCCCGCGCCCGGCGGCCCGTACACCGTGGAGCTGGAGTTCGACGCCGAACACCTGGCCATGTCCGCCACGGTGGTCCCGGGGGTCCGGCGCAGCGGCGAACGCAGGGTCGCGTACACCAGCGCGACGATGTACGAGGGGATCCGCAGCTTCAAGGCGGTCACGACGGTCGTCTCGGCGGCCGTGGAGGAGCAGTATGGCTGACATGCGCACAACCGACACCGGCGCTCCCGCCGACACCGGCGCCGCCGTGGACGCAGCGGACAGGGCGAACGCGGCGGACGGGGTGAACACGGCGGACGTGGTGGACGCGGTGGCCCTCGACGAGGCCGTCGGGTTCACCTCGGACCTCATCAGGATCGACACCACCAACCGGGGCGGCGGCGACTGCCGCGAGCGGCCCGCCGCCGAGTACGTCGCCGAACGGCTCGCCGCCGCCGGCCTGGAACCGCTCTTGCTGGAGCGCACCCCGGGCCGCACCAACGTCGTCGCCCGGATCGAGGGAACCGACCCTGCCGCCGACGCGCTCCTCGTCCACGGCCACCTCGACGTGGTCCCCGCCGAGGCCGCGGACTGGAGCGTGGACCCCTTCTCCGGCGAGGTCCGCAACGGTGTCGTCTGGGGGCGCGGAGCCGTCGACATGAAGAACATGGACGCGATGGTGCTGGCCGTCGTACGGGCCTGGGCGCGCGCGGGGGTCCGCCCGCGCCGGGACGTCGTGATCGCCTACACCGCCGACGAGGAGGACAGCGCCGTCGACGGCTCCGGCTTCCTCGCCGACGAGCACCCCGGGCTCTTCGAGGGGTGCACCGAGGGCCTGAGCGAATCCGGCGCCTTCACCGTCCACACCGGACCCGGCCGGTCCCTCTACCCCATCGCCGCCGGTGAACGCGGCACCGCCTGGCTGAAGTTGACCGCACGCGGCACCACAGGTCACGGATCCAAGCCGAACCGGGCCAACGCCGTCAGCCGGCTGGCCGCCGCGGTCGCCCGGATCGGCGCGTACGAGTGGCCGGTCCGGCTCACCGCCACCGTCGCCGCCTGCATCACCGAACTCGCCGCCCTCCAGGGGCTGTCCGCCGACCCGCGGCGCCGCGGCTTCGACCTCGACGCGGTCCTCGGCAAGCTCGGCCCGGCCGCCGCCCTCGTCGAGGCCACCGTCCGCAACAGTGCCAACCCGACGATGTTCAGCGCCGGCTACAAGCTGAACGTGATTCCCGGCGAGGCCACCGCCTTCGTCGACGGCCGCATGCTGCCCGGCGGCGAGGCCGAGTTCATCGCCACCCTCGACGAGCTCACCGGACCCGACGTCACGTGGGAGTTCCACCACCGGGAGGTCGCTCTCGAAGCTCCCGTGGACGGGCGGACGTTCGCCGTCCTGCGCGAGTCGGTCGAGCGGTTCGACCCGGACGGCCGCGTGGTGCCCTTCTGCATGGCGGGCGGCACCGACGCCAAGCAGTTCTCCCGGCTCGGCATCACCGGCTACGGCTTCTCCCCGCTGAAACTGCCGCCCGGCTTCGACTACTGGTCCCTCTTCCACGGCGTGGACGAGCGGGTCCCCGTCGAGGCCCTCCACTTCGGCGTCCGCGTCCTCGACCGCGCGCTGCGGACCCTGTGAGCGGGGCCCGGTGATGTCCGCCGCGCAGACCCTGCCGTACGGGAGCTGGCCCTCGCCCATCGACGCCGGACTCGCGGCCTCCCGCGACGGCCGGCCCGAGTACGTCGGCACGGTGGGCCCGGAAGTCTGGTGGACCGAGCCCCGGCCGCAGGAGGCGGGCCGCCGCACCCTGGTGCGCCGCCGCCCCGCCGGGTCCGGGGCCGGGAGCGAGGTCAGTGAGCTGCCCGCGCCGTGGAACGTGCGCAGCCGGGTCACCGAGTACGGCGGCCTGCCCTGGGCGGGGGCCGAGCGGACGGCGGGCGGACCCCTGCTGGTCTTCGTCCACTTCGCCGACCAGCGGCTGTACGCGTACGAGCCGGACGCGCCGGGCGCCCCGGAGCCGCGCCCCCTCACCCCGGTGTCCGGCACCGGCGGCGGGCTGCGATGGGCCGACCCGGTGCTGCGCGGGGACGAAGTGTGGTGCGTGCTGGAGGAGTTCACCGGGCCCGGGCCGACCGATGTGCGCCGGGTCCTGGCCGCCGTACCCCTGGACGGGTCGGCGGCCGGGGACCGTGCGGCCGTACGGGAACTGACGGACGGCCGGCACCGCTTCACCACCGGACCGCGGCTCTCCCCGGACGGCCGGCGTGCGGCCTGGCTGGTGTGGGACCACCCGCTGATGCCCTGGGACGGCACCGAGCTGCAGCTGGCCGAGGTCACCGCGGAGGGGGAGCTGTCCGGTGCGCGGACGGTCTTCGGCGGCCCCGACGAGTCCGTCGCCCAGGTGGACTGGACGGCCGACGGAGCCCTCCTGGCGGTCAGCGACCGCGGCGGCTGGTGGAACCCGTACCGGGTGGACCCGGACACGGGGTGGGCCGTCAACCTGTGCCTGCGGGAAGAGGAGTTCGGGGGAGCGCTGTGGAAGCCCGGACTGCGCTGGTTCGCCCCGCTCCCCGACGGGCTCGTCGCCGTGCTGCACGGCCAGGGCTCCTCGGTGCTCGGCATCCTGGACCCGGAGAGCGGCGACCTGGTGGACGCGGCCGGTCCGTGGACGGCCTGGCAGCCGACGCTCGCCGTGCACGGCAGCCGGGTCTACGGGGTCGCCGCCAGCCCGCGCAGCGCCTACGAGGTGGTCGAGCTGGACACCGCCAGCGGACACGCCAGGGTCGTCGGCGCGCAGGGCGCGGACCCGGTGGACCCGGCCTACTACCCCGAGCCGCAGAGCCGCACCTTCCTCGGCCCGGACGACCGGCAGATCCACGCCCATGTCTACCCGCCGCACCATCCGGCCTGCCGGGCCCCCGCCGACGAACTGCCCCCGTACGTGGTGTGGGCGCACGGCGGGCCCACCGACCACGTGCCGCCCGTACTCGACCTGCACATCGCCTACTTCACCTCGCGCGGGATCGGCGTGGTCGAGGTGAACTACGGCGGCTCCACCGGCTACGGCCGCGCCTACCGGGAGCGGCTGCGCGAACAGTGGGGCGTGGTGGACGTGGAGGACTGTGCGGCGGTGGCCCGGGCGCTGGCCGCCGAAGGGACCGCCGACCCCGTCCGACTGGCCATCCGCGGCGGCAGCGCGGGCGGCTGGACGGCAGCGGCATCGCTGGCCGCGACCGACCTGTACGCCTGCGCGGCGATCATCTACCCGGTGCTGGACCTGCTGGGCTTCGCCGAGGAGACCCACGATCTGGAGTCCCGCTACATCGACGGCCTGGCGGGGCCGCCGCAGACCCTCGCCGTCCTGTGCCGCGAACGCTCCCCGGTGGCCCGGGCCGACCGGATCACGGCGCCGTTCGTCCTGCTCCAGGGGCTGGAGGACCCGGTCTGCCCGCCGGCCCAGGCGGAACGGCTGCTGGCCGCGATGCGGGGCCGGCCGGTGCCGCACGCCTACCTGGCCTTCGAGGGCGAGGGGCACGGCTTCCGCCGCGCCGAGACCATGGTGCGGGCGCTGGAGGCCGAACTGTCGCTGTACGCGCAGGTCTTCGGATGCGAACGCACCGATGTCCCGAGGCTTCCCCTGGAAACCTCTTCGTGAATCTCAGAGCAGGACGAGCAGGCGCGTCCGTGCCTTGAGCTTCCTGCTCGCCGAGCGGCTCTGCACGTAGACCTCCAATGCGGGATTGTGGCCGGCCTTCACCGAGACGGTTCCCTGGATTCCGGTACCGAAGAGCAGGCTGCGTGCCGCGTCGCCCGTGTACGCGCGGCCGGTGTCCTTCTCGACCACGATGACCTCCTTGTTCGCCTGGACCTGGACCCTGGTGCCCAACTGGTAATAGCAGGAACCGCGTTCATAGCTCACCTCGGGATGCGCATCGACGAAGGAGCGGATGTTCATGTCCGTATCGACCTGCAGCAGCCGGTATTTGTCGGCCGCGATCGGTTCGAGGTTCGCCCGTACGTCGTCGACGGAAAGGTCCTGGCCGACCGCGAACAGGTTCCTCGTGCCGCGCACACCCTTCTCGCGGCCGCGCAGGAAACTGGTGGCGGCGGCGCGCACGGTGCCGATCGCCTCCTTGACGCCCTCCTGGGAGTCCGCGTCCCAGATGGCGATGTTCCCCGCCGGGAAGCCGTAGTTCTGGGCGGTCCGCTTCGCCAGGGAGTTCGGCACGAGGATCGCGGAGGTCCAGTGGTCCGGCAGCCCGCCCATCCGGGCCGTGATCCGGTCGAGCCAGGGGCCGAGGATGCTCATGTCGCCGTCGTGCCGCCGGTCGCCGCCGGAGGCGTTCTCCTCGCCGTCCGTCACCACGATCTGGAGGAAACTGTGCTCGCCGTACTCCTCCCAGATGTGACCGAGGTCGTCCAGGGATTTCAGGGAGGCTTCGATGAGGGCGGTGGCGCCGTTCTTCACGGTGTAGAGGCCCCGCATGGACGGCAGGTGCTTCACGTCCATGTCCCAGACCAGATTCTCCACCCGGTGGTCGAAGGAATAGAGACTGATCCGGGTCTCATGCCCGAGGCTGTCCGACTCGGCCTTCAAACCCGCCACGAACTCGTCCACAACACGGATGAGTTGGCTCTCGTGCGGACGCATGGAACCCGAACAGTCCACTACCAGCGCGACGTGGTTCACCTTGTGCTGGATCCTGTGTGCGGACATGACTGTGCTCCTTTTCCGAAGCTCCCCGAGTGATGCGTTCACACTATGGGGAGCCACTGACAAAGGAGCTTGACGGACGATCAGCGGTGAAAGGGGCGCCGCGGGGAGCCTCAGGCGGTGTGCAGCCAGACGCGCAGCGGGCCGATCGCGGTGAATCCGCTGCGGAGGGCGCTGTCCAGGTCCTCGCCGTGTTCGTAGCCGACCACGGGCAGGTCGGGGCGGCGGGCGGCGATCGCGGTCAGGGCGCCCGCCCAGGCCGTGTCGGTGCCGATCCCGTCGCGGGCGAACAGGTTGGAGACGCCGACCGCGTCGGCGCAGGTGTGCGCAACGGCCCCGGCGACGATCCGGTCCCCGATGCGGCCGGCGAGGAAGGCGGTGTCACCGCCGAGCAGGGAGGGCCGGAACAGCCCGGTGGCCTCCTCGCCGTCCCACGCGGCGTCCCAGGCCGCCAGCTCCGCGGCGTCGCCGACCTCGGACCACTCCGGCGCGGACGGTGCCGCCGGGACCGGTACCCCGGCCGGGCGGTGGATCCACTGGGCCTCGAAGAGCACCTCGAAGCCGTGCCCGGACAGGTCCAGGGCGGCGAAGCTGTCCTTCACCGAGCAGCCGGGAGAGCCGGTGTCGATCGGAGGCAGCACCTCCGCCGCCTCGACGCCCGGGTCCAGGGTCACGGCATCGGGGTACAGGGGCGGTGTCCGTACCGTGCTCAGCCAGAGGTCTCCGCCGGCGTACCGAGGCGACAGGCCGTGCGCGCGGCAGACGGCGTCGCACCACCCGGCGTTGTTCAGCGCCGCCCGGCGGCGCAGCGCCGCACTCGTCTCGTCCATGATCACGATCTGATCGTGTCACAGCCCCCAGGGGTGTGTCGTGCCGGTCAGGCCGGGCTCGCGGGCCCTGGCAACCCCTGCGGCCGATCACCAAGATCGCGGCAGCCGTGATGGCGGCGCCGGCCACGCCTCGCCGCGTTGTCCTCGGTCGGCGACGCTCCGCGTAGCCTCCCTCGTCCGCCTTGCGGTGCACGGGCCCCGCTCCCTGATCCGGCCGGACCGCCAAGACACCCCCTAGCCTGGGGCGATGACCTCTTCCAGCTACGTCCGGGAGGGCGACCGCGTCGGCCTGCGGTCCTACCGGATCGCCGACGGGCCCGAGTTCACCGCGCGCGTGCGCGAGAGCTGTGACCTCCACCGCCCCTGGCTGTTCCCGCCCGCCACCATCGAGGAGTACGAGCCCTACGCGACCCGGCTGACCGAGGGCGACGCCCGCGCCGGGTTCCTGGTGTGCGAGCTCGGCACCGGGGCCCTGGCCGGTTTCGTCAACGTCAACAACATCGTGCGGGGCGCCTTCCGGTGCGGGGCCCTCGGTTACGGGGCCTTCGCGCACGCCGCGGGCCGAGGACTCCTGCGCGAAGCCCTCGGCCTCGTCCTCGACCACGCCTTCGCCCCCACCGGGGAGGGCCTCGGCCTGCACCGTCTCGAGGCCAACGTCCAGCCCGGCAACGCCGCCTCGATCGCGCTGGTCCGCGGCGCCGGCTTCCGGCTGGAGGGCCTCTCGCCCGACTTCCTCCACGTCGACGGTGCCTGGCGGGACCACGAACGCTGGGCCGTCACCGCCGAGATGCCGCGCGCCCGATGACGTCGACGTCGCAGTGGCCGTCGGCGCCGTTGCCGTCGCCGCCGACACCGTCGAGCAGGACGGCACCGAGACGGGTCAGCGAATGAAGGGCGTTCTTCCGCTCCCTGGCCAGACGGGTCAGTCCGGCACCGCGCAGTGTGGCGGCGTGCTCGCTGGCGCTCGCCGGTGAGATCCCCGCCCGCCGGGAGAGCTGTGTCGTCGTGCACGCGGGATGGTCGGCTATCACGCACAGCACGATCGCCCTGGTACGCCCCAGGAGCGCTGCCAGGGCCGGCGGCACCGGTGCGCCGGCCCGCCGTGCGTCCGCAGGGGGTGCCCACAGCGCGGCGGCGTCGACCGGATCGCGCAGGGCCGGATACACCATGACCACGGAATCGGCCCGGGGGCCGGCGAACAGCTGGGGGACCGGCCCGCAGAACACCGACGGCGCCAGCACCAGCGGGCGGCCCCCCAGGTGGTAGTCGGCGACGGGGTGGACGAGCGGCCGGTAGTCCGGGACCTCCAGCACGGGCGGCTTCCACACGGCCATCGGGCGCATGCCGTCCAGCAGGGCCGCCACCCCGCCGCCCACCATGAGGCGCCCCTGGCGGGCCACCTCCCCGTCCAGGTGGTGGCGGATGCTCCCCCAGTACGGGGCGACCGCCACCCGGTGGCAGTCCCGCAGCGCCTGGGCGAGGCGCCCCACGGACCGCCGGTCGGCCCCCGCCAGCCCGGCCAGCCACCGGGCCCGCACCCTGTCGGTCCCCGCGCACACGGCGAACTCCTCGCACAGGCGGTCCGCCGGGGCGCCGGCCAGCCGTTCCAGCCCCTCGCCCAGGCAGCCCGCGGAGCCGACCAGGGTGAACAGGTCCACGAGCCCCCCGGCGGGAGAGCCGAGGAACCGTGCGATGTGCGGGCCGTCGCCCGTGACGAGCGGCCCGGTCCGGGCCCGCCAGCCGCCGAACAGCGCCTTTGCGTCGCGCCGCTGGAGGTTCCACAGTCCGAGGACCGTCTCCGCGAGCGGACCCAGGACCTCGACCCGTACCCGTCCCAGGTCCTCCACGGTGAAGTGCAGACGCAGCACACCGGCCTCCTCACCCGCCCGTGTCGAATGCTCCCCGCCGTGCTCGTTTCGGGGCAGCCCGAATCGAGTCGATTTCCGTGTCGCGCCGAGCGGATCCTGTCCGGCGAGCGGTGCTTCCCGCTCGGCCTCCAGGGACGAGGGAACGTCCCGGCGGACACGGACAACGACAAGGGAGAGAGCATGCGCACCACAGTGGTACGGGTCCTCGCCACGCTCGCCGCCGGTGCGGCCGTCCTCGTGACGGGCGCTGCGGGGGCCTCGGCCGCCGCGGCACCGGGCGAGGTCGCCGTCGCGCCGGCCCACCGGTCACCCGCGGATGCCACGGGGTGGGTGTTCCTCGGCGAGTACTCCAAGCGGGAGTGCGTGTCCCTGCGGGACTCCTACGCGGGCCGCGCCAAGTGCGAGCGCAACGCGGGCGGGTTCTACGACCTCTACGTCTGGCAGTGAGCCTGCCCGCGGTCCGCGACTGCGCGGGAGGGTCCCGCTGATCGTACGGGCCCGGTCCGGCCCCGGCGGCGCGTCCGCCGGGGCCGGACCGGCGTGCTGCGGGTTCTTGCGGGACAATCGCCACCGCCGCGGCGCCGGATCGCGCAGGATGAGGGGATGCGCACCCTGGTACTGCTCGATGCCCCGTCCAACCTCGGTCTGCGGCCGCCCGCGCCCGGGGCGGTCCCCGGGGTCTACAAGCTCGCGGGCGCCCTGCGCGACCATGGCCTGCTGAGCAGGCTCGGGGCGCGCGAGGGAGGCGTCGTGGTCCCGCCCCGCTACGACCGCGGCGACTGGGTGGAGGGCGACGGCGTCTTCAACGCCGATGCCCTCGCCGCCTACACCGTCACCCTCGCCGACCGGATCGAACGCCACCTGCGGGCGGGGGAGTTCCCCGTCGTGCTCGGCGGGGACTGCTCCATCCAGCTCGGCGCCTCGCTCGCCATGCGCCGGACCGGCCGCTACGGCCTGGCAGCCGTCGACGGCTCCGCCGACTTCCGCCACCCCGGCAACACCGCCGTCAACGGTCCCGTCGGAGCCGCGGGCGGCGAGGAGCTGGCCCTGGCCACCGGCCGCGGACAGCCCTCGCTCAGCGACCTGGAAGGGCTCGCGCCGTACCTGCGCGACGAGGACGTCCGGCTGTTCGGGATGCGCGACGGGGACGCGGACCTCCCGGAGCTGGCGGAGGCCGGGATCTTCGCCGCCACCGTCGGCGAGATCCGCCGCCGGGGCGCAGCCGTCGTCGCCCGGTCGGCGCTGGACGGCCTGCACCCGCCCGTCACCGACGGGTTCTGGGTCCATCTGGACGCCGACGTGCTCGACCCCGAGGTGATGCCGGCCGTGGACAGCCCCGACCCCGGGGGCCTGCTGCCGCAGGAGGTCGCCGAACTGCTGCGCGTCCTGGTGGGGTCACCGCGGTGCGTCGGGCTGAACGTCACCATCTACGACCCGGACCTCGACCCGGACGGCCGTGCGGGCGCGCTGCTCGCGGACCTGGTGGCGGGGGCCTTTGCGTCATCCTGACCGGTGGTGATCCGCGGAACCCCTGTGCACCGGCCGCCGTGGCGTGTTCCATTTCCTCATGGCCACCACCGTCCGACGCGCCGTACTGACCCTTCCCGCAGCCTCGTTGGGCTCCGACAACCCGCTGCCCGCCCTGCGCGCGCCCGACGGCGTGCACGTCCTGGACGAGCGTTCCCGCGACGGCCTGCCGCGCGACATGGCCCGGCAGATCGGGTACGAGCCGCTGCGCTCGCTGCTGCCCGTCCGCATCCGCGACGGGTACGGGCGGGAGCGCGCGGAGCGGGAGTTCGAGGCCGTCGTCATCGAGAACGAGCACGTGCGGGTCACCGTGCTGCCGGGCCTGGGCGGACGGATCCACTCGCTGGTCCACCTGCCGACCGAACGCGAACTGCTCTACCGCAACCCGGTGTTCCAGCCCGCCAACTTCGCGTTGAACGGCGCCTGGTTCTCCGGCGGCATCGAGTGGAACACCGGGGCGACCGGCCACACCACCCTCTCCTGCGCCCCGCTGCACGCCGCCCTCGTCCCGGCCCCGGACGGCGGCGTGATGGTCCGGCTGTGGGAGTGGGAGCGGCTGCGCGACCTGCCGTTCCAGGTGGACCTGTGGCTGCCGGAGGACTCGCGGTTCCTGTACGTCGGCGTCCGCGTGCGCAACCCGCACGAGCGGCCCGCACCCGTGTACTGGTGGTCCAACACCGCCGTCCCCGAGGACCCGGGCAGCCGTGTCCTGGCCCCCGCGGACGAGGCCTGGCACTTCGGCTACGAGCGCACCCTGCGCCGCATCCCCGTGCCGGAGTGGGAGGCCGCGGACCGTACGTACCCACTGCGCAGTGAGTACCCGGCCGACTTCTTCTACGAGGTCCGGGACGGGGACCGGCCCTGGATCGCCTCCCTGGACGCCGCCGGGGAGGGCCTCGTGCAGACCTCCACGGCACGGCTGCGGGGGCGCAAGCTGTTCGTGTGGGGCGCGGGCGGTGGCGGGCGGCGCTGGCAGGAATGGCTGACCGAGCCGGGCACGGGCGGTTACGCGGAGATCCAGGCCGGGCTGGCCCGGACCCAGCTGGAGCACGTACGGCTGGAGGGCGGGGCGGAGTTCAGCTGGCTGGAGGCGTACGGGCCGCTGGCGGCCGAACCGTCGGCGGTGCACGGCGCGGACTGGGCGGCGGCCCGCGGCGCGGCCCAGGACGCGCTGGACGCCGTACTGCCCCGGGAGCGGGTGGACGCGGCCTACGAGGCGTGGCGCGGCTGCGCCGACACCGAACCGGGGGAGCGGCTGGCGGTCGGCTCGGGGTGGGGAGCGCTGGAGGTGCTGTGCGCGGGGCACCGGCTGCCGGGCACGCCCTTCGAGGAGTCGACGCTGGGCGAGGAACAGGAGCCGTGGCTGGAACTGTGGCGCACGGGGGTCCTGCCCGCTCCGCGCCGGGTGGTGCCGCCGGGCCCGAGCCTGGTCGCCGCGCACTGGCGGGACATGCTGGAGACGGCCCCCGCGGACCCGCTGACGGAGTACCACCTGGGAGTGGCCCAGTGGCACGCGGGGGACACCGCCCAGGCGGTGCGGAGCTGGGAGCGCGGGCTGGCGCTCGCCCTCTCGCATTGGCCGCTGCTGCGCTGTCTGGCGGTGGCGGACGCGCTGGCGGGTGACGCTGCGCGGGCCGCGGACGGCTTCGCGGCGGCCTTCGAGGACCTGGCCGCGGAGAGCCGCGGGGGCGGTCCGTGGACGGCGGCGGAGTCGGCGCTGGGCCGGGAGGCGATGGCCGCCCTCCTGGCGGCGGGCCGGCTGCCGCAGGCCCGCGCCGTCTGGGACCGGCTCCGGCCGGGCCTGCGCGAGCAGGGCCGCTTCCGGTTGCTGGCGGCCCGGCTGCTCGCGGCGGAGGGCCATGTGCGGGCGGCCCGCCGGGTCTTCGAGGACGGCTTCGAACTCCCCGACCTGCGGGAGGGCGAGGAAAGCCTGTCCGACCTGTGGTCCGCCCTCACCGACTGCCCCCTGCCGGCCCCCTACGACTTCCGCATGCGGCCGGCCACCTCGTGATCCCGTCGAGGCAGAGCACGTACCGCTTGCCGGAGACGGCCCGGCCGGTGCCGTGGGGTCAGGCCCGGCACAGGATCTCGGCGTTCAGGACCGCGAACCAGGCGTCCGGCGAGGCGCCCCAGGTGTGCCAGGCCCCGGCGGCGGCCGTCAGGTCGTCGGTCGACGCGTGGCCGCCCCGGACGGCGAGGTCCGCGTACGCGGAGGCCTTGGTCCGGTCGGCCCACAGGGCGGACCACCACGCCGTCTCCTCCGGGGAGGCGAAGCACCAGGCCGTGGCCGAGGAGGTCACGTCGGTGAAACCGGCCTGCCGGGCCCAGGCCCGCAGGTGGCGGCCCGCGTCCGGCTCGCCGCCGTTGGCGCGGGCCACCCGCCGGTACAGGTCCAGCCACCCGTCCAGGCCCGGCGTCGCCGGGTACCAGGTCATCGCCGCGTAGTCCGCGTCGCGCGCGGCGACGATCCCGCCCGGCCGGCACACCCGCCGCATCTCGCGCAGCGCCCGTACCGGATCCCCGACGTGCTGCAGCACCTGGTGGGCGTGGACCACGTCGAAGGAGTCGTCCGGGAAGTCCAGCGCGTGCACGTCCGCGACGGCGAAGGACACGGCGCCGTCCAGCCCGCGCTCCGCCACGTGGGCCCGGGCCTGCGCCAGGACGCCTTCGGCCGCGTCGACGGCGGTGACCCGCCCGCCCGGTGCGACCAGCTCCGCCAGGTCCGCCGTGATGGTGCCCGGGCCGCAGCCGACGTCCAGCACCGCCATCCCGGGGCTCAGCTCGCCGATCAGGTACGCGGCGGAGTTCTCGGCCGTGCGCCAGCGGTGCGAGCGCAGGACCGACTCGTGGTGGCCGTGCGTGTAGACGGCGGTCTCCCTGGCGGCGTGCGTGGCGTCCATGGCGGTACCTGCCCCTCCTCGTCGAAGCGTTGCCACCACCGTAAAGGATCAGTTCGCCATTTGAGATGTGCGTTTTGACATGTGGACACTGGCCTTGTTGGCCAAGGCGGCCGGCCGGGTCGGTGGCACGGCGATTCGGGTGCGAGGAGAGTGGCTCCAGGGGGAGTCGCCCCTGGTGGAGGACGGTGGGAGCCATGTCCGACGCGCTGCTCGAACGGCATGCCGAGGCGCTGCGGCTCTTCGGTGAGCGCGTGCGCGCCATCAAGGACGAGCAGTGGGACGCGTCCACCCCGTGCACGGAGTGGACCGTGCGGGACCTGGTCAACCACGTCACCGGGGAGCAGCTCTGGATCCCGCCGCTGATCACCGAGGGCCGCACCGTCGAGGAGCTCGGTGACGCCTTCTCCGGGGACGTGCTGGGTGACGACCCGGTCGCGGCGTGGGACAGGGCCTCGGGCGCCGCGCACGCCGCCTTCGCCGCGGCCGGCGCGCTGGAGCGGACCGTGCAGCTCTCCTACGGGCCCGCGCGCGGCTCCGCGTACTGCTCGGAGCTGACCGCCGACTGCGTCGTGCACACCTGGGACCTCTGCCGCGGCATCGGGGTCGACGACCGGCTCCCCGACGCCCTCGTCGAGTTCTCGATCAAGGAGGTCATGCCCTACGCCGACGGACTCGCGGCGAGTGGCATGTTCGCCGAGCCGGTCGAGGTCCCGGCGGGCGCGGACGCGCAGACCCGGCTGCTCGCGATGGTCGGGCGCCAGGGCTGGGGCGGGGACGCCGGACCACCGGCGGACGGCGCCTGATAACGGGCATGTGCGGCCAAATAATCGTATAAAGGTCAGGGTCGGCGGAGTGCGGCGCGACGGACGCGGAAGGCGGGCAGCGGTGGCGGGGATGCAGCGCACGACGGCGGAGGGCCGCGGCCCCGTCCGCTACGGCCCGCCCGCGCCGCAGCCGGGCCTGCCCGTGCTCTCCGAGCTGATCTCCGTCCTCGGCGCGGCCGCCGGGCGCGCCTCCCCCCAGCCCCCCGGCGGCGACGCCCCACTGCGCGACGCCGCCTGCCGGTACTGGGGCCGGCGCGGGCTGGCCACCTCCCCCGACCACGTGGCGGCCGGCCCCGGCGCCCCGGCGCTGCTCCTGGCCCTCCTCGGGGCCCACGGCGGCGACGTGATGCTGCCCCGGCCCTGCCCCGCCTGGTGGACCCCGCAGATCAGACTGCTCGGACGGCGGGCCTACCACGTACCCACCCCGGCCGAGTGCGGCGGTGTACCGGACCCCTACGCCCTGCTGGAGACCGTACGGCGGGTACGCGCCGAGGGCGGCGATCCGCGGGTGCTGCTGCTGTCGGTGGCCGACGACCCGACCGCGACCGTGCCCCCGCCGGAGCTGGTGCGCGAGGCGTGCGAAGCCGCCGAGAGCGCGGGGCTGTTCGTCGTCAGCGACGAGAGCTGGCGCGACACCGTCCACCGGCCCCACGACGACCTCGTCCTGAGCCCCGCCGAGATGCTGCCCGAACGGACGGCGGTCCTCGTCGACCTGTCCGGCGCGCTGCTGCCCGCCGGCTGGCCCGCCGCCGTGGTCCGGTTCCCGGACACCCCGCACGGGGCCCTGCTGCGCGCCCACACGCTCGACGTCCTCACCGCCACCGGCGCGATGATCGCCGGGCCCGTCGCCGGGGCCGCGGCGCACGCCCTCGACGAACCCGACGCCGTCGCCGCGCGCGCCCGCGCGGCCGCCCGCCTGCACGGCCGGGTGGCCGACGCCGCGCACCGCGAGCTCCGCGCGGTGGGTGCCCTGGCCCGGCCCCCGCAGGCCGGGCGGCACCTCTACGCCGACCTCGGCCCGCTGCGGGCCGGGCTCGCCCGGTACGGGGTCGGCGACGCCATGGAACTGGAGGACTGGCTCGGCGTCCGGCTCGGCGCGCCCACCCCCGGCGGACAGCGGTTCGCGGACGAACTGGGCGCCCTGCGGGTCCGGTTGTCCACCGGCCCGCTGCTCGGCGCCACCCCCGAGGAACGGCTGGCCGCGCTCACCGCCCGCGATCCCCTCGAACTGCCGCACGTGCGGAGCGCGCTGGACCTCCTCGGATCGGTCCTGGCCGGGCTGGCCTGACCTCCCGGCCGGCTCCCCTCTCCCGGGCCGGCCCCTTCCGCTGCCCCCGGACGGACCGCACCGGCCCGTCCCGCCCCCGACCACGGTGAACGGAGACTTCTCGATGAGGGACCGGACGGACGCAGCCCCCGCCCCCGCCCCGGCCGCCCCCTCCGACGGGGCCGTCCGCCCGGCCGTCACCCGGGCGGCGCCGCGCCCGTCCGCCCCGCGGCCGCTCGGCGCACACCGCCGCTGGCCCCGCTCGTTCGCCGACCGGCTGACCACCCCGCTCCCCGGCGTCCGGGCCTTCGCCCGGCTCGCCCGCGAGGGCGCCTTCCGGCCCGGCCCCGAAGGCCTGCGCGGCATCCCGGACCTGCCGTACGCGCCGGGTCCGCTGCCCGTGACGGCTGCCGGTGAGGTATCCGTCACCTGGGCCGGGCACGCCAGCTGGGTCGTGCGGACCGGCGGGCTGACCGTGCTCACCGACCCGGTCTGGTCCCGCCGGATCCTCGGCACCCCGGCCCGGATGACGCCCGTAGGGGTGCGGTGGGAGGACCTGCCGCCGGTGGACGCGGTCGTGATCAGCCACAACCACTACGACCACCTCGACGCCCCCACCCTCAGGCGGCTGCCCCGGGACACCGCCCTCTTCGTCCCGGCGGGCCTCGCGGGCTGGTTCCGCCGCCGCGGCTTCACCAGGGTCACCGACCTCGACTGGTGGGAAGCAGCCGAACTGGACGGCGTACGCTTCGAGTTCGTCCCCGCCCACCACTGGTCGAAGCGGTCCCTGACCGACACCTGCCGGTCCCTGTGGGGCGGCTGGATCCTCACCGACACCCTGAGCCCGGTCCCGAGGAAGGTCTACTTCGCGGGGGACACGGGCTACGGCCGGTGGTTCCGTGAGATCGGCCGCCGCCACCCCGGGATCGACCTCGCGCTCCTGCCCGTCGGCGCCTACGCCCCGCGCTGGTGGCTGGGCGACGTCCACGCCGACCCGGAGGAAGCCGTCCAGGCCTGTCTCGACCTCGGAGCCCGGCGGATGGCCCCCATGCACTGGGCCGCCTTCGTGCTCTCCGCCGAACCGGTCATGGAGCCCCTGCACCGCACCCTGGCCGCCTGGTCGCGGGCGGCGCTGCCCCGCGAAGACCTCTGGGACCTCCCGGTCGGAGCCTCGCGCACCCTGCCCGCCCCCGACCCGGCCCCCGGCACGGGCGCCGCCCCGGGCACGGCTACGGCCGCGGCCACGGATCCCGAGCCGGGACGCGACGCCGGTCCCGGCGCGGACAGCCCACAGCAGTAGGAGTGCCGGGCCGCCCGCCGCCCGTGTTGAGGACGAAGCGCCGCAGCACCTCGAGGGTGGTCAGGTCCTCCTCGTCCGATATGCCCTCGTGCCGCTCGTCCCGGTGAGCGCACCCCGGGTGCGGGTGACGGCCGCGTCGTAGGCGATCCACCTCCCGTCGGCCGTGCAGGTCCGCAGCGATCACGACCCTGCGAACCCGACCGCACGTGAGGTCCGGCCCACGGGGGCGGGCATTGGAGTGGCCGGAACACGTTCCGGTGGCGTGGCTCCCGCGCCCGCGGGCGGCGGTTCCTAGGGTCGGCGGGGGTACGGCACCGGGCCGACCGTCCAGATCAGGTGGGTGAGTCGTGGAACGCAAGACGGCCGAGTCGCGAACGATCGATCCCCCGGCGCCCGCGGGCCGCACCGCCGCCCGGCGGTGGACCCGCCGGCTGGCCGCCGCGGTGGGACTGCTGGTCCTGTGCGCGCTCCCGGTGGGGGCGGCGGGCGCCGCACAGCCCGGCGCCGCGGGCTCCCCCGCCGGTCCGCCCCTGTACGTCTCCGACTACGGCAACAACCGCGTGGTCACCCTGCCCGCCGACGGCGACCAGAGCACCGTGCCCCTCGACGGCCTGCTGCGGCCGACCGGCCTCGCCTGGGACGCGGCGGGCCGGCTCTACGTCTCCGACACCGGCAACAACAGGGTGGTCGTCCTGCCCCCGGACGGCGGGGAACAGTCGGTCGTTCCCGCAGGGGACCTCTCGCGCCCCCTGGGGCTCGCCGTCGACCCGGCCGGGAACCTGTTCATCGCCGACAGCTTCAACGACCGGATCGTGCGGGTGGCCGCCGACGGGAGCGGCCCGACCGTCGTCCCCACCACCGGCCTGCTGCACCCCTGGGGGCTGGCGATCGCGCCCGACGGGGGTCTGTACGTCTCCGACTTCGTCAACGACCGCGTGGTGAAGGTGGCCGCGGACGGCAGCGGCCAGACCACCGTGGCGACCGTCGGCCTCTCCCAGCCGACCGGGCTGGCCCTGAACGCCGCCGGTGACCTCTACGTCGCGGACAGCGGCAACAACCGCGTCGTGAAGGTGCCCGCGGGCGGCGGCCCGCAGACCACCGTGCCCACCACCGGCCTGAGCTCGCCGCTGGGCCTCGCGCTCGACGGGTCCGGCCGCCTGTACGTGGCCGACGGCTTCAACAACCGCGTGGTGCGGGTCCGGGAGACCGGCGGCGAACAGGTCACGCTCCCCTCCACCGGCCTCAACACACCGACGGGCCTGGCCTTCCCGCCCCCGACCGCCCGCCCGCCCCACGGCCCCGCGCGCATCCCCTAGGACCGCCGCAGGCGGCGCCGGATCGCCGGGGCCGCGCTGATCAGCAGGGTCAGGGCGACCGCCACGGCCACGCCCTTCCACGGCTCCGAGAAGAGCGAGCCGCCCAGGATGCCGATCAGCCCGTACGTGGCCGCCCAGGCCAGGCACGCGGGACCGTCGCCGCGGGCGAACCGGCGCAGCGGCAGCTCCGCGAGCAGGCAGGCCAGCATCACCGGGATCCGGCCTGCCGGGACCAGCCGGGAGAGCACCAGCACCATGACCCCGTGCTCGTCCAGCTTGGTCTGCGCCTGCTCCAGCCGCTCGGGCGTGGCCCGGGCGCGCAGCGCCTCCAGGCGGCGCGAGCCGTTGCGCGACCGCACCCCGCGCTGACCGAGCCAGTACAGCGCCAGGTCCCCGGTGAAGGCCGCCAGCGCCGACACCGCGACCACGAGCAACACCCCGTACGGCGGCGACTGGTGATGGAAGGCCACCACCGCCGCCGAACTCACCAGCGCCCCCGTGGGAATCACCGGGACCAGCGCACCCACTGCCACCAGCACGAACAGCGCCGGGTAGCCCACCGCCCGCTGGGTGGTCTCCGGCGACACCTGGCCGGCCCCCACTGCCACCGCCGCCACGGCCACCGCGGTGAGGTCGCGCAGCGTCACGGCAGCCGCACCCGCTCACCGTGCCCCGGCACCCGCACGGTCACCTTCGGCGCCGACCGCCGCGCATGCCGCTCGAACTCCTCGCCGGGCGCGTGGAACTCGTGCGGCCGCACCGCGTCCAGCCCCACCGGCCAGTACGTCCCGTAGTGGACCGGCACCGCAGCGGCCGGCGCCAGCCGCGCCAGAGCCCGCGCCGCCCGCGCGGCGTCCAGGTGCCCGGGCCCCAGGTACGGGCCCCAGCCGCCCACCGGCAGCAGGGCCACGTCCACCGGCCCCACCTCCTCGGCCATCGTGTCGAACAGCCCGGTGTCCCCCGCGAAGTACGTCCGCGCGGCGCCCAGGACCACGTAGCCGAGCGCCGGCGCCCGGTGCGGTCCGAACGGCAGCCGCCGGCCGTCGTGCCGGGCGCTGACCGCCCGGACCCGTACGCCCTCCGCCACGCGGACCTCCTCGCCCGGCGCGGCCTCCGTCACCGTCAGCCCGCGCAGCCCGGCGAGCCGGGCCAGGCCCGGCACCGCCCGCCGCGCCCCGCGCGGCACCACGAGCCGGGTTCCGGGCGCGAGCCGCCCCAGGGACGGCAGGTGCAGGTGGTCCGCGTGCAGGTGCGACACCAGCACCACGTCGGCCACCGCTGCCTCGGGCGGCGGGAGCGCCCCCCGGCGCCGCCGCAGGTGCGCGAGCCGCCGCGCGAACAACGGGTCCGTCAGCAGCCGCACCCCGGAATCCTCGACGGTGCACGTCGCATGGCCCCACCAGGTGATGTCCACCGGCACCAGGCACTCCCTCCCTCGCCGTCCCGCCAGCCTCGGGGTGTCCTACCCATCATGCCGGGCCGGCGGCTCCCGCCACCGCGCGGGAACCAGAACCCGGCGGCCCCTCCTCTCGGGCGGCGGATCGGAGTAGGGTCCGGCGGCATGGAAGAGTTGCGCGTGGCCGCGATCGCCAGCCTGGCCCCGCTCGAAGACCTGGACGCCGACCCCTTCGCCGTGGACACCCGCGGCCAGCAGGCCGTGTGCGCGCGCTGGGCGGCCGACCGCGGTTATGTCGTGACCCAGCAGCTGCTGGTCTACGGGATGCGTGCGGACCACTGCGGGTTCTGGTCCGAGATATCCGCCGCGCGGGTCGACCTGTTCGTCGCCGCCAACCACCGGGTGCTGTCCCGGGCGCTGCGCTGCGTCGAGGAGTTCACCGCCGAGTGCGAGCGGCGCGGCGTGCGCCTGGAGACCGCCGGGGGCGAAGAGCCCCGGTACACCTCCGCGATGAAGGCCGAGGTCCACCGCCGGCTGTCCATGCCCACGGCGGGCTACGACGGCACCTGACGGCCGGACACGACGCCCCCGGCGCGCACCTTTCCGGCCCCGCCCCTCACCCCCACCGACCCACCTCGCTCCACCCCGCCCCTCCCCGTACGCCGTCGCCCGGCCTGGCCGCCCGCGCTGTGCGAGCCTGGAGGCGGGAGACGACCCAGGGGGTGGCACGGTGCGGCGACGACGGTGGCGGAGCACGGGCAACGCCCTGGTGCGGGTGATCCTCGTCTGGGTGGTGTCCACCCTCACGATGCTCGCCCTGGCCGGGATCCTCCCGGACTTCCGGCTGCAGTCCGACGACGGAGACAGCATCACCCAGATCGGCCTCACGGCGGCCTGGGGCGCCGGAGCCTTCGCCCTGCTGAGCGCCGTGGTCTGGCCGGTGCTCGTACGGGCCCTGCTGCTCGTGCCCGCCCTCGTGCTCGGGCTGCTCGTCTTCTTCCTGAACGGCTCGCTGCTGCTGCTCGCGCTCCGACTGATCCCCGACGGGCGGGGCGAGGCCGCCCCCGAGACCGCGGTCGTCGTCGCCGCCGTGATGTCCGCCGTGGCCTCCGCGACCTCCACCGCCCTCGCGGTGCGCGACGACGAGGCCTACCGGCGCAGGCTCTACCGGCTGGCCGACCGCCGCCGACGGCGGCGTCAGGGCCGCCAGGCGGCGCCCCGGACCGGCGCGGCCGCGCCCGGGCTGGTGGTCCTCCAGCTCGACGGGGTCGGCTACGAGGTGCTGCGCGACGCCTGCAACCGCGCGCTGATGCCCACCGTCGCCGGCTGGCTGGAGCACGGCCACCGCATCACCTCCTGGCGTACGGACTGGTCGAGCCAGACCGGCGCCAGTCAGCTCGGCATCCTGCACGGCTCCACCTTCGACGTGCCCGCCTTCCGCTGGTACGAGAAGGACACCGGCGAGGTGATGGTCTGCAACCGGCCGACCAGCGCCGCGGAACTCCAGCGGCGGGCCATCGCGCGCACCGGCGACGGCGGGCTGCTCACGCTCGACGGCGCCAGCCGGGGCAACCTCTTCAGCGGCGGGGCGGACCAGCTGGCGCTCGTGCTCTCGGTCTCGGCGCGGCGCGGCCGGGCCAACCGGTCCCGCGCCGGCTACTTCGCCTACTTCTCCGACCCGGCCAACGCCGTCCGCACGGCCCTGTCCTTCGTCGCCGACACGGTCCGCGAGATCGTCCAGTCGCTGCGGGCGCGGATCCGCGGGGACCGGCCCCGGGTCTCGCGCGGCGGGCTCTATCCGCTGATCAGGGCCTTCGCGACCGTCGTCGAACGGGACGTGGTCGTGGCGGCGGTGATCGGCGACATGCTCGCCGGGCGCGCCGTGGTCTACGCCGACCTCGTCGCCTACGACGAGGTCGCGCACCACTCGGGCCCGCGCGGCAAGGACACCGACCAGGTGCTGGAGCGTCTCGACCGAAGCCTCGCGCTGATCGCCCGGGTCGCCGAGCACGCACCCCGCCCGTACCGGATCGTGCTGCTCTCCGACCACGGGCAGAGCCCGGGGGAGACCTTCCTGGCCCGGTACGGGCTGACCCTCAAGGACCTGGTGCGGGCGGGCTGCGGACTGCCCGTCTCCCGCAGGGCGGGCCGTACCCACAGCGGGGCCGAGGCCCGTGCGGCGGTGCTCGCGGCCCTGCACCGGCCGGTGGAGGAGGACGAGGAGGTCCTTCCGGGGCCGGGTTCCGACCCGGTGGTGCTGGCCTCCGGCAACCTCGCGCTGATCTCCTTCCCGGACGTGCCCGGCCGGGCATCCCGGGCCCGCATCGAGCGTGCGCACCCCGCGCTGCTGGCGACCCTGGCGAACCATCCGGGTGTGGGCTTCCTGCTGGTGGACGGAGTGGTGCTGGGCCCGGGCGGCGCCGAGGCCCGCCTGGACGTGCCGGGCGAGGCGGAGCAGCTGCTCGCGGCCTTCGGCCCGGGGGCGGCCGCGGCCGTCCGCCGGACCGACTCCTTCCCGCACGTGGCCGACATCATGGTCAACTCGGCGTACGACCCGGCCACGGGGGCGGTGCACGCCTTCGAGGAGCAGATCGGCTCGCACGGCGGCCTGGGCGGGGAGCAGGGCCGCCCCTTCCTGATGTGGCCCACGGAACTGTCGGACCCGGGGGAGGAACTGGCCGGCGCGGAGGCGGTGCACGGAGTCCTGCGACGCTGGCTCGCCGAGGCGGACGGCCCCCAGATCCCCGTGTCCGCGCCCCTGTCGGAGCTTGCGGCCGGGCCGATGGGCGCGTCCGGGGGCGGGCCGGAGCAGGAGTCCGCGGCGCCGGTCGCGGCGATCGGCGAGGTGCCGGACCGGCCGCGTGCCGGGCCCGCCCGGCAGACCGCGGCCGGGCGGAGGCGCCTCGGCCCGGAGTCCGGCGGCCGCGGTGCCGGGGCCACAGCCGGGGCCGGTGCCGCAGGCCCGGGAGAACCGGTCGGGGACGGCTTCGCGGCGGCGGCCGGTGGGCCGCCCGCGTCGGGCCGGGGTGCGCGGGCCCCGCGTGGGGTGCCGCAGGATTCCCCGCCGGAGGGCCCCATCGGCGGAATCCTTCCTTCCGATGGCGTGCCCGCGCGGGACGAAACCCGCTGATTTGGTACGTCCCGCACGGTGGCCGACCATGTGTCGACCCGACCACCATGTGAGACGACCCGAGGCGCACCACCGATGACCAGCACCGCAGCCCTGCCCGCAGAGGCCACCGCACCCCCAGAGGCCACCGCATCCCCCGAGCAGGACAGCGACCCCCACGCCCGACGCTTCGGCCTGCCCATCGCGACCTGTCTGGTCATGGGCAACATCATCGGTGGCGGAATCTTCCTCCTCCCCGCCTCCGTCGCTCCCTTCGGCACCATCAGCCTCGTCGCCTTCGCCGTCCTCACCCTCGGAGCCATCGCCCTCGCGCTCGTCTTCGGCCGCCTCGCCCACCGGCACCCGCAGACCGGCGGCCCGTACGTCTACGCCCGCGCCGCCTTCGGCGACTTCGCCGGTTTCCTCGCCGCCTGGAGCTACTGGATCACCTCCTGGGTGTCGAACGCGGCCCTCGCCGTCGCGTCGGTCGGCTACCTCTCCGTGCTCTTCCCGGCCATTGGTGAGCACAAGTGGTCCATGTGCCTGGCGGCCCTGTCCATGCAGTGGCTCCCGGCGCTCGCCAACCTGGCCGGCACCCGCTACGTCGGCGCCGTCCAACTCGTCGCCACCGTGCTGAAGTTCGCCCCTCTGCTGCTGGTCGCCGTGGGCGGGCTGTTCTTCTTCGACCCCGCCAACCTCGGCCCGTTCCAGGCCACCGGCCAGAGCCCCGCCGGCGCGCTCTCCGCCTCCGCGGCCATCCTCCTCTTCAGCTACCTCGGCGTGGAATCGGCCGCCGTCAGCGCCGGGGAGGTGCGCGACCCGGCCCGCAACGTCGGCCGCGCCACGATCCTCGGTACCGCCGGTGCTGCCGTGGTCTACCTGCTCGGCACCCTCTCCGTCTTCGGTCTCGTCGCCCACGAGAAGCTGGTCGCCTCCGAAGCCCCCTTCACCGACGCCGTCAACGCCATGTTCGGCGGCACCTGGGGCGGCACGCTCGTCGCCTGCGCCGCCGTGATCTCGATGGCCGGTGCCCTCAACGGCTGGACCCTGCTCAGCGCCCAGACCCCGTACGCCGCCGCCAAGGACGGGCTCTTCCCGCGGGCCTTCGAGAAGAAGCAGCGCGGTGTCCCGGTGGTCGGCGTCGTCGTCACGACCTCCCTGGCCTCCGCCCTGACCGTCTACAACTACACGGCCGGCTCCGAGGGCGTCTTCGAGATCCTGGTCCTCATCACCACTTTCACCGCGACCGTTCCCTACCTGCTCTCCACCGCCGCGCAGATCTACTTCCTGCTCTCCGGCCAGGGCGAGCGCGTCCGGCGCGGACGCCTGGTCCGCGACGGCGCCCTCGCCGTCCTGGCCTTCGGCTTCTCCATGTGGCTGGCGGCCGGCTCCGGATATGCCGCCGTCTACCAGGGCGTGCTCTTCCTCTTCGCGGGCGTCGCCGTCCACGCGGCGATGGCCGCCCGCAGGCAGCGCTCGGCCGCCTGACCCGCGGGGCGGTACTCCTGGGCGGGGTGCCGGGCCCGGGACCCGGAAAAACCGGATGCCGGGCGGTGCGCGGTGCGTCCACACTGGGCGCACCACACCGCACCACCCCTAAGGACGTTCCCGCACGTGCAGGCTGCCGTCACCGTCACCCCCGCCCAGATCCCCGAACTGCTGCTCGGCCTCGCCACCGTGCGGCCCGTTTTCCTCTGGGGGGCGCCCGGCATCGGGAAGTCCTCGCTCGTGCGGAAGTTCGCCGACTCCCTCGGCCTGGAGTGCGTCAGCCTCCTCGGCACCCAGCTCGCCCCCGAGGACCTGATCGGCGTACCGCAGATCCGTGACGGCCGCTCCGTCTTCTGCCCGCCCGAGGCCATCGCCCGCGACGAGCCGTACTGCCTCTTCCTCGACGAGCTCAACGCCGCGGGCCCGGACGTGCAGAAGGCCTTCTACTCGCTGATCCTCGACCGCCGGATCGGCTCCTACGAGCTGCCCGCCGGCTCCATCGTCATCGGCGCCGGCAACCGCGCCACGGACAACGCGCTGGCCCGGCCCATCGCCTCGGCCCTGGTCAACCGCCTCACCCACGTCCACCTCCAGGCGTCCGCGCAGGACTGGCTGGTGTGGGCCGGCGAGCACGGCATCCACCCGTGGGTCACCGACTACCTCACCGACCGCCCCGACCACCTCTGGTCGCAGCCGCCGAAGACCGAGGAGCCCTTCTCCACCCCGCGCTCCTGGCACATGCTGTCCGACGCCCTGCACTCCTTCGGCGCGGAACTGGACGAGCAGACCCTCAAGGTCGTCGCGCACGGCACCCTCACCCCCGCGCACGCCGTTTCCTTCTGCGGCTACGCCAAGATCGTCCGCCACACCTTCGGCATCGAGGCCATCCTGAAGGGCGACGCCTCCTGGCCCGCCCGGCTGCAGGACCGCGACCTGCTCTACTACCTCGCGGAAGCCTTCCGGGGCCGCCTGCTCAAGGAGCTCCCGGCGCAGAAGGAGCACGTCTCGCCCGCCCTGCGGCAGCACACCTACCGCTTCAAATCGCTCCTGGTCCAGCTCGCCGAGATCTCCGTCGAGGTCGCCCAGACCGTCATCGCCGACGACGCCGACGGCCTGCCCGTGCTGCCCGGCTGGTTCCTGATCGAGGCCGCCCGGGACATGCCCCGGCTGGTCGAGGCCCGCCGGTGAGCCGCAGCGGCAAGGCCCGGGCGAAGGCCGCCGCCAAGCCCGATCCGGCAGCCCAGGCCTTCGCCGAGGGCCTCGCCCTGGTCAAGCAGAACCCGGCCCTCGGCGCCCTCGACGGCAAGATCTGCCGCGAGCCCGGCTGCCCGCAGTCCCCGGCCCACGGCCTGGCCACCGTCACCTCCAACGGCGTCGTCCACGTCCACCCCACCCGGCGGGCCGAACCCCGCGAATGGGCGTGGACGATCGCCCACGCCCTGCTCCACCTCGGCTTCGGTCACGTCCCCGCCGCCGAGGACGAGGACCGTGCCCAGCCGGACCCGTTCGACCTCGCCGCCCGCTGCGCGGTCGTCAACCGCTTCCTGCTGACCTTCCCGGTCGGCCGCGCCCCCGACCACCTGCCCGCCGATTACCCCGGCGGCGACGAGGACGAGCTCGCCGCCCGCTGGCGCCGCGACGGCATCCCGGCCGCCTACGAGCACTGCGGCACCGCCGGGCGCGCCCCCGACCAGGTCCTGACCACCTGGCGGACCTGGGGCACCGCCGTCCCCGACTGGCAGACCGCCTTCGCCGCCGCCCTGACCCGCAGCGTCTCCGCCGCCATGGACGTGGCCGGAGGCCGCCGCGACCGGACCACCGGCGAGCGGGTGGAGCAGCGCCCCTGGGACCGGGCCCTGAACTGGTTCGTGTCCTCCTACCCGCTCCTCGGCGGGCTCGCCGCCGGCCTGACCGTGGTCGCCGACGCCGAGCTGGCCCGCGCCCAGGACATCTCCATAGCCGCCGTCAGCGCCACCGCCGGAGAGATCTACATCAACCCGCTGCGCACCTTCGAGGACGACGAGTGGCGGTTCATCCTGGCCCACGAGATGCTCCACGCCGCCCTGCGCCACGGTGAGCGCCGCGGCGGCCGCGACCCGTACCTGCACAACGTCGCCGCGGACTACGTCGTCAACGACTGGCTGGTGGAGATGCGGATCGGCAGCATGCCCGAGGGGCTGCTGCACGACCCGGCACTGCGCGGGCTCTCCGTAGAGGAGGTGTACGACCGGATCGCCGGCGACCTGCGCCGGATGCGGCGCCTGGCCACCCTGCGCGGCAAGGGCGCCGGGGACATCCTGGGCGAGCCCCTCGCGCACGGCGCCGGGCGCCCCTACGCGGACCTCGACGACTTCTACCGGCGCGGCCTTGTCCAGGGCTTCGACCTGCACGTCCGCGACGGGCGCGGCCTGCTGCCCGCCGGGCTCGTCCAGGAGATCCGGGCCCTCGCCCACCCGCCCGTGCCCTGGGACGCCCGGCTCGCCCGCTGGTTCGACGAGTACGTGCCGAGGCCGGAGGCCGTACGGTCCTACGCCCGCCCGGCGCGCCGCCAGGCGTCGACCCCGGACATCCCGCGCGCGGGCCGGTACTTCCCGCCCGAGGAGACCGCCCGCTGCACCTTCGGCGTGGTCCTGGACACCTCGGGGTCGATGAACGCCGCCCTGCTCGGCAAGGCGCTGGGCGCGATCGCCTCGTACGCCGAGGCCCGCGACGTTCCGGCGGCGCGGGTGGTGTTCTGCGACGCGGCGCCGTACGACGCGGGCTACGTGCCACCGACCGAGATCGCCGGCCGGGTCCGGGTCCGCGGCCGGGGCGGCACGGTGCTCCAGCCGGGCATCGACCTGCTGCAGCGGGCCGAGGACTTCCCGCCGGCGGCGCCGCTCCTGGTGATCACCGACGGCTGGTGCGACACCCTGCGCATCCGCCGCGAACACGCCTACCTGATCCCCCAGGGCGCCTCGCTCCCCTTCACCCCGAGGGGCCCGGTCTTCCGCCTCACCTGACGGCCGTCACGACGAAGCCCCCGCACCGCCGGACGGCGGAGCGGGGGCTTCGTACGGGAGCCGGATCAGTCGAGGTAGTCGCGCAGGACCTGCGAGCGCGACGGGTGGCGGAGCTTCGACATGGTCTTCGACTCGATCTGGCGGATGCGCTCACGGGTGACCCCGTACACGCGGCCGATCTCGTCGAGGGTCTTCGGCTGGCCGTCGTTGAGGCCGTAGCGCATGGAGACCACGCCCGCCTCGCGCTCCGAGAGCGTGCCCAGGATCGACTGGAGCTGCTCCTGGAGGAAGGTGAACGAGACCGCGTCCGCCGGCACGACCGCCTCGGAGTCCTCGATGAGGTCACCGAACTCGCTGTCGCCCTCCTCACCCAGCGGGGTGTGCAGGGAGATCGGCTCACGGCCGTACTTCTGGACCTCGATGACCTTCTCGGGGGTCATGTCGAGCTCCTTGCCCAGCTCCTCCGGAGTGGGCTCCCGGCCGAGGTCCTGCAGCATCTGGCGCTGCACACGGGCGAGCTTGTTGATGATCTCGACCATGTGGACGGGGATGCGGATGGTGCGCGACTGGTCGGCCATGGCACGCGTGATCGCCTGCCGGATCCACCACGTCGCATACGTGGAGAACTTGAAGCCCTTGGTGTAGTCGAACTTCTCCACGGCGCGGATCAGGCCGACGTTGCCCTCCTGGATGAGGTCCAGGAAGAGCATGCCGCGGCCGGTGTAGCGCTTGGCGAGGGAGACCACGAGGCGGAGGTTGGCCTCCAGCAGGTGGTTCTTCGCCCGGCGGCCGTCCTCGACGAGGATCTCCAGCTCGCGCTTGAAGGCGGGCTTGTGGTCCTCCTCCTCTTCGAGCTTGTACTCGGAGAAGAGACCGGCCTCGATGCGCTTGGCGAGTTCGACCTCCTGCTCGGCGTTGAGGAGCGGCACCTTGCCGATCAGCTTGAGGTAGTCCTTGACCGGGTCGGCGGTGGCCCCGGCCACCATGACCGTCTGCGCCGGAGCGTCGTCCTCGTCCTCGTCGGACAGCACGAAGCCCTGGGCGCCGGCCTTGGGGGCCTCCTCCTCGGCCTCGTCGACGAGGTCCTCGGCGGCCCAGTCCTCACCCTCGACGACCGGGTTCTCGCCCTCGTCGGCGTCCTTGGCGCTGGTCTTCTTCGCCGCCGCGGTCTTCTTCACGGCGGTCTTCTTGGCGGCGGTCTTCTTGACCGTGCGCTTCTTCGGCTCGGCGGCGGCCTCGGCCGGCGCCGCCGCCTCCGCAGCCGCGGCGGCCGACGGAGCGGATATCGCCGAGGCCGTGGACGTGACGGTGGTGGCCGGGGTGGTGGCCGCGGTCTTGCGCGCACCGATGGGGCGCGGCGCGGCGGCGGCCTTCTTGGCCACGGTACGGGCGGGGGCGGCGGCAGCCTTGCGGGGCTTCTTCGCGGCAGCCTTGGTGGCGGGGGCCGCGCTGACGTGAAGGGCGACACCCTCCTCGTCGAGGACCTGGTTCAGGCTGCGCAGGACCCGCTTCCACTGGTCCACCGGGATGCGGCCGGCCTCGAAGGCCTGGCGCACGTCGTCACCGTTGATGTGACCCTGCTCGCGGCCGCGCTCGACGAGCGCGACGAGGGCCTCGGATTCGGCGATCTCCGGAGGGAACGTACGGGACGGGCTGAGCGACACAAGGAGCCTCTCGTTGCGAACAGATAAGGGGTGGGCGGGACATCATCGCGCGAACTCGGGAAACAGACCCGAGGGGGGTCTGTATTCCGGGCCGCGCGAGGACACCTGTCGGTTCATCGCCTGCCCGAGTCGATTCGTTACGCACTGAATTGAGTGACCTGCGCCACGCTGCGGCCGGGCAACCGGATCGGGCGTGGATCCGTCGCACCCCCTACGCTAGTTCGTTTTGCGTGCTTCGATCAGGAATCGGGCGGTATGCGCGACGAACGGGCCGTCGCGCTCGATCCGTTCGTGCAGCTCGCGCAGGCGGTCCCGGTACTGCCCGACCGTGAACCCGGGCACCATCCAGATCACCTTCCGCAGGAAATAGATCACGGCTCCGATGTCGTGGAACTCGGTGCGCAGCCGTTCCGAGCGCAGGTCGAGGACCTCCAGCCCCGCCTTCGCGGCGTCGGCGGCGGCGTCGTCGGGATGCCGGGCGCGCCGGACCTCCTCGGGCTGGGGCCCGAGAAAATATTCGACGAGTTCGAAGACGCTCGACGGGCCGACCTGCTGCGAGAGGTACGTTCCGCCCGGTGTCAGCACCCGGGCGATCTCGTCCCACCAGATGGTCACCGGATGCCGGCTGGTCACCAGCTCGAAGGCCTCGTCGCCGAAGGGCAGGGGCGGCTCGTCGGAGTCCGCGACCACCACCGCGCCCAGCGGGTGCAGCAGCCGCGTCGCCCGCTCGACGTTGGGCGGCCAGGACTCCGTGGCCGCCATCAGGGGCGGCAGGGGCCCGGACCCGGCGAGGACCTCGCCGCCGCCGGTCTGGATGTCCAGGGCCGACCGGACCCGGGCCAGGCGCTCGGCCATCAGGCGCTGGTACCCCCAGGAGGGACGCTGCTCGGTGGCCCGCCCGTCGAGCCAGGAGAAGTCCCAGCCGTCCACGGAGACCGACTCGGCCTCGGCGACAAGATGGTCGAAAGTACGCGTCATGCACCGATCGTCGCAGGCCGGGCGCCGGGCGGCCACCGATTTGGTCGACTACAGTGGTCGGCGGGCCGTGACTGGCGTTCGGGTGGATCACCACCGGGGAGCGGCCCGGCGTACCCGAGGACCTTCCGTACGTCGACTGCCGCGCGCCTGGGCGAACCGCGAACCGCGATCCGCGCACAGCGCACCGCAGCGACGTTCAGGAGATCCCGTGACGACTGCCCAGCAGACCGCCCCCGCCGCCGCCCGGCTGATGGACGGCACCGCCCTCGCCCGCCGCATCTCGGAGCAGACCGCCGCCCTCGCGGCGAAGATCACCGAGCGCACCGGCACCGCGCCCTGCCTCGCGACCGTGCTGGTCGGCGAGGACCCCGCCTCCGTCACCTACGTCCGCATGAAGCAGAACCGCTGCGCGAAGGCCGGGATCACCTCCCGCCACGTGGAGCTGCCGGCCTCGACGACCACGCAGGAGCTGGTCGCGGCGATCACGGCCCTCTCCGAGGACCCGGAGATCAGCGGCATCCTGCTCCAGCACCCCGTCCCGCACCACATCGACGAGCGTGCCGCCTTCGAGGCCATCGCCCCCGGCAAGGACGTCGACGGCGTCACCATGCACTCCTTCGCGGCCATGGGCTTCGGCCTGCCGGGCTTCGTCTCCTGCACCCCGGGCGGCATCATGCGGCTGCTCGCCGAGTACGACGTGGACCTGACCGGCAAGCACGCCGTGGTCGTCGGCCGCAGCGCCATCCTCGGCAAGCCGGCCGGCATGCTGCTGCTGGAGCAGAACGCCACCGTCACCTACTGCCACTCCCGCACCCGGGACCTCTCCTCGATCGTGCGCCAGGCGGACGTGCTGGTCGCCGCCGTCGGCAAGGCCGAGTTCATCCGGGGCGAGGACATCAAGCCGGGCGCGGTGGTCCTGGACGCCGGCTACAACGAGGGCAACGTCGGCGACGTCCACTTCGAGTCGGCGGCGGCCCGCGCCTCGCTGATCACGCCCGTGCCGGGCGGTGTCGGCCCGATGACCATCGCCGTCCTGCTGGAGCAGACGGTGCAGGCCGCGGCCGCGCAGGCCGGGCTGGACCTCGCGGACCTCTGAGCCGCTCCGCCGGAACGCGCGGCGCCCCGGGCCCCGGTCCGGGGCGCCGCACGTTCCTCAGGCCTGCGCCGGGGCCGGGTCCCGCTCCGGGTCCCCCTGCGGGGCCGGCGCGCCCGTCGCCGCGTCGCGGGCCGCGGCGACGACGGCGGACGTGGCGAACTCGTGGGCCAGGGCGGTCAGCGGGCAGCGGCCCAGCCGGTACGGCTCCGGCAGCGCGGCAGGAGCCGGCCCGGCCCCCCGGTCGGCGGCGCCCTTGAGGCGGCACGCGGCGGCCAGGACGGCCGCGTCGGCGACGGTGGCGGCCCGCGCCTCGCCCATGCCGCTGCCCAGGGCCGCCTCGTACGCGGTGGCGCGTACCCGGGGGTCGAACCATCCGGCCAGCGCCAGGATGCCGTCGTCGATGACCGACTCGCGGTGGACGAGACGGATCCGCACCGGGGACCACCAGGCCAGCGGGACGGTCCGGCCCTGGGCCGCGGCGAACCCCCGCAGCGCCTTCCACAGCGGGCGCAGCCGCCGGTACTGGCTGGAGGCCGTCCACGTCGCCGACCCGCCGATCAGCGGTACGACGAACCCGGCGCCGAGCAGCAGCGCGGAGGCCGAGGCCAGGGGCGGCGCCACGTCCGTGGACAGGTACACCCAGTCGCGACCGGCCCAGCGGGCGGCCACGGAGGCCCACTTGGCGACGAGATAGGCCAGGTCCAGCAGCCCCGCGAGCACGATCAGGGCCAGCCCCGCGCGCAGCGGGCGCAGCGAGCGGTCGGCGCGCGCGAACCACTTGGCGCACAGCCAGGTCAGCGCCGAGGTGCCCAGGGTGTGCGCGACCAGGAAGCAGAGGACCATCTCGCGGATCCACGGGGTCGTGGCGTGGTACGTGTCCAGGTCCCTGAGCCGTTCCACCGGCGCGTCGCCGATCACGAACAGGGCGACGATCGCGGCGGTGGCCGTGCCGAACACGGCCGCGGTCAGCCGGGTGGCCCGGCGCACGGCCGCGGGCGGCCCGCCGCGCCACTGCAGGACCAGGACGACGCACAGCCCCGAGAACACCGTGAGCAGGCCGAAGACCAGGGGTGCGGAGAAGTTGACCACGCCGGTGCCGCGGTTCACGGCGGCGATCGTGGGCGGCGACGCCAGGAAGGTGATGGGGGCGCCGACGACGAGCAGCGCGCACGCGGTGCGGTTCAGGGGCTGGTCCCAGTCCCGGCGCAGCTCGGGAAGCTTGATCAGCAGCGCCAGGACCATCAGCGAGCCGGGCAGGAGGAGCAGCGCGGTCCCTCCGCTCATCGGGCCTGTCCGACGGGGTCGGCCGGGCCGACCGGATCGGTCGCCGGGCCGGTGGGGGCGGCGCTGCCGGTGCCGCCCCCGGTGCCGCTGCCGGTGCGCGGGCCGGGCGCCGGGTCGAGCCCGGCGACGGCCCGCTCGGCGGCGGTGAGCGGCGGCGCCTTCAGCGCGCCCCAGTCGGAGGCGCGCATCACGTGCCAGACCACCGACGGGCGCAGCCAGTGGGTGGGCTCGATGCTCATGGTGAGGACGTTGAACAGGGCGGCGGTGAGCGCCTCGTCCGTGGTGGCTCCCGTCATCAGGCGGTTGACGTAGCCGTTGAGCACGTTGGTGCCGGCGCGCGGCTTCATCCCGGTGGCGCCCGGATAGAGGATGTCCTGCGAGGTGGCGAGCTCCCAGGCGGTGGCGACCTGGGGCGCGATGACGCGCTGCGCCTCGCGGCCGATCCCGGGATGGGCCAGGCCCTTGTCCCGCAGCAGGGTGCGCACGGCGAGCAGGCCCTGGGCGGCGACGGTCATGCCCTGCCCGTACAGCGGGTTGAAGGTGGCCACGGAGTCGCCGACGGCGAAGAAGCCGTCCGGCAGCTCGGCCTTCTCGAAGTAGACCCGGCGGTTGGCGGTGCCCTGGGTGACGGCGACGTCCGTGAGCGGCGTGCGGTGCTCAAGGAGCTCGCCGACGATCGGGTCGCGGACGGACTTGGCGAAGGGGATGAAGGCGTCGGGGTCGCCGGTGGGCTGGCCGCCCCGGGTGCCGGACAGGGTGGCCTGCCACCGGCCGTTCTCGATGGGCACGATCGTGGCGGTCTGCCCGGGCACGGGCATCCGGGGGTCGGACTGCACGTTGACGATGGGGAAACCCATCTCGTGCGCGCCGGGGGGTGCCTCGAAGATCCGGGTCGCGTAGACGAGGCCGGAGTCGACCTCGGCCTGCCGGATGCCGCTCACGCCGAGCGCCTGGAGCCATGTCCGGGCCCGTGAGCCGCGGCCGCTGGCGTCGACGACGAGATCCGCCGTCACCAGCCGGTCCTGCTCCTCGGGGGTGTCGACGCGGACGCCGGTGACGCGTGCCGCCGTGCCCTCCAGGCCGCGGACCCGGCTCTGCTGGAGGGTGGTCACCCCGGGCAGGCAGGTGACGCGGGCGCGGACCACGGAGTCGAGGAGGTCGCGGCTGCAGGAGATGTTGAACTGCTTCTCGCCGCAGCGCGGGATCCAGCCCTGGGCGGTCTTGGTGACCAGGTCGGTGGGCAGGCTGCGGCGGATGGCGCCGGCCTTCGTCCAGTCGTCGGTGATGCCGGGCAGGATCCGCTCGATGGCCCGGGCACCGCCCGACCACAGCAGATGGGTGTGCCGGGCCTGCGGGAGTCCGCGGCGCGGGGACGGCCCGTCGGGCAGCGGGTCGGCGTCGATGACGGTGACCGTGGCGTGCTCGGCGAGGACAGCGGCCGCGAGGAGGCCGGCCAGGCTGCCGCCTATGACGACGGCGTGGCGGCGCGGGGAGGACTGGTTCATCGTGGCGGGCTCTCTGTCAGGGCCGTGCTGAGGGCATCGGCGTGAGGGATGCGGCGACTGGCTGGTGCTGGTCACGGCGTGGCACGGGGCTTCCCCAGCCGAGTGAGGACTTGATGCGCTCGATCGCCCCGGGGAGCTGCTGCTCCCGGGGCGACGGCAGGTAGGTGCGCAGGATGGTGCCGAGGTGCAGGCCGAAGGTCTCGGCGGGGATCTCCGCCGGGTCCCCCTGGTCGGCGCGTGCGGCGGCCTGCCGTACGACCGCCTCCAGGCCGGTGTCGGAAGCCGGCAGTTCGGCGAGGCGGCCGGGGCGGCCCTGTCCCGCCAGCCGGGAGGCCACCAGCATGCCCGGACCGACGCTGTCGCAGGTCCCCTCGTCCAGATGCCACAGCTCGTGGCACGCGATGACGAGCTGGTGTTCGGGCCGGGTGTGCTGCTCGACGACGATCAGGTCGACGTCGTCCAGCTCCAGCCACAGGCCGCTCGCGGTGTCGGGAGGGAACGAGGTGAAGTGGAAGTCCACCTTCCGCTCTCCGCCGCGCCGTTCGGCGTAGGCGGCGCACAGCGCCCCGATGATCTCCGCGACGCCGGCCGGTGGCGTCAGGCGTGCGCCCTCCAGCAGTTCGGAGCCCAGCTCGCGCACGGCCCGTGTGGTCCTCATGGTGTTACTCCCCCGGCGGCGCCCTCGTCCGGCGCCCCGCCCTTCGCGCCCGGAACTCCGAGTTGCCCCTCACGCGCGAGGAGGTCGTCCAAGTGGTCGGCCAGTGACTTCCAGCCCTGGGGCGACAGCCGGCCGGCCCGCGTGACGATGCTCCGTACGTCGTGCGCACGCAGCACGGCCAGCATCGGATTCTCCCGCTCCCGTTCCACGCACTCCAGTTCGCCCTCGATCAGCGCGAGTGCCGTGGCGAGCGCCTCGGTGTCGTCGGCGAGCAGGAAACCGCCGTCGACACCGTAGAAGCGCTGGATCCCGGCGGCCGCGGCGAGGTTCGGCATGCCCTCGCCCTGGGCGAGCCGGGTCAGCGACTGCCCCGATGCGTCGAAGGACTTGGCTATGGCCGTCAGCGAGTGGGCCTGGCCGTCCTCCCTCAGCCGGGTGCGCCGCAGGTGCGCGAACCGCTGGTGCACCTGCTCCTTCAGGGGGAGCCGGGGCGGTCGTCCGTCGAGGGTCTGCCGGACGGCCTGGGGGCTGATGCCGGTCAGGTACGAGAGGTGCTCCAGGTCGTCGCGGCCGTCCGAGACGGTGGTGACGGACAGGGCGAGGGCCCGTTCGACCGCGCTCTTGCTGTCGGCCAGCAGGAAGCCCGCGTAGACCCCGAAGAACCGCTGCACGCCGGCCGCGTGGCCCAGGCGCGGCAGCCCGGTGCCCGCGTTGAGCGGCCCCAGGGAGGCCCCGGGGGCTCCGAAGTCGTGGGCGATGGCGGCGAGCGGCCATTCCCGGCCGTGTTTGTCGCGGCGGGTCGCGCGCAGCAGCCGGAACCGCTGGTGCACGCGCCGTTCCAGCGGCACTTCGGCGGACGTGCCCGCCACCACCCGCTCGATGCAGTGGGGTTCCACCCCGGACAGGTGGCTCAGCCGCCCCGCCGCCAGCACCTCGGCCGGGTCCCGGCCGCACCGCTCGGCGAGTGCCCCGACGCGCCGCCAGATCGCGGCGAGGTCGGGTCGGGCGGCGGCTCGCACCGGCGGAATCTCCATATGTCGACAAGGCGTTCGAGTGGATCGGGCTGCGTGAAGCCTAGCCCCCCGCCCCCGGCCGAACCACGGGAACCCCCATGTTTCCTGCCGCCCGCCTCAAAAAACGTTGGCATGACCTCGCAGGTAATCGACCCCCCGTGAGAGGGCGCGGCACAGTGGGGGCGTCGGGTTCCGGGGCCGCGCACTCGGTTCCGGGGCCCGGCTCCCACCTGGCCGTTCGACCTCGACGGAGGCTGATTCCCCATGTCCGCGACCCTGCTCGCCGGTTTCGCCCGTACCGCCGTCCCGCAGCTCGCACTGCGCCGCTTCCTCGCCCTCGACTCCGTCGTCACCACCGGCAACGGCCTCGCCTACGTCGCCTTCTGCGACCCGCTGGGGCGGCTGCTCGGGGTCGGGCAGGAGCTGCTCCTGACCCTCGGCGTCCTGCTGGTGCTCTACGGCGCCGCCGTCGGCGTACTGGCCACGCGCCGCCGGCCCCCGGCGCTCGCCGTGAAGGCCGTCGTCGAGACCAACTACGCCTGGGCCGCGCTGAGCCTGGTGGCCCTCGTCGTCTGGTTCTCGCCGACCGTCGCCGGGACCGTGTGGATCCCGGTGCAGGCCCTGACCGTCGCCGGCTTCGCCGTGCTCCAGCAGCTCGCCCTGCGCTCAGTCGCCGAGTGAGCGCAGGTACTTCACCGTCGCCGGGTCGGCCGGGAGCATCGTCTCGATGGCCAGCTCGGCGACGGTCACGTCCATCGGCGTGTTGAAGGTCGCGATGGACGAGACGAAGGACAGCAGGTGGCCGTCGTGCTCGATGACCAGCGGGAGCGCGATGTACGGGACCGGTTCGCGCGGCTGGGCGTCGTCGGCGCGTTCGGCCACCGGATAGGAGGAGACCTCCTCGTACAGCGCGCGGAGCGGCTCGGAGCGGGCCAGCGCGATCTGGCGTTCCATCTGGGCGAGCAGGTGCCCGCGCCACTCCGCGAGGTTGCGGATCCTCGGGGCGAGGCCCTCGGGGTGCAGGGTGATCCGCATCGCGTTCAGCGGTGGCGTCAGGAGGTGCTGCGGCAGGCCGTCGAGCAGCATCACGATGCCCCGGTTGGCGGCGACGACGTCGTACGTGGCGTCCACCACCAGCGCCGGATAGGGCTCGTAGCCGGTCAGCAGCCGTTCGATGCCCTCGCGCAGGGTCTCCATCGAGGGGTCGTCCAGTGCGGTCTGCGCGTAGCGCGGGGCGTAACCCGCCGCCAGCAGAAGGGAGTTGCGCTCCCGCATCGGGACGTCGAGGCGATCTGCGAGCCGCAGCACCATCTCCTCGCTCGGCCGGGACCGCCCGGTCTCGATGAAGCTGATGTGCCGGGAGGAGGAGTCGGCGCGGCCCGCCAGTTCCAGCTGGCTGATGCCGCGCCGCTCCCGCCATGTGCGGAGCAGGGAGCCGACCGTGGGCGTGGAGGTGGTCATGGCCCCGACGGTAGCCGAGCCCGCCGGGCCGGGACCTCGCGCCGCGATCAGCCGACATCGAAGACGTTGCGCAGGCCGAGGCGGTAGCGCCACCGGTCGTGCCGCTTGGCGGACTCCATCTCCGGCGCCCGGTACAGAGGGCGGACGGTGCACCGTGGTGCCGCCGAACCGTCCTTGTCCAGAAGGCTGTTGACGGCCGCGCGGGCCGAGGCGTTGGCGCCCTCCATCGTCGCCAGGTCGATGTCGACGGCGACGTAGTCCCCGCTGAGGAAGAAGTTCGGGACGCGCGTGCCGGCGCTCGGCCGGTTGCCGAGGGTGCCGACCGGGTGGATCAACAGTTCGTCCTGGTTGGTGGGGTGCGGGGTGCCGAGCCCGTCCACGCCGGGGTCCAGGAACCACGAGTGCAGCTTCGAGTCCGACAGCAGGGTCCTCCCGGTGTCGTTGAGCGAGGCCTTCAGCTGCGCCCACACCTCGCGCGCCACCTCGTCGCGGGTGCACTGCTTGGCCGTCTTCCCGTACAGGATCCCGGGCCTGTCCCACTCGGAGATGTCCACCGACAGGCAGTCGGCCGCCGCCCCGTCGCCGTAGTCGGCGGGGAAGTCCCGCGACGGCCAGTGCTCGGCCTGCTGGATCGCGGTCAGCGACCAGGGCGAGTCGATGCAGTTGAGGTGGCCGTGCACCAGCGGGGCCCGCTCGGTGAGGTAGAACTGGATGCCGGTCATCCAGTCGGTCCGGAGCCTGTCGCAGCGCCCCAGCATCGGATCGGCGGCCCGCAGCCCGGCGCTCCAGGTGCGGCGGGCGTGCTCGACGGGCAGGGCGCTGACGTAGTGGTCGGCGGTCACGGTGTGCCGGGCGCCGTCCGGGCCCTCGACCGCCACCCCGCTGACCCGGCCGGCTCCGTACTGCACCTCCCGTACCGTCCAGCCGATCCTGAACTCCACTCCGAGGGAGCGCAGATGGGTCTCCCAGGGGTCGATCCACGCCTCGTTGGTCGGCAGGTTGAGGATCCGGTCCGGCGGGCCGTCGGCCCCGCGGCCGAGCAGGTTGAAGACGAAGGCCTCGCCGAGGGTGCCGACCGTGCGGGTGGAGGCCTCCTCCGCCTTGGTCGCCACGATGTTGCGGGTGACGCCGACGGCCAGGATGCGCTGGTACTCGTTCGACATCCGGTCGGCCCGGGTGAACTCCCACCACGGCGTGTGCTCCCAGACCTCGGTCCGCCGCTCGTCGCAGCTGGTCAGGAAGACGAGCACGCGGTCGACGAAGTACGCCGTCTCGTGCAGCGGCAGCCGGAACAGGGTCTGCAGGACGCCGGACAGGGCGCGCCGCACCTCGTCGGGGGTCAGGGCGGCGGGGGAGTGCCCGGGCCAGGGGATGGGGCCGCGCAGGTCCTCGCGGCCCCCGGCGCGGGCGAACATCATCTCGGGCGGGGCCACCAGGTTGTCCCACACGCCGTTGGTGTTGCCCGCGAAGGGGATGCGCCGCATGGTGTCGGGCAGGTTGTGGTAGATGCCGGGGATGAAGCGGAAGCCGTGTTCCGCCGGCAGGGCTCTGCGGCCACCGCGGGCGCTGCCCGGCACGTCCATGCTGCGGGCCTTGCCGCCGAGCGCGCGGCGCTCGTAGACGGTGACGGCGTAGCCGCGCTCGGCGAGTTCGTGGGCCGCGGTCAGGCCCGCCACCCCACCGCCGAGGACGGCGACGCGCCGGCCCCTCGGCGGGGGCGGTGCGGGCGGTGCGGCCGGTGCCGCGGCGGTCGCGGCGGCCGCGGCCGGGGCCCCCAGGGCCTGGGCCGACAGGGCCGCGGCGCCCGTGCCCGCGATGAACGTACGCCTGGAACTCCCGGAGCCGGCCATGGCGAATGCCCCCTCGTTACCGCTGGTAACAGTCACGTCGGCGCAGGAGCCTAAGGGGCGGGCGCCGGGGGCGGAAGGTGCAGGAGTACCCGAGCGCACTATGGCGCGAAAGGTTCGATCCGGCGTGCACTGTGGGAACCTTGACTACACGTCACGGAAGAGGGAGCCGGTGCATGCCGAGTGAACCGCTGTCGCAGAAGGAGATCGAGGACCGGTTGCGGGAACTCCCCGGCTGGGCCTTCGAGGACGACCGGATCATCCGTACCTACCGACTGGGCACGCATTTCGCGGCGAGCGCCCTGGTCGCCCACATCGCCTCCGTCCAGGAGGAGTTGAACCACCACTCCGATCTGACGCTCGGTTACAACACCGTGCGGGTCTCCGTGAACAGCCACGACGCCGGAGGCGTGGTCACGGAGACCGACTTCGCCCTCGCCGAGCGCGTCGAGTCCCTCGCCCCCGCCCACGGTGCGCGCTGATGACCACCCCGACAGCGACCGCGGAACCCCTGCTCGACTACGACGCGGAGGCCGCGTTCTACGACGCCACCCGCGGCGGCACCCCCCGCGCCGAGGCCGCCGCCGCGGCGGTCCTCAGCCTCCTCCCGGCCGAGGTGGGCACCCTCCTCGACCTCGGCTGCGGCACGGGCATCGTCACCGCCCGCCTCGCCCGCCCCGGACTGCGCGTCCTGGGCGCCGACGCCTCACACGGCATGGCAGGCGCGGCGCTGCGCCGCGGCGTCCCCGTGGCCCTCGCCGACGCCGCCCGGCTGCCCGTGCGCTCGGGCTCCCTGGACGCGGTGAGCGCGGTGTGGCTGCTGCACCTGCTGCGGGAGCCGGGACTGGTGCCCGCGGTGCTCGCCGAGGCGGCCAGGGTGCTGCGGCCCGGCGGTGTCCTCGTCGCCACCGTGGACAAGGACTCCGCACACGACGTCGGCAGCGACATCGACGCCGTGTTCGCCGCGCACCTGACCCCGACCCCCTCGGACGCCTCCGGGGAGGTCGAGGCGCACGCGGCCCGGGCGGGCCTGCGCCCCGGCGGCGAGGCCCGTTTCACCGGGCACGGCCAGGGCCGCACCCCGCGCGGCTCCGCCGAGGCGCTGCTCGCGGGACGGTACGCCTCGCGCATCGTCCCGCGCGGCATCACCGCGCACGAGCTGGCGGCCCGGCTGGAACTGCTGCCCGACCAGGAAACCCCGCGCGCGGAGCCCACGTACCGCCTGCGGAGCTTCGTACGGGTGTGACGCGCGGGGCCGGGTCCCGGCCGGAGGCTACGCGGGCTCCAGCCGCCACCACTGGGCCGGGGAGTCGGTGTCCTCACCCTGCCGGACCCGGCCCTCCTCGTCGGCCTCCAGGAGCAGGCCGCTGATGCAGGCGATCAGGGACACCACTCCGGGATCGTCGAGGTGTTCCTCGACGATCCACTCCTGTGCGCCGAAGGCGTTGGCCCGCCACACCTGCACCCGGGCGCCGCTGTCCGTCGACGCGTTCGCCACGTCGAGGCGACGCTCGTTGTCCTCGCTCACCACGTGGAAGATCCCGCCGCCGCTGTGCACCGGCGAGATCAGCCAGCGGCGGGCCGCCGCCGGAGCCGGGGGCCCGTCCGGGCCGACCCGCACCCGGGAGGCGCCCTCCAGCTGGAGCACCAGCCCGCTGTCCACGTTACGGATCCGGTAGAGCCCTTCGGGAAGGTTCACCCGGCCGCCCTCACACGTCGAATTCGGCCGGGTCCGGGCCGATCCGGCGGCCCGCCGCGCCGGTGCCCAGGGCGTCCAGGGCGGCCATCTCGACGGCGTCCAGCTCGAATCCGAAGACGTCCAGGTTCTCCCGGATACGGGCGGGGGTCACGGACTTCGGGATCACGACGGTCCCGTGCTGGAGGTGCCAGCGCAGCACCACCTGCGCGGCGCTGCGGCCGTGCGCGGCGGCGATCTCGGTGACGGCCGGCAGCGTGAGGAGTTCCTTGCCCTGGCCGAGCGGCGACCAGGCCTCGGTGACGATCCCGCGCGCGGCGTGCTCGGAGCGCAGCGCGGCCTGCGGGTGCAGCGGGTGGAGCTCGACCTGGTTCACGGCCGGCACCAGGGCGCTCTCGGCGGCGATCCGGTCGAGGTCCTGCGGGCGGAAGTTCGACACGCCGACGGCCTTGGCGCGGCCGCTCGCGGCGATCTCCTCGAAGGTCTTCCAGATGGCGACGAAGTCCTCGCGCATGGGGCGCGGCCAGTGGATCAGGTACAGGTCGACGTGGTCGAGACCCAGCTTGGAGAGGGAGTCGTCGAAGGCGCGCAGCACCGCGTCGCGGCCCCACGTCTGCTTCGGGCCGTTCCACAGCTTGGTGGTGACGAACAGCTCCTCGCGCGGCAGCCCGGAGGCCGCGACGGCCTTGCCCGTGCCCTTCTCGTTGCCGTAGATCGCGGCCGTGTCGATGCTGCGGTAACCGGCCTCCAGGGCGGTCCCCACGGCGCGCTCCGCCTCCGCGTCCGGCACCTGCCAGACGCCGAAGCCGAACTGGGGCATGAGCGTGCCGTTGTTGAGCTTGATGGCCGGGACCTGGTTCACGTCGGGTCGTTCCCTCACGTCGGCGCGTTGGTGCGCGGTGGTACAGCGTCGTACGAGGGGCGACAACCGGCCCCCCGCACGACGTATTCCCGCCACCCGGCCGGCGGGGACGCCCGGGTGGGCCCCCGGCGTGGTCCGGGGCCGCCCGGCTCACGCGGTACCCAGGTACGCCTCCCGGACCCGCGGGTCCGCCCGTACCTCGGCCGGGGTGCCCTCGGCCAGCACCGTCCCGAGGTCCAGTACGACGACCCGCGTGCAGAGGCCCATCACGAAGGCCACGTCGTGCTCGACCAGCAGCACCGCGCAGCCCTCCTCGGCCGCCAGCCGCCGCACCACCGCCGCGAGCCGCTCACGCTCGGGCGCCGACATCCCGGAGGCCGGTTCGTCCAGCAGCAGCACCCGGGGCGGGTCGGCCACCGCGCGCGCCAGCTCCACCATCCGGGCCTGTCCGACGGGCAGCCCGCCGGCGTACGAGGTCCCCAGCGCACCGATCCCGCAGTCGGCCAGGACCCGCTCGCCGCGCATCCGGCGGGCCCGCTCCCGGGCCCGCCGGGCCGGGAGGGCGAGGAGGTCGGCGGCCGGCCCGCCCCCGCCGCCCCGCCACTCCTGCGCCACCAGCACGTTGTCGGCCACGCTGAGCTGCCCGAACAACTGTCGGCGCTGGAACGTCCGGCGCATCCCGTGCCGGGCCCGCCACACGGGGGAGCGGCGCGTGATGTCCGCCCCGTCCAGCAGGATCCGCCCCCGGTCGGGCCGGCGGATCCCCGACAGCACGTCGAACAGCGTGGTCTTACCGGCCCCGTTGGGGCCGATCAGCCCGCACACCTCGCCCGCCCGGATCCCGAGGTCCACCCCGCTCAGCGCCCTGACGCCGCCGAACCGCACGCCGACACCGCCCGCGTGGAGCACGTAGCCGCTCAGGTTCCCGCCGCTCATGTCCCCGCCGCTCATGTCCCCGTCCCCAGATAGGCCTCGGTGAGCCGGTCGGCCTCGACCTCGTCCCGGGGACCGCACCATGCGACCCGGCCCTGGGAGAGGTAGGCCACGGTGTCGGCGACGCCCAGGATCCCCGCGGCCCTCTCCTCCACCAGGAGCAGCGCGGTACCGGCGTCGCGGAGCTCGGTGAGCAGCGCGTACACCTCCTCCGCGACGCGCGGGGCCAGCCCGAGCGAGGGCTCGTCGGCGATCAGCACCTCGGGCGGCCGCTGCAGCAGCGGGGCCAGCGCGAGCATCTGCTGCTCACCGCCGGACAGGGCGCCGGCGTTCACCCGGCGCCGTTCCGCGAGCCGCGGGAAGCGGTCGTAGACGGCGGCCCGGGCACCGGCCTCCGGGAGGTACAGGGCCAGGTTCTCCTCGATCGTGAGCGACGGGAAGATCCCCCGGCCCTCGGGGGCGAGCAGCACCCCGGCCCGCGCCCGGCGGAGCGGCCCGTCGGCGGTGGCGTCCCGCCCGCGTATCCGTACCTCCCCGCCGGCAACGGGCAGCGCCCCGGCGGCGACCCGGCACGCGGTGCTCTTCCCGGCTCCGTTCGGCCCGAGCACGGCGAGGATCTCCCCGCGCCGCACGACGAGATCGACCCCGTGCAGCACGAGCCCGCCGTCGTACCCGGCGGTGACGCCGCGCAGCTCCAGGGCGGCATCGGCCCCGTCGGGGTCCGAGGCGCGGGGGTCCGGGCGCGGCGCCCCCGACGGGGCCGGGGCGGAGCGCTTGGAAGCGGAGCCCCGGGAAGCGGCGGCGCGCCGCCGTGCCCGCCGCACCGGCACGGCCGCGCAGTACCCGTCGGGGTCGTTGGCCAGGGCCAGCCCGGCCAGGCCGAAGAGGATCACCGGCAGGTGCGCGGACTCCGTCACGTAGTCGGACAGCAGCCGCGGGGCCACCGCGTACACCAGCCCCGCCACCACCGCGTACTGCGGCCGCCGCACGCCCGCCGCCACCACGACCGCCAGCCACACCAGCCCTGTCATCGCCGTGAAGTCCGTGGCCGTGATCCGGGTGTTGTACGAGGCGTACAGCACGCCCCCGAATCCGGCCAGCCCGGCGGACAGGGTGAAGAGCAGCAGCTTCGTGCGCAGCACCGACACGCCCGAGGCCGCCGCCGCGGCCGGGGCCGACCGTACGGCGAGCATCGCGCGACCCGACGGGGATCCGCGCAGCGCGCTCAGCCCGGCGGCGACCAGCGCGACGAGCACCACCAGGGCCACCCCGAGCGCCCGGTCGTCGGCCAGGTCCACCGGTCCGAGGACCGGCCGCGGGACCGACCAGCCGGTGTCGCCGTTGCGCAGCCACCTCAGCTGGAACAGCACCTGGTCGGCGAGGAACGCCAGGGCCAGCGTGGCCAGCGCCAGCGACCTGCCGCCCAGCCGCAGTGCCGGCAGCGCGACCAGTGCCCCCAGGACGGCCGCCGCGCAGGTGCCCACGGCCAGCGCGGCCACGAACGGCCAGCCGCGGCTCATGAGCAGCCCGGCCACGAGCGCGGCCCCCGTCACGAAGGTGCCCTGGGCGAGGGAGACCATGGCGCCGAGCCCGGTCACCACGGTGAAGGACATGAACACCAGGGCCACGGCCAGCCCCTGTGCCAGCAGCCCGCTCCAGAACGGTGTCGTCACGGTGTAGAAGGCGAGGCACAGCAGCCCCGCGCCCGCCGCCCACACACCCCACCGCCGCCCCCAGGAGGCCCCGGCCAGGTGGTCCACCGGCGGGGCGTCCACGGCCGCGACCCCTGCGGTCCGGGCCCTACGGGTCAGTACGAGCAGCCCGCCGAACAGGATCAGGAAGGGCACCGCCGTACGGAAGCCGGTGATGGACTCGGCGAAGGACGCGTACCCCGCCACCAGGTTCTGCAGGACCCCCAGCCCCAGCCCGCCCGCGAAGGCGAGCGGCACGGACGCGAACCGGCCGATGACCGCGGCCGTGGCCGACACGAACAGGAACAGCGTGAAGTCGTGCGCCGACAGCCCCAGCAGCGGCGTCGCCAGCACCCCGGCCAGCCCGGCCAGCGCCGACGCGGTCATCCACGCCACCGACGACAGCCGGTCGGCGCTGATCCCGCGCAGCTCGGTCAGCGAGCGGTTGTCGACGGCCGCACGCAGCTGCAGCCCGATCCGCGTGTGCCGCATCAGCACCCATAGGGCCACCGCCACCAGCGCGGTGACCAGCCAGGTGATGAGCTGGTCGGAGTCGATGCCGACCCCCTCCATGAGCTGCCAGGACTTCGCCGGGCTCGGCCCCACGCCCGGCAGCCCGAACCGGTTCTCGGCCGGTTTCACCGGGGCGCCCGCGTCCGCCAGCAGCTCGACCGCCCACAGCCCGGCGGCGGGCAGGGCCACCAGGAGCCCGATGGTCGCCACGATCTGCGCCGTCTCACCGACCTGCGCCAGCCGCCGGAACATCAGCCGGTCCAGTCCCCAGCCGAGACCGGGGGCGAGGACGAACACCACGAGCAGCGCCGCCGGGACCGCCGGCCAGCCCAGCCCGGAGTGCAGTTCGTAGAAGGTGAGCGCGCACAGGTAGGCGGTGGCCCCGTGCGCGAAGTTGAACAGCCCGGACGCCGAGTACGAGAGCACCAGCCCGGTGGCGAGCAGTGCGTACAGGGCGCCGGAGACCAGACCGCTCAGGACGAAGACGAGCAGATCCCCCATGCCGTGGTCCTACTTGAAGGGGATGGGCTCGTAGCACTTGAACGGGACGGAGACCTCGTACGCGCCGTTCTTCAGCTGGACGAGCGCCCCACAGCCGAAGCTGTCCTTCTGCCCCTTGGGCAGCGCGCGGTCGCCGACGAGCGTGCCGGTGTCGGAGAAGCTCTGCGCGGCGGCCTGGAAGGACTCGACGGTCAGGTCCTTGCCGGCCTTCTGCGCGATGGACAGGAACAGGTCGGCCGACATGTACCCGGTGAGCATGTGCATGCTCAGGGGGACGTCCTTGCCGCCCGCAGCCGCCTTGATGTCGGCCTTGAACCGCGCCATGTTCGGATCGTCCGACTCGAACGGCTGGAACTGCAGCAGCACGTGCACCCCGTCGAGGGCCTGCCGGGTGGCGTCCTGGGCGAGCAGCCCGGGGTCGTAGTCGGTGGGGTCGGAGAGCAGGCCCTTGTAGCCGCTGCGCTTGAGCGCGGTGAACAGCCCGATGTTGTTGGGGGTCTGCATGACGGAGACCACGGCGTCCGGGGCCCTGCCGTCGTTGCTGGAGAGGATCTCCTTCACGTAGGCGGACCAGTCGCTGGGGACGGCGGTGGCCGGCACGGAGGCCTTGGCGTAGGAGACCGTGAAGCCGGCGCTGGTGAAGCCCTGCTGGAAGGTCCGGATGCCGAACTTGCCCGCGTCGCTGTCGTTGGCGATGACCGCGACCGACTTGCCGCGGGCGCCGCCGAGGATCCGGCCGATGCCCTCGGGCCAGGTCTGGTTCAGGGTGCCGCCGGGGGTGGGGACCAGGCAGCCGTTGAAGCCGTAGATGTGCTGGGGCCCGCAGAAGGCGGGCAGGGTGCCCCAGCCGAAGGTGGGGACCTTCTCCTGCTCCAGGAAGTCGGCGCCGGAGAAGGTCACCGAACTCATGGGGGAGACCGCGAAGACCTTGTCCTGCTGGACGAGTTTGCGGGCGGCGGCCATGTTCTTCGCGGGGTCCTGCCCGTCGTCCTCCGCGCCGAGGTATTCGATCTTGCGGCCGTGGACGCCGCCCTCGGCGTTGGCTCTCAGGTAGCGGGCCCTGGCGCCGAGGTCGGTGTCCTTCTTGCTGTAGCCGCTGGCGGTGGTCATCGAGACGATGCCGCCGACCTTGATGGAGTCGGCGGTCACCCCGCGCGTGGTGGCGGGCGCGTCGCCGGAGCCGCCCGGAGAGGTGCCGTTGGTGGAGGCGGAGTTGCAGGCGGAGACGAGCGCGACGGCCGCTGCCGCGGCGGCCAGGGTGCGGATCGGACGCAACATGTCGGGGATCCCCCTCCGGTCGGAATCCCCGCATTCTGTGCGCGACCTGACGGATGGTCAATATCGATGACGCGCTGAAGTGACGAACCGTCAGATGCGCTGGTTCCCGTGCTCGACTCCCGACTCCCGACTCCCGACTCCCGATCCGGCTCCCGGCTCCCGATCCGGCTCCGGATTCCTGGATCACGTCCGGTAGAGCTCGGCGACCTCCTTCGCGTACGCCTTCTCGATCGCCCGGCGCTTGAGCTTCAGCGAAGGGGTCAGCAAGCCCCGCTCCTCGGTGAACTGCTCGGCCAGCACCCGGAAGGTGCGGATCGCCTCCGCCTGCGAGACCAGGGTGTTGGCGGCCACCACCGCCCGGCGGACCTCCGCCGTCAGCTCCGGATCGCTCACGAGGTCCGCGGCCGGCATCTGCGGTCTGCCGCGCATCGACAGCCAGTGCGCTATGCCCTCCGTGTCCAGGGTGAGCAGCGCCGCGATGTACGGCCGGTCGTTGCCCACCAGCACGCACTGCGCCACCAGCGGATGCGAACGGACCCGCTCCTCCAGCGCAGCCGGGGCGACGCTCTTGCCGTTGGACGTCACCAGGATGTCCTTCTTGCGTCCGGTGATGACCAGGTAGCCGTCCTCGTCCAGCCGCCCCAGGTCCCCGGTCGCCAGCCAGCCGCCGCGCAGCACCGCCTCCGTGGCGCGCGGATCGCCCAGGTACCCGGAGAAGACGTGCCCGCCGTGCAGCCAGACCTCCCCGTCGTCCGCGATGTGCACCGTGCTCCCCGGGATCGGCCGGCCCACCGTGCCGTACTTCGTTGCCTCCGGAGGGTTCGCGGTGGCCGCCGCGCAGGACTCGGTCAGCCCGTACCCCTCGAACACCGTGATCCCCGCGCCGTCGAAGAACAGCCCGAGACGGCGGGACATCGCCGACCCGCCGGACATGGCGTACCGCACCCGCCCGCCCATCGCCTCGCGGACCTTGCCGTAGACGAGCTTCTCGAAGAGCCGGTGCTCCATCCGCAGCGTCGCCGAGGGGCCCGGACCGGTGCCGAACGCCTTCCGCTCGCGCGCCTCCGCATACCGCACGGCCGTCTCCACGGCCCGGTCGAAGGGTCCCGTGCGCCCCTCCGCCTCCGCCTTGCGGCGGGCGGTCGCGAAGACCTTCTCGAAGACGTACGGGACGCCGAGCACGAAGGTCGGCCGGAACGCCGCGAGGTCCGGCATCAGCTCGGCCGCCGCCAGCACCGGCTGGTGCCCGAGCTTGACCCGCGCCCGGACCGCCGCCACCTCCACCATCCGCCCGAAGACGTGGGCCAGCGGCAGGAACAGCAGGGTCGACGGCCGGTCGCCCTGCCTGCCCTGGAACACGGACTCCCAGCGGGCCACCAGGGTGTCCGTCTCGTACATGAAATTGGCGTGCGTGAGCACGCACCCCTTGGGCCGGCCGGTGGTCCCCGAGGTGTAGATGACGGTGGCCGTCGCATCGGGCGTCACCGCGCCGCGGTGGCGGTGCACGACGTCCTCGGCCACCGAGCGGCCGGCCGCGACGAGGTCGTCCACCGCCCCGGCGTCCAGCTGCCACAGCCGTCGCAGGTGGGGGAGCCGGTCGATGACCGAGCCCACCGTCATGGCCTGGTCCTCGTTCTCCACGACGCAGGCGGTGCAGGCGGTGTCGTGGAGGATCCAGTGCACCTGCTCGGTGGACGACGTCGGATAGACGGGGACGGGCTGCGCGCCGATCGCCCACAGGGCGAAGTCGAACAGCGTGAACTCGTAGCGGGTGCGGGACATGACGGCCACCCGGTCGCCGAAGCGCACCCCCTGGGCCAGCAGTCCCTTGGCGAGCGCCAGCACCTCGGCCGCCAGCTCACCGGACGTCACGTCCCGCCACACCCCGTCGGTCTTCCGGCCGAGGACCACCCGGTCCGGTTCTTCCCGGGCGTGCTGGAAGACGGCGTCGGCCAGGCCGCCGACGGGCGCGCCCGTGACGACCGGTGGGACGGTGATCTCACGCAAGGCCCCGCTCCTCTCCGCGCGCCGCGGTGAACGTACCTCAGTGTCAAGGGGGGTTGATGGGCGTTCGGACACTTCCACAAGACCTCCCCAGTGATCACGCCGTTCACGCTGCTGACGTGCGGCTCGCAGGGCGCGGGCCGGTCCCCGTGCGCCCTGTGGCCACCCCCGTGCGCCGGGCGCCGGGCCGATGCGCCGGGCGGTCCGCCGGGCGCCGGGCCGATGCCGTCCACGGGCCGGGGCGCCGGGTGGTGCGACGGCCCCCTGCCGGGCGGCCGGGGACACGGTCCGCCGGGGCCGGCCGCAGACGGTCCGCCGGTGATTCGACGGTCCGGCGAGCGGTCCGGCGAGCGGCCGACGTCCGGTCCGGCGGTGCGCGACGGTCAGCCGGAGCGGGTCAGCCGGTCCGCGCCCGAGAGGACCGCCGCCGCCAGTGCCTCGGCCGCGGGCGACGCACGCGGGCCGCGCAGCAGGGCGAACTCCACCGGCCCCAGCTCGGGCAGCCCGCCGACCCGCACCAGCCCGGGCGGGATCAGCCCCCGCGTGTGCGCCATCACGCCCAGCCCGGCCCGGGCCGCCGCGACCAGACCGCTCAGGCTGCCGCTCGTGCACGCGATCCGCCACGCCCGCCCGTCCCGTTCGAGCACCTCCAGCGCCCGCGCCCGGGTGATACCGGGCGGCGGGAAGACGATCAACGGAACCGGGCGCTCGGGATCCACCCGTAGCCCCTCCGCGCCGATCCACACCATCCTGTCCCGCCAGACCAGCCGGCCCCGCTCGTCCCCCGGACCCCGCCGCTTCGCCAGCACCAGGTCGAGGCGGCCCGCGTCCAGCCGCTCGTGCAGCGTGCCCGACAGCTCCACCGACAGCTCCAGGTCCACCTCGGGGTGCTCGTGCCGGAACCCCTCGAGGATCTCCGGCAGCCGCGACAGCACGAAGTCCTCCGAGGCACCGAACCGCAGCCGCCCCCGCAGCCGCGTCCCCGTGAAGAAGGCTGCCGCCCGCTCGTGCGCCTCCAGGATCGTCCGCGCGAAGCCGAGCATCGCCTCGCCGTCCTCCGTCAGCTCCACGCTGTGCGTGTCCCGCAGGAACAGCGGCCGCCCCGTCGCCTCCTCCAGCCGCCGCACGTGCTGGCTCACGGTGGACTGCCGTACGCCGAGACGCCCCGCGGCCTGCGTGAAGCTCAGCGTCTGGGCCACCGTGAGGAACGTCCGCAACTGCACCGGGTCGTACATGCCCCCATCGTAGGTCGGCTCATCTCGATCCGTGATGACAGTGAGAGCGGTGTACGGGTTTCCCGATCACCGGCGGGGGCCGACCATGAAGGGGCACCGAGAAAGGGACGAAGAGCATCCGGTCCCACCGCCCCGACAGCAAGTGAGCACCCTGCGCATGCGCCGCCCGTACCTCCCCGCCCGGCTCCCCGTGGACCCGTACGTCCTGGCCCTGCTCGGCACCGTCGGCCTCGCCGCCCTGCTCCCCGCCCGCGGCGCGGCCGCCGCAGCCGCCGGCGTCGCCTCCACCGCCGCCGTGGCCCTGCTCTTCTTCCTCTACGGCGCCCGGCTCTCCACCCGCGAGGCGCTCGACGGCCTGCGCCACTGGCGGCTGCACCTCACCGTGCTCGCCTGCACCTTCCTGCTCTTCCCGGTCCTCGGCCTGGCCCTGTGCGCCCTCGCCCCCGGCCTCCTGCCGCCCGCGCTCCGGAGCGGACTGCTCTTCCTCTGCCTGGTCCCCTCGACCGTCCAGTCCTCGATCGCCTTCACCTCGATCGCCCGCGGCAACGTCCCCGCCGCGATCTGTGCCGGCTCCTTCTCCAGCATGGCCGGCATCGTGCTCACCCCTCTGCTCGCGGCGGTCCTGCTCGGCGGCCGCACGGGCGGCTTCTCCGCCGACGCCATCCTCAAGATCACCCTCCAGCTCCTGCTGCCCTTCCTCCTGGGCCAGGCCCTGCGCCGCTGGGTCGGCGGCTTCGTCACCCGCCACAAGAAGACCCTCGGGTACGTCGACCGCGGCTCGATCCTGCTCGTGGTCTACACGGCCTTCAGCGCGGGCATGGCCGCCGGCATCTGGCAGCAGGTGAGCCCGCTGCGCCTGGGCGCGCTGATGCTGCTGGAAGCCGTACTCCTCACGGTCATGCTGCTCGTCACCTGGTACGGCGCTGCCCGCCTCGGTTTCGGCCGCGAGGACCGCATCGCCATCCAGTTCGCCGGGTCGAAGAAGAGCCTGGCCGCCGGACTCCCCATGGCCAGCGTCCTGTTCGGGGCCCAGGCCGGCCTCGCCGTGCTCCCGCTGATGCTGTTCCACCAGATGCAGCTGATGGTCTGCGCGGTACTCGCCCGGCGCCGCGCCCAGGACACGAGGCCCGAACTCCCCGCCGACCGTGTGGCGGAGGTCTCCCGCCCGGCCCGACCGACGTCCTCTCCGCACCGGTAACGTACGGTGGTGACCTGGATACGCCCGCTCGGTGCCCACGCCCCACGCCCCTGCACCCTGGTGGTCTGCCGCGGCTGCTGCTGCGGCGACCCCCGCAAGAACCCCGGCTCCGACCACGCGGGCCAGCTCGCCCGGCTGCGCGAGGCCGCGGCCGCCTCCGGGGGCCGCCTGGCCGTCCGTACCAGCGACTGCCTCGGCCCCTGCGCCCAGGCCAACGTCATCGTGGTCCAGCCCACCAGCGAGGCCCGCCGCCGCGGCGCCCGCGCGGTCTGGTTCGGCTGGGCCCTCGACGACACCGCCACCGACGAGATCATCGCCTGGGCCGAGTCCGGCGGCCCGGGCGCCACCCCGCTCCCGGCCACCCTGGACCTCCACCGCATCGACCCGCCGGCCCCGAAACCCCCGGCCGACGCCGGCCGCCGCTCCCGCCGACGGCGCTGACGTGCAGAACCTGGCCCGCGCGGTGCTCGTGCTGTTCGGTCTGCTGGTCCCGGTCACCGTGGACCTGGCCTTCTCGATCGAGGGCAGCAAGCCCTCTGTGCCGCTGACGGCGCAGGACGTCACCGGCACGTGGCAGGGGGACCGCGGAGGCCGGCTCGAGGTGCTGGCGGGCGGCCGGGTCCGTCTCACGGACGTCTCAGGCTGGCGATGCGCCCGGGACCGGCAGTCGGCAGTATTCACCGGCGAGGGCACCTGGACCATCGACCGGCACTCCGACGAGGACCCGGGGATCCTGATCCTGATCAAGTCCGCGGTCTACGGAACCCCCGCCGTGCAGGTCTGCGACGACTGGTTCACGCTCCACGGCACCGGCAAGGAGGGCACGACCGGCGACGGCAGCGACGTGCGGGCCTCGTTCCTGGGCTACGAACGCGGCAGCAGGGAGCTGTTCCGGCGCGTCGCTACAGGGTGATCCGCTCCTCGCCCGCGTAGATGTTCATGTCCGGGCCCCGCAGGAAGCCGACCAGGGTCATGCCCGACTCCACCGCCAGGTCCACCGCCAGCGAGGACGGCGCGGAGACCGCCGCCAGCACCGGAATCCCCGCCATCACGGCCTTCTGCGCGAGCTCGAAGGAGGCCCGGCCCGACACCAGCAGCACCGCGCCCGCCAGCGGGAGCCGTCCCGCCTGCAGTGCCCTGCCGACGATCTTGTCCACCGCGTTGTGCCGGCCCACGTCCTCACGCAGGTCGAGCAGTTCGCCCTGCGCCGTGAACAGCCCCGCCGCGTGCAGGCCGCCCGTACGGTCGAAGACCTTCTGGGCCGCCCGCAGCCGGTCCGGGAGCCCGGTCAGGACCTCCACGGGCACACGTACCGGATCGGTGGCGACCCCCGGGAACCGGGTCGCCGTCCGGACCGCGTCGAGACTGGCCTTCCCGCACAGGCCGCAGGACGAGGTGGTGTAGACGTTCCGCTCCAGCGTGATGTCCGGCACCGGGACCCCGGCGGCCAGCTGGACGTTCACCACGTTGTAGGTGTTGGAGCCGTCCGCCGTCGCCCCCTCGCAGTACGTGACCGCCTGCACGTCCGACGCGCCGGCGAGCACGCCCTCGCTCACCAGGAAGCCCACCGCCAGGGCGAAGTCGTCGCCCGGCGTCCGCATGGTGATGGCCAGCGGTCGGCCGTTGAGGCGTATCTCCAGCGGCTCCTCGGCCACCAGGGTGTCCGGGCGGACACCCGCCCCGCCGCTCCGGATCCGGACGACGCGACGGCGCTCGGTGACCCGTCCCATGGTGATCAGCCCACCCCTTCTGTTTCTCGCCGAAGTCCGACGTACTCATTCTCCCGGTTCCGCATCCGACCTGGTCCCGGGCAGGGAGCTCCTCGGGAAGCTCCAAAATCAGGGGCCGGAATCCTGTCGGGTCACGCGCATATGTACCCATCGGTAGCAGGCAAAGCTGGGTGATCCTGACTTGCCTACGAGGGGGGACCCCGCCCATGACCGGTTCACGCGTGGTGGCGCTAGGGCACTACCAGCCCGCGAAAGTGCTCACCAACGAGGACCTCGCGGCCATGGTCGACACCACCGACGAGTGGATCCGCTCCCGCGTCGGCATCCGTACCCGCCACATGGCCGGCCCGGACGAGCCGGTCGACGAGCTGGCCTTCCACGCGGCCGGTAAGGCACTGGCCGGCGCCGGACTGACCCCGGACGACATCGACCTCGTCCTGGTCGCCACCTCCACCGCGATCGACCGTTCGCCCAACATGGCCGCGCGCGTCGCCGCCAAGCTGGGCATGGGCGGCAGCCCCGCCGTCATGGACATCAACGTCGTCTGCTCGGGCTTCACCCACGCCCTGGCCACGGCCGACCACGCCATCCGGGCCGGCTCCGCCACCCGCGCGCTGGTCATCGGCGCCGACAAGATGACCGAGATCACCGACTGGGCCGACCGCACCACCTGCGTCCTCACCGGCGACGGCGCGGGCGCGGCCGTCGTCGAGGCCTGCGACGAGGCCGGTATCGGCCCGGTGCTGTGGGGTTCGGTCCCGGAGATGGGCAACGCCGTCCGCATCGAGGGCTCGCCGCCGGTCTTCGCCCAGGAAGGCCAGTCCGTCTACCGCTGGACCACCAGCCAGCTCCCGCCGCTCGCCCGCAAGGTGTGCGAGAAGGCGGGCATCGCACCCGAAGACCTGGCCGCGGTCGTCCTCCACCAGGCGAACCTGCGCATCATCGAGCCGCTCGCCGCCAGGATCGGGGCGGTCAACGCCGTCGTCGCCCGCGACGTCGTGGACTCCGGCAACACCTCGGCGGCGAGCATCCCGATGGCCCTGTCGAAGCTGGTCCAGCGCGGCGAGATCCCCTCCGGCGCCCCGGTCCTGCTCTTCGGCTTCGGCGGCAACCTCTCCTACGCGGGCCAGGTCATCAGCTGCCCGTGACGCCTTCCGCGACCGCTCCCCGCGACGCCCCCGCGGCGGGGGAGCGGGCGCCCTCGGCGATCACCGCGCCGACCAGGACGACCGCCAGGGCCACCAGCTGGCCCGCTCCCGTCCACCGGGTCCCCACGGCCACCGTGGCGAGCGCGAGGACCAGGGCCGTGGCGCGGTAGCGGGCCGGACCGATGCCCAGCGCCGCACGGAAGACCAGGTTCCCGGCCAGGTACAGGGCCACCCCGCCGGCCAGCGCCACCGCCGGACCGCTGTGCAGGTGCTCCCCGAGGTGCCCGATCGTCTTCTTCACCCCGGCCGCGAAGACGGCGATGCCCAGCAGCACGGGCAGGAAGGCGTAGTAGTACGCCGCCATCGCCAGCTTGAAACGCCGGTCCGGCGGCATCTGCGCGAAGACCTCCTCGGCCCGGCCCTCGTCGCGCACGAAGTACATCCACCACATCGCCGACGCGATCGTCAGCGCCAGGAACGTACCGCCCGCGATCCCGGCGGACAGCGGCAGCGAGCCCACTCCGATGCCGATCGCGATCACCGACTCGCCGAAGACGATGATCAGCAGCAGGCCGTGCCGCTCCACCAGGTGCGCGGCGTTCATCCCGCCGAGCTGGTCGCCGACCGTCTGCTCGGGCACCTCCGGCTCCGCGGCGGCCCCGCTCGCCGCGACCCGCTGCACGACCATCGGTGTCACGAACTGGAGCAGCAGCGCCAGCAGCCACAGCCCCCAGGCCGGCAGTCCGTCGAAGAACCCGGCGGCCGTCACCGCCAGCGCGCACAGCACGTTGGGCAGCGCGAACCACAGCACCCCGCGGCCGTGCGCCTGTGTGAACAGCGCGCCGTGCACCAGGACGACCAGCAGGTAGCCCAGGCCGAAGGCGACACCGCCCGCGCCGAAGGCGGTGGGCACGGCCAGCGCGCACACCATGAACGCGCCCATGGCGAGCATCAGGAGCACGCGCCGGACGGTGCGGTCGGGCGGCACCTGGTTGGTCAGGTGCGCGTAGCCCCCGTACATCCAGAACAGCACGGTGAAGATGAGCAGGACCTGCCCGGCGCCCCGCGGGGTCAGGTCGTCCGCCAGCAGCACCGTCAACTGCGTGATGGTGAAGACGAAGACGAGGTCGAAGAACAGCTCCAGCGTGCTGACGCGGTGCTCGGTTTCCATGCGCGGCTCCCCCGGATGTGTGCGCAGCCATCCGACCGCCCCTGGCCCACTGCTGTCCACCCGGATCCCCACATCCGCCGCCCGGGCCGCGGCGAGACGTACCGTCCCGCCACCTCTCGTTCGGACATGCCCGCAGGTCAGCCCGGCGTGGCGGACCACGGCCGCCCGGATAAGTGGTCGGAGCCCCGCCGATCCTTTGCTATTGTTGTCCATGTCGCCGCGGGAAACCGGGGCCGACCACCGGTCCGGGTGGCGGAATGGCAGACGCGCTAGCTTGAGGTGCTAGTGCCCTTTATCGGGCGTGGGGGTTCAAGTCCCCCCTCGGACACAAGCGGGAGCCCCACACATCGTGTGGGGCTCTTCTTCGTGTTGCCCCGGCCCCGCTCCCTCACGTGCCCAGGACCACCAGGCCCGAGGGGCGGGTCAGGCTGCCCGGGGTGACCGAGGTGAAGGTGTGGGGGAGGGACAGGCGGGGGACGGCGCCGTCGGGGGAGGCGTCGAAGAGGTAGGCCGCCCCGGACGTGGTGTCGCTGACCAGGTGCGGGCCCTGGGGCGCCGCCGCGGCCTCGGCGAGCGGGGTGCGGAAGAGCCGCCGGAGGTGGCGCAGGGTTTCCGGGGTGACCGGGGCCCGCAGCGGCTGCGGCTCGGGCTGCCCCTCGGGTGCCGAGCCGGGCTCGGCGGCGGGGGCGGCCGCAGCCTCCGGCGGGTCCGGGGGGATCGCACCGGTCAGGAGCAGCGCGAGGAGGACCGGAACGGCCTTGCGGCGCAGCGTCCCCGTGGCCGCGCGCAGCCGGTGCGCATGGGACGCCGGCAGGGACAGCGCGAGGCTCCCCGCGGCGCCGCCCGCGGCGATGGGAACGGCCGAGCAGACCACCCCGGGGGCGTATTCGAGCAGGTCGAAGACGGGAGAGCCCGGGGCCACCGCGTCCAGCGCCGAGAACAGGGCCCGGCTGTCGGTGATGGTCTGCGGGGTGAGCCGGGCGGGCCGGTGCCGGGCCACGTGATCGGCGCGGCGGTCGTGGTCGAGCTGCGTCAGCAGGCACTTGCCGACCGCGCTGGCGTGCGCGGCGTCCCGGAAGTCGACCCACTCCCGGACCGGCGGGGTCGCCGGTCCGGCCGCCATCTGCGTGATGTGCACCTCGCCCCCCGCGTACCGGCTGAGGTACACTGCGGCGCCCGCGCTGTCCCGGGCCAGGGCGAGGGTGCGCTGGAGCTGCCCGGCCAGACCCTGGCCGCCGGGGGCGGCGAGCCGGTCCAGGGCCGGGCCGCGCCCGTACACCCCCGCCCCCGGCCGGTACGCGTACTCCTCCTCGCACAGCATCGCCAGGAGCGCGGGCAGCTCCGCCTCCGCGAGGCCCGACTCCCGTGCGAGCTGGGCCGCCCGGACTCCCAGCGGGTGCCGCTCCAGGACGCGTACGACGGCCAGGGCGCGGCGGGCCTCCGCCAGTGCCTCGCCCGTACCGCCCTGGACGACGGTCCCGCGGGCCGCGGCCGTCAGCGCGGGGTGGCGCAGCGGCCCGGCGGCCGGCCGGACCGCTGCCACCGGCGCCACGACCGTGACGGGCGGCGGCGGCAGGAACGCGCCCAGCGCCCCCGACAGCCCGGCCCTCGGCAACGGCACGGGCCCCAGATCGGGGTCGTCGCACTGCTCGACGTAGCGAAGCACGGCGGCCTGCGCGCACAGCCGGATCTCGCGCAGGTCGCGCCGGCCGCTCGGCCGGAAGCCGCGGTGGCCCAGCTCGCGCGCCCAGTGCCGGGCATCGTGGTGCTCGCCGCGCCGGGAGTGGTCGAGGAAGAGGCAGTAGGCGGCCGCGGCGGCCCGCGCGCTGCCGGACGCGGCGGCGAACTGCCACCAGAACCGGGCGCCTTCGCGCATCCCGGCGAGGTGCAGCAGGCAGCCGAAGACGACGGCGCCGCTCAGGTCGGTGCGCAGTCCGGTGAAGGCGTCGAGGTGCGTGGCGGCGTCCGGCGCGCACACGGAGGCCAGGCAGATCGCCTTGAGGTCGCGCCGGGCCCGCTCGGAGTCGAGCGGCCGGTCCCGGACCGGGTCGCTCCAGCCGTGGGCCGCCCGGCGCCGGGCACGGTGCGGGGCGGCCGGGTGCGGTGTGGCGCGCAGCAGCCGGGCCTCGGCCGCGCCGAGGTCGTAGTGGCGGTAGCGGTCGCGGACGCCGGCCCGGGCGAGGAACTCGGCCAGGGAGCGGGGCGCCGGGTCGCCGTCCGGCCGCTCCAGCCGGTCGCGGCGCCTCATGACCCGGCTGGTTCGGCCGGTTCCGCCGGATCGGCGGAGGCGTCGAGCAGCCGGGCGAGGCGCCGGTGGGCCTGGCCGAGCTGGGAGCGGACCGTGGCCTCGTCGACGCCCATCACGGAGGCGGCCTCACCCGGGGTGCACTGCAGTCCGTACCGCAGGAGCACGGCGTCGCGCTGGCGCTCGGCGAGCCGGGAGACGGCGGAGTAGAAGCGGATGGTGTCGGTCAGCACCTCGTACTGGTCGGCGTGCGCCTCCTTGAGGGCCGCCTCGAAGGCGCTGATGTCCGTCGGCTCGGGCTCCTGCTGCCACGGGTGGAGCCGGTGCTGCCGGTCGACCAGGCAGTGCTTGAGGACGGTCCACGCGTAGGCGTCCAGGCGGTCCATGTGGAGCATCCTCAGCCAGTCACCCATGATCGAGTCGAAGGCGGCGTCGACCGCCGCCTCGGCCGCCGCGTCCGAGCCCAGCTGCAGATACGCGAAGCGCATGTAGGCAGGGCGCCGGTTGGCATGGAAGGCCCAGTACGACAGCCGTGCCGTCGGGTCCCACTGGCTCATGGGCGTCGGCCGCCGACGCCGGCTCGGCAGTCCCACGGCCCCACCGGACTCCTCCGGTCCGCCATCGCTCACGGCTCCACCTCATCCCCTGGTGTGCAGAACAGGAAAGCAGCGTGGGCGCACTCGGGGGGCGCAGAGGAGAAAGCTGGGAAGCAATGCGTCGCGGATGATCGAACCGTGATCGTTCCCGATCGGGCGAGGCGCCAGCCAGCACGTATGCATATGCCGCCCGCCGGTGCGGCCGTATCACGGGTCGGGCCTCCGGTCGGGCGCTCCACCGCCCCGCTGTACCATGGGCCCGATCGCGAGGGCCGTGACGCAGAGGTCACAGTCCTCGCTTTTGCTTTACGTCCACCCGAGAACAAATGCGGCGCGTGGCCTTTCGGCGGTTCGATACGATGACCGCACTCACAATCCGTGACGTCACGTTGCACCGCACATAGGAAATGGAGCATCCGAGGATGGCTCGACACCTGATCACCAGCGCGCTTCCCTACATCAACGGGATCAAGCACCTGGGCAACATGGTCGGGTCGATGCTTCCGGCGGATGTGTACTCCCGGTACCTCCGCCAGCGCGGCCACGACGTCCTGTACATCTGCGCGACCGACGAGCACGGCACGCCCGCCGAACTCGCCGCCAAGGAGGCCGGCATCTCGGTCGCCGAGTTCTGCGCGCAGGCCCACGACGCCCAGAAGGCGGTCTACGACGGCTTCGAGCTGTCCTTCGACTACTTCGGCCGCAGCTCCTCGCCGCAGAACGTCGAGATCACCCAGCACTTCGCGCGCCGCCTCCAGGAGAACGGCTTCATCGAGGAGCGGGCGATCCGGCAGGTCTACTCGCCCGCCGACGGCCGCTTCCTGCCGGACCGCTACGTCGAGGGCACCTGCCCGCACTGCGGCTACGACAAGGCCCGCGGCGACCAGTGCGAGAACTGCACCCGCGTCCTGGACCCCACGGACCTGATCGAGCCGCGCTCGGCCATCTCCGGATCCACCGATCTGGAGGTCCGCGAGACCAAGCACCTCTTCCTCCTGCAGTCCAAGCTGCAGCACGAGGTGGAGGCCTGGGTCGCCGAGCACGAGGAGGAGTGGCCGCAGCTGGCCTCCTCGATCGCCCGCAAGTGGCTGACCGAGGGCCTGCACGACCGCGCCATCACCCGTGACCTCGACTGGGGCGTTCCCGTCCCGGCCGACACCTGGCCCGACCTGGCGGCCGAGGGCAAGGTCTTCTACGTCTGGTTCGACGCCCCGATCGAGTACATCGCCTCGACCAAGGAGTGGGCGGACGCCGACCCGGCGAACCGCGACTACAAGGCCTGGTGGTACGAGGCCGAGGACGTCCGCTACACCCAGTTCATGGCCAAGGACAACGTCCCGTTCCACACCGTCATGTTCCCCGCCACCGAGCTGGGCACCCGCGAGCCGTGGAAGAAGGTCGACTACGTCAAGGCCTTCAACTGGCTGACGTACTACGGCGGCAAGTTCTCCACCTCGCAGAAGCGCGGCGTCTTCACCGACCAGGCGCTGGAGATCCTCCCGGCCGACTTCTGGCGCTACTTCCTCATCGCCAACGCCCCCGAGTCCGACGACTCGTCCTTCACGTGGGAGCACTTCGCGGCCACGGTCAACAAGGACCTCGGCGGCACCCTCGGCAACTTCGTCAACCGCGTACTGACCTTCTCCCGCAAGAAGTTCGGCGACGAGGTCCCGGCCGGCAGCCCCGCGGGCGAGGCCGAGGCGAAGCTCGGCGAGCAGATCGCCGAACTGCTGGCCGAGTACGAGGGCCACATGGACACCCTGCAGTACCGCAAGGCCGCGGCCGCGCTGCGCGCCCTGTGGTCCGCGGGCAACGCCTACCTGGACGAGAAGGCCCCCTGGCTGGAGGTCAAGACCGACCTGGAGGCCGCGGCGCTCACCCTGCGCACCGCGATGAACCTCATCCACCTCTACTCGGTGGTCTCCGAACCGTTCATCCCGGCCTCGGCGCGCGCCATGCGCTCCGCGTTCGCGCTCGCCGACGACACCGCCACGTGGGTGACCCCGGAGCAGGCCAAGGCCCTGGACGCGGTCCCGGCCGGGACCCCGTTCACCGTGCCGCCGGTGCTCTTCGCCCGGGTCACCGAGGAGGACCTGGAGTCCTACCGCGAGCGCTTCGGCGGCACCGAGGCGGGCTGACACCGGGACGGCGGACCGCCGTTCCACCGACCGGAAGGGGCGCGACCGCCGGGTCGCGCCCCTTCCGGCGTACCCGGACGCACGGCGGCCGGCCTCAGCCCGCGGCGCGGGTGAAGGTGCGGACCGCCGTGTCGTAGTGGCCGCGGGACTCGGCGGTGCGGCCGACCGGGGCGGAGACCCACACGTCGTAGAGCCGGCCGTCCTCCTCCCAGCACAGGTCACGGGTGTGCCGGGGGCCTTCGGCCGCGGAGAAGCCGTTCCAGGTGAACAGCCACAGGGCGGCGTCGCGGCCGTTGTGCGTGCTCACGGAGACCTCGGCGTCACGGTAACCGGGGTTGGTCGCCGGCCCCTCGGCGTGGGAGCGCTCGTGCACGGCGAGTGGCCCTCCCGGCTCGGCGGCGGACACCTTGATGCCGATGCGGAAGGTCTCGTCCGGCGACATGTAGAAGATCCGCGGGCCGTCGGCCTTGCGGATGAAGCCCTGGGGGACGGCGAGCGAGAAGCCCGCCGGATCCTGGACGACGCGGTAGCCGGCGGGGACGGCCCTGCCGTCGGACGGCGGACCGGTCCGCCCGCCCGGAGCCGACGGCACCGGTGCGGGTGCGGAGACCTGCGCGCCCGGCGGTGCCGCCGGGGCGCCGCCCGCGCTGCCGCCCGTGGCGCCGCTCGTGGCCGCGGCCCGGTCGGCGCGGTCGGCCGGGTCGTCCTCGTTCATCAGCAGCGCAGTGGCCGACGCACCCGCGCCCACGATCGCGGCCACGAGCAGGCCGGCGATCAGTGCCGCACCCGGCCGCCGCCGTGCGGGGGTGCCGGCCGCCTGCGCGGACACGGGCGCCGTCTGCGCCACGGGAGGCGCCGTCGGGGCCGGTTCCGTCGGGGCCGGTGCCGTTCCGGCCGGTTCGGTCCGGCCCGGTGTCGTCCCGGCCGGTTGCGTCCGGGGCTGCGGCGTCCGGGAGGGTGTCGTCCGGGGCCGCGTCGTCCGGGCGTCGGGCACTTCGGGGACGCTGCGCCGCGTCAGCGCGTGGCCGGCCGCGGACGCTGCCAGCGGCCGCAGCAGCTCCTCCGCCTCGTCCGCGCCGAGCCGCGCGGCGGGGTCGCGTTCCAGCAGACCCCGCACCACCGGCAGCAGCGGCCCGCACGCGGCGGGCGGCCGGATCTCGTCGTAGACCACCGCGTGCAGGACCCCGCCCAGCGAGTCCCGCCGGAAGGGGGACACCCCGCTGACGGCCGCGCACAACAGGGCGCCCAGCGACCACAGGTCGGACTCGGGCCCGGCCGGCGACTGCGCCGACATCCGTTCGGGCGCGGTGTACTCGGGAGACCCGACGAACGCCCCGGTCGCGGTCAGGGTCGTCGCCCCCGACACCTGCGCGATCCCGAAGTCCGTGAGGACGGCCCGGCCGCCCGGCGCCTCCAGCAGGACGTTGGCCGGTTTGATGTCGCGGTGCAGCACCCCGGCCGCGTGCGCGGTCCGCAGGGCGCCGATCAGCGCGATGCCGATACCGGCGGCCTCGGCGACGTCCACCGGCCCGGTCCGGGCGAGCCGGTCGGCGAGGGAGCCGCCCTCGACCAGTTCCATGACGATGCACGGCCGTTCGCCGTCCGCGACGACGTCGTGCACCACGATGATGTGGGGGTGCTTGACCCGCGCGGCGGCGCGGGCCTCGCGCAGGGTGCGTTCCCGCTGGAGCCGGGCCTCGTCCGGGGACAGCGCCGGGTCGAGCGCCATCTCCTTGACGGCGACGCGGCGGCCGAGCAACTGGTCCGTGGCGCGCCACACGACCCCCATGCCGCCGCGCCCGAGCTTGGCGTCCAGTCGATAACGCCCGGCGATCAGTCGGGCGTTCTCCCCCTCGGTCAGCATGGCGACATCATGCCGCACCGCCGGAGAGCTCGTGCGCCTGCGGCACGGCGGTGGATCTCCACCACTTCGCCGCGTGTCGAAGCCGGGCCTTGATCGTTTCTTCAGACGTAGCCCTCATGTCTGCTGCGGAATCGGGAGGACGCGCGGTGACCGCTTGGCAGTACTTCGCCGGGGCGGGTCTGGTGGCGGCGCTGTGTCCGCTGCACGGCCACGTGGCGGTCGCGGGCGACGGCCCCGGCCGTGGGGCCCGTGTCGACCTGTGCGTGCCCGCCGGGCAGCCGAAGCGGCCCGTCGTACCGCCGTCCGGCCGGCCCTCGGTGCGGGTGGCCGTGCCCGGCGCCGACGCCGGGCTCACGGTGCGCCACCCCGGGTGGGCCCCCGGGCCCGGACGGCCCGCGGTGGTGCTGCCCGGGCCGTCGGAGCCGCAGGCCGCTGCCGGTCCGGCGGAGCCTTCCGCGGAGGCAGAGGCGGAGGCAGAGGCGGAGGCGGAGGCCGCGATCGGGGAGCCGCCGCCCCCGCCGGGTCCCGGGGCGGCGGCCGGGCCGGGACCGGCCGAAGCATCCGCCCCGCCCCGGCCCGGGGCCGCCACCGCGCCCGTGAGCGCCTTCCACGTGCGTCCGTACCGCGCGGTCGCCGTGGAACGGCGCGGCCCGGGCGGGATGTCCACCGTGATGCTCATGGTCGTCGTCACCACCCCGGCCGTACTCGCCGCCGCGGCCCTGCGCCCACGTTCCAAGAGCCGCGGCTGACCGCCGCACCTCCGTCCGCACCTCCGTCCGCGGCACCCCGTCCGCCGCACCTCCGTCCGCCCACCGATCCACACCGGGAGAATCCACGTGTCCGAATGGCTGGTCCTGGCCATTGCCATGGTGCTCGTCTGCGCCCTCGTCCTCGCCTTCACGGCGATCCGGCACCGCCGGGCCGCCGCCGACGAGGACACCAGCGAAACCCCCGACGTCATCGAGTACATGACGATGATGGTGGGTGTGGTCTACGCGATCGTGCTGGGCCTGGCCATCGCGGGCGTATGGGAGGCGCGCGGCGCCGCCGAGGACAGCGTGCGCCGGGAGGCCCAGGCCCTGTACGAGGTCACCCAGCGCTCCGACGTCTACCCGGCCGCGGTCCGCGACCGGATCCGCGGCGAGGTGGACGCCTACGTCGCCCACACCGTCGCCGTGGACTGGCCGCTGCTGACCTCCGGTGAGAGCGCGTCGGCCGAGGGCGGCGAGCTGCTGGGCAAGCTCCGTACGTCCGTCACCCACCAGAGCCCGGCCACCGAGCTCCAGGCGCAGGCCTACCAGCCGCTCCTGGACCACATCGCGGCCGCCGACGAGGCCCGCCACTCGCGGACCCAGAGCTCCGAGTCGACGCTGCCGGGCGTGGTGTGGTTCGGGCTGCTGGTCGGCGGGGTGGTCACCGTCGGGCTCATCTTCACGCTGCAGATCCGGCGCTCGGGCCGGGAGCTGCTGCTCGCCGGGCTCTTCAGCGCGCTGATCGTGTTCCTGCTGTTCATGGTGTGGAGCTTCGACGCGCCGTACGGCCGGGAGGGCATCGACTCGGCGGGCCCGTTCCAGGACCTGTTCCCGAAAACGGCGGTGAGCGCCTCCCGCTGACCGGCGACACCGCCACCGAGGGTGGACCCAGACGGTCAGACGGTCAGACGGTCACCTGCCGGCGGACCGCCTGGACCACCGGGGAGCGTCGTAGGGCGTCGGAGATGCGCAGGAGGTCGCGGGGGCCGTCGGAGGTGGCCGGGAGGGTCTCCTCGTCCTCGCCGATGACCTTGCCTTCCGGGTCCGCGGAGCGGGCCCGTACGGCGGCCGCGACCATGGCGGCGTCGGCGACCGCGCGGGCGGTCTCCTCGTCGGCCCCGTCGGCCACGGCGCGGTCGTAGGCGTCGTCGCGAAGGCCCTTGTCGAAGTAGGGGCCGAGGTGCAGGAACCCGTCGTGGATGTCGGACTCCCGCTGGATCACGCGCAGTTCCGCCGCCGTCCACCACGCCATCTGCACGGAGGGCGTCCCGACGGGGGCGGAGATCTGCACCTCCTGCCACAGCGCGCCGAGCCGCCGGTACGTCGCCCAGGTCTGCCAGTGGTCCGACAGCCGCTGGCAGACGAGCGGGACCACGAAGCCCATCGCGCTGATCAGTGCGCCCAGGGAGGCGAGCGGAGGAGCCACGTAGGTGCTCAGGCCGTCGAGGTCGTGGCCGAGCCAGCGGGCGACGACGGCGGTCATCTTCGTGGCGTCGTAACCGAGGTTGAAGATGTAGCCGGCGACGATGATCATCAGGCCGACCCGCAGCCAGCCGCGCACCTGCAGCGACCAGCGCCAGCACAGGACGACCATCACCACGGCCGCGACGTGGTGCGCCAGCAGGTAGAGGGCGATCATCTGGCCGACGTAGGGCGTGTTGGCGTAGAAGGTGTCGAAGTCCCGCAGGCGTTCCTCGGGGGCCTCACCGAGGGCGAACAGCACCACCAGGGCCACGATGACGATGCTGTAGCCGAGGATCCAGCGCCGCGAGACGCGCCGGGTCTGTTCGGGCCGCCCGCCCCGCCAGTTGACCATCAGGACCAGGCAGGAGGCGCTGAAGGCGGTGATCAGGCAGTACACCAGCGGGGCCGAGAAGTTGGCGATCCCGGTCCAGCGGTTGACCGCCGCGATGGTCGGCGGGGCGGCGAAGGCGAACACCGCCCCCGCCAGGGTCAGCAGGGCGACGACCGAGCGCAGGAGCGGGTCGCGCCAGTTGTGCCGCAGGGCCGGCAGCTTGAAGGCGAGGGAGATCGCCATCGCTGCTGCCGGTATGTAGTAGTCCTCACCGGTCAACGGTCGTTCCTCAGTCCCCGGTAGCCCAGCGAGGCCTCGATCCGCCCGGCCAGGTCGTCGCGCTGGACCGGAGGCCGGTGGCTCGCCGACCCGGCCAGCCAGTTCCGACAGCGGCTGCTCAGCAGTAAGCCGAAGGTCTCGGCCTCGGTCTCCTCCTGGACGTCGGCGCGCGTGCGCGCGGCGACGCGGCGGACCGTCTCACCGATGTCGGCCTCGTCGGACAGCAGCCGCGCGGCGACGGCGGCGCCGTCGACGTGGTGGCTGCAGTGGCCGGCCTTCATGTGCCACAGCTCGTGGCCCAGGATGACCAGTTGGTGGTCGGGTGCGGTGCGTTCCTCGATGACCACGAGATCGCGGTCCGCCATGTCGAGCCACAGACCGCTGGCCGTCCGGGGCGGGAACGAAGCCATCCGGAAGTCGACCCGGCGGCCGCGGTGTCTGCTCATGCCCTCACAGAGGGCAGCGTAGAGGTCCACGGGCTCCACGGGGGCGGTCAGCCGGATACCGGCCACCAGCTCCCCGCACAACCGCCGCTGCTCTCTGCCTATGCTCACCGTTCTCCCCGTCGGCGCGGATCCGGATCAGGACTCAAGGATCAGACCCAGGCTTTCGACTGGGTCAGGATTCGTTCGGTTTGACGCTTTCGAGGAGCATGTCCAGCCATTCGGTCACCTTGTCCCGGTGCTTGTCGCTGGGCAGTTGGGCGGCGCGCCAGGCGATGCCCCGTACACCGTGGTTCTGCAGGAGTCTTGCCAGCGGATCGCCCGCCGAAGCGGCCGCGGCCGGTACGGTTTCCCGCGCGCGGCCCGCGTAGTCCTGGAGCAGTTGCTGCTCGGTCCGCTGGAGCGCGTCGGTGAGGGCGTCGGCGTCGTGGGCCGTGAGGAACCCGGCGTGCACCCCGAAGAAGCGCTGGATCGCGTCGCAATGCTCCATGGTGGGGCGGCGGTCGCCGTTGATGAGGGCCCCCGCCTGCTGCCTCGACATGCCGGCGCCGTCCGCGATCTCCTGCTGCGTGTAGCGGCGGCCGTTGGGCTTGACGCGGGTGCGCCGGAGCAGGTCGAGCCGCTGCAGGAAGCGGGCCTGGAGGTCGGGTTCGCCGGCCGGCCTGCCGTCGAGCAGGGTCTTGACCACATCCGTGGGCACGCCCGAAGCCTCCGAGAGGCGTCGCAGGTCGAAGACCTGGTTCAGGTCGCGGCCCATCTTCCCCGCGAGTTCGGCGACGCGGGTGATGGTCGCTGCCAGGGGTGCGTCGGCCACCGCGACGGGAGCCGGGAAGCCGTCTGTCACCAGTGGTTCTCCTAGATCGCGCGAAGTCGGTACGGCACATGGTCGGCTTCTGGAATCTAGCCGCTCTCGCCCGGAAGGGCTAGAACGTGCCACAGCTGTGGCGGGAATGAGCTGTCAAGAGGCTGGAATTGCCACAATAGTTGACACTCGAATGAAGTCGGTAGCAGGATCGCCACACGGAAATGAAGATCCAGACCGGAGGAGGGGGAGCTCTCAGTGCCACATCTTGCAGCGGTGGGCCCGTCCGATGGCCTCGCCCGAGCCGGTGAGGACCGCCGGGCGGGCGAGGAGCCCGCACGCGGCGCCGTGCGCTCGGAGCGACGCAAGGAGATTTTGCGCCAGCGCCGCGAAGAGCTGGGGCTGAGTCAGGAGGACCTCGCCGCCCGGCTGCGCATCAGCGTGCGCGCGTACGGCAACTGGGAGCGCGGGCTCGTCAAGGAGTGGACGGACCGCAAACTCCTCGCCCTGGCCGAAGCCCTGGAGATGAGCGAGCGGCAGTGCTTCTGGCTCTTCCGCGTCATGGTCGACCGCGATCCGCCGCCCACGTGGCGCGCCTCCGACGAGAACCGGCTCCCCGAGGACCCGGCGCAGCGCGACTACCTGTGCGACTACGCGGCCCTCATGGAGGCCGTGCCGTACCCGAGCTTCCTCGTCGACCACCGGTGGGACGTCGCCCTCACCAATTCGGCCTTCGACCAGCTCTTCCAGACCGTACGGCCGCACCCGACGGCCCTGCCGGACGACAACTTCCTGCGCTTCGTGCTGTTCCACCCGGACGCGGCGGCCGTGCTGGAGGACCACGAACCGGGCTGGTGCGTACCGCTGCTCGCCCAGTTCGCGGCCGCGCTGGCCGGGGCCCCGGAGGACGAGGGACTGTGCAGCATCCGTCAGGAGGTGGCCCGTGATCCGTTCATGGAGGCCGCCTACCGCTACGGCGTCCCCCACTGGCTGAGCAAGCGCGGGCCCGAGGCCGCCGAACAGGACGGAGCGGTGCGCACCGTGCGCCACCCCGACCCGCGCTGGGGTCTGGTGCGCTGCCGGATGGTGGCCGAGACCAGCCGCATGCTCGACGAGATGGGACTCACCCGGATCACCCTGATCCTGTCCGGGCCGCTGGGCGTGCCGACGGGTCCGCCCCGGAGCCTCACCGCCATTCCCCAGCAGCAGGGCGCCCGGCTGCGCGCCGTGCCGTCGCTGGGGGAGTGACCGACCGGGGCAGACTGGTCGGGGCGGATGGCTGCCGGACGTCCGTGCCACCGATCGTGTCATCGATCGTGGCACCGGCGACGGCATCCGTGTCCGTCATCCGTACCGGTATCTGCACGGGCGAAGGGCGGTAGGGGCGTGCGGCTGACGATCCTCGGCGGAGGCGGCTTCCGGGTACCTCTCGTCTACGGAGCGCTGCTCGGCGACCATGCCGAGGGGCGGGTCTCCCACGTGACGCTCTGCGACGAGGACCCCGCGCGGCTCGCCGCCATGACCCGCGTCCTCGCCGACCTGGCCGCGGCCGCCGGAGTGCCCGACGCCCCGGCCGTCACGGCCACCCGGGACCTCGACGAGGCCCTGCGCGGGGCCGACTTCGTCTTCTCCGCCATCCGCGTCGGCGGCCTCGAAGGGCGCGCCGCGGACGAGCGCGTCGCCCTGGCCGAAGGCGTGCTGGGCCAGGAGACGGTGGGCGCGGGCGGGGTCGCGTACGGACTGCGGACCGTTCCCGTCGCCCGGGAGATCGCCCGCAGGATCGCCCGTACGGCCCCCGGGGCCTGGGTCATCAACTTCACCAACCCGGCCGGCCTGGTCACCGAGGCGATGGCCGAGGAACTCGGCGACCGGGTGATCGGCATCTGCGACTCGCCCGTGGGTCTCGGCCGGCGCATCGCCCGGCTGCTGGGGGCCCGGCCGCAGGAGGCGTGGATCGACTACGTGGGCCTCAACCACCTGGGCTGGGTACGCGGGCTGCGCATCGGCGGCCGCGACGAGCTGCCGCGGCTGCTGGCCGATGCCGAGGCGCTGGAGTCCTTCGAGGAGGGCCGCCTCTTCGGTGCCGAGTGGCTGCGCTCGCTCGGCGCGATCCCCAACGAGTACCTGCACTACTACTACTTCAACCGTGACACCGTACGGGCCTACCAGGAGGCCGGACAGACCCGCGGGGCCTTCCTGCGCGACCAGCAGCGCGGCTTCTACGCCGAGGCCGGCCGGGCCGGGCTGCCGGCCGGCGCGGCCCTGACCGCCTGGGACCGGACCCGGGCCGAGCGCGAGGCCACGTACATGGCCGAGAACCGCGAGGCGGCCGGGGTGGGCGAGCGCGACGAGAGCGACCTGGAGTCCGGGGGTTACGAGAAGGTCGCCCTCGCGCTGATGCGGGCCATTGCCCGGGACGAGCGGGCCACGCTGATCCTCAACGTCCGCAACGGCTCGACGCTCTCCGTCCTCGACGCCGGGGCGGTCATCGAGGTGCCCTGCCTGGTGGACGCGAACGGCGCCCACCCGATGGGCGTCGAGCAGCTTCCGCTGCACGCGGTCGGGCTGGTGACGGCCGTCAAGGCGGTGGAGCGCGAGGTCCTGGCGGCTGCCGCGAGCGGTTCCCGCGCCGACGCCGTGAAGGCCTTCGCGCTCCACCCGCTGGTCGACTCCGTGACCGTGGCCCGGCGGCTGCTGGACGGCTACGCGGCGGCCCATCCGGGCCTGGCGTACCTGCGCTGAGCCGTCCCGCGGCTCCCCCCGACGGCCCAGCGCCGCATGCGGGGCCGCGACCGGGCTGTGAGAGTGCGAGATGTGACCACTGCCCCCGCCGCAGCCGCTGCGCCTCCCGTGCTCGACCGGCGGCAGCGCAACGTCGTCTTCGGCACGATCATGCTGGGCGTGCTGCTGGCGGCCCTCGACCAGACGATCGTCGGTACCGCCCTCCCCACGATCGTGGGGGACCTGGGCGGCGGGGACCACATGTCCTGGGTGGTGACGTCCTACCTGCTCGCGGAGACCGTGGCGACGGTCCTGGTCGGCAAGTTCGGTGACCTCTTCGGCCGGAAACTGATCTTCCAGATCTCCGCCATCGTCTTCATCAGCGGGTCGTTCTTCTGCGGCCTGGCCGGCAACATGACGCTGCTGATCGTGTGGCGCGGGGTCCAGGGCGTCGGCGCCGGAGGCCTGATGGTCACCGCGATGGCACTGATCGCCGACGTCGTGCCGCTGCGCGAACGCGGCAAGTACCAGGGCGCGATCGGCGCCGTCTTCGGAGTCGCCACCGTGATCGGGCCGCTGCTCGGCGGCTTCTTCACCGACCAGCTGACCTGGCGGTGGTGCTTCTACGTCAACGTCCCGATCGCCATCCTGGTGGTCGTCGCCGCGGCCAGGACGATCCCGGCGGTACGCGCCTCGGGCAAGCCGGTCATCGACTACCTCGGCATCACCCTGGTGGCGATCGGCTCCAGCGCCCTGATCCTGGCCACGAGCTGGGGCGGCAACGAGTACGCGTGGACCTCGCCCGTCATCATCGGCCTGTTCGCGGGCGGTGCGGTCGCGCTCGCCCTGTTCTGCCTGGCCGAGACGCGCGCCGCGGAACCGACGATCCCGATGCGGCTCTTCCGCAACCCGGTCTTTGCCGTGTGCTCCGTGCTGAGCTTCGTCGTCGGCTTCGCCATGCTCGGCGCGATGACGTTCCTGCCGACCTACCTCCAGTACGTCGACGGCGACTCGGCCACGATCTCGGGCGTCCGCACCCTGCCCATGGTCTTCGGCCTGCTGCTCGCCTCCGTCTTCAGCGGCAACGTCGTCAGCAGGACCGGGCAGTACCGGATCTTCCCGATCGTCGGCAACGCGGTCATGGGCGTCGGCCTGTACCTGCTGTCGCGGATGCAGCCGGGGACCAGCACCCTGCTGGAATCGCTGTACATGTTCGTGCTCGGCGTCGGCATCGGCCTGTCCATGCAGGTGCTGACGATCGCCGTGCAGAACACCGTCGACTACGCCGACCTCGGCACGGCCACCTCCGGGGTCACCTTCTTCCGTACGCTCGGCAGCGCCTTCGGGACCGCGGTCTTCGGCACGATCTACGCGAACCACCTGGGGCCGTCGCTGGAGGAGGCGGTCGGCGAGGCGGCACGCGCCACCGGGGAGGACCCGGCGGCGCTGGCCAGGGCCGTCTCGACCCCGGAGGGCGTGCACCGGCTCGATCCGGCCGCCGCGACCCCGGTCGTCGAGGCGTACGCGGAAGCCCTCCAGACGGTGTTCCTCTGGACCGTGCCGGTGGCGGTGTTCGGCTTCGTCGTGGCGCTCTTCCTCAAGCAGGTGAAGCTGCGCGACACCGCCCGCGCCGGATCCACGGACATGGGCGACGGCTTCGGCTCGCCGGCCACGGCCTCGGGGGACTCCGCCAAGCTGCTGGAGCTGGCGGTCGGCAAACTCGTACGGAACATGGGGGCGGACACGGCGCGCGCGATCGTCGAATCCTCCGACACCCGGCTGGACATCGCGGGCGCCTGGACGGTGATGCAGGTGGAGCTGATGACGAGGACGATCGGCTACGCCAGCATCGGCCTGGTCGCAGGCCGGCGTTCGCTCCCGCCGGAGGTACTGCTCCCGGTGTTCGACCGGATGGTGGAGGAGGGCTTCCTCACCCGGGAGGCCTCCTTCTTCAGCCTCACGCCGGCCGGGCAGCGGGAGGCCGACGTCATCTCGGCCGCGTGGGCCCAGTGGCTCGGCGACCAGCTGGAGAAGGACCGGGGCCGGCCGCGCAGCGCCGAACTGCGGGTCGCGGCGGACGCGATCGCCAAGCGGCTGCTGGCCGAGGACCTGGGTGACGGGAACTTCGCACCGAGGGTGGTCGTGCGGCACTAGGGACGGGTGCCGCGGCCGGCCGGTCGGCCCTGGCTCCTGACCGCAAGAAGGGCAGTCAACGGTCAACCAGCCGTGGACGCGGGGCCCCACCCGTGGATTCCGCGTCGGTGTCGTCGGCGCCGGCCGGGCCGCCGGGAAGCATCCGGTCCAGCCACTTCGGCAGCCACCAGTTGGTCCGGCCGAGGAGTGTCATGGTCGCCGGTACCAGCACCATGCGTACGACCGTGGCGTCGATGAAGATCGCGGTGGCCAGGCCGAGCCCGAACATTTTGGTGGAGGGGTCCTCGGCGACGGCGAAGGACAGGAAGACCGCCACCATGATGAGGGCGGCCGAGGTGATGATCCGGGCGGTGCGCGAGACGCCCTCGACGATCGCCGTGGCGTTGTCGCCGGTGCGCAGGTACTCCTCGCGTACGCGGGAGAGGAGGAACACCTCGTAGTCCATCGACAGGCCGAACAGGATGGCGAAGAGGAACATCGGGATGAAGGACACGATCGGAACCGTCGCTTCCAGCCCGATGAGTGCGCCTCCCCAGCCCCACTGGAAGACGGCGACCATGATGCCGTAGGCCGCGCCGATGCTCAGCAGATTCAGCAGTACCGCCTTGAGCGGTACGAGTATCGAGCGGAAGACAAGCATCAGCAGCAGGAACGACATCGCCAGCACGGCGGCGACGAACGCCGGCAGACGTTCGCTGGTGCGTCGGCCCACATCGGACAGGCTCGCGGCGGCGCCGCCGACGTGGGCCCTGGCCGGGCCGGGCCCGATCGCCGTGGGCAGGACGTCGCTGCGAAGCCGGGCGATGGTGTCGGCCGTGGCCTTGTCCTGGGGGCTGGTGGTCGGGAACACCACGAGGGTCGCGATGCCGGTGGCCCGGTCGATGTGCGTCGGCGCGACGGATGCGACGCCCGGATCCGCCGCGACCGCCCCGACGAGCCGGTCCAGCACCCCCGGATCACCGGTGGGGTCCGCGGCGATGACGAGGGGACCGTTGGTGCCCGGGCCGAACCCCTCGGCGACGAGGTCGTAGGCCCGGCGCTCGGTACGGCTGTGGGGCAGTGAGCCGTCGTCGGGCAGGCCGACGCGCAGGCCGAGCACGGGCAGCGTCGCGGTCAGCAGCAGCCCCGCCGCGCCGACCGCGTACGGCACCGGGTGCCGGCTGACGTGCCCGATCCAGCGACGCCACCCGGCGGCGTGGGCGGCGCCTGCCGCCGGGTCCCGCCGCCGTGCGAGTCGGACCGGCTTCCTGGTCTGCAGGGCCCGGCCGATCCGGCCCGCCCGGGCCAGGCGCTGGCCCGCCGCGCCGAGGAAGGCCGGCAGCAGCGTCACCGACGCGAGCACCATCGTCAGGACGACGATCGAGACGGCGACCCCGCCCACCGTCATGAACGGCACGTTCGCGACCGCCAGGCCGAGGATCGACACGACGACGGTGCCGCCGGCGAAGACCACCGGCCGCCCCGCCGTTGCCACCGCCCGTCCGGCCGCCGCCTGCGGATCGAGCCCGCACGCGAGGTACTCCCGGTGCCTGGCGAGCACGAACAGCGCGTAGTCGATGCCCACTCCGAGCCCGACCATGCTGCCCAGGACCGGTGCGAAGGTGGGGACCTCTGTCACCCCCGCCAGTACCGTCATCGTGGCCGCCCCGACGGTCAGCCCGAAGACCGCCATGCCGATCGGCAGCGCGGCGGCGACGAGCGAACCGAACGCCAGGAACAGGATCGCGGCCGCGGCGAGGAGGCCGATCAGCTCGCTCGCGCCGCCGTCGGGGTCGGAGAAGGCGTAGAAGAGGTTCCCGCCCATCTCGATGCGCAGCGGCAGCTCGGCGCGCAGCCGGTCGCCGAGATCGACGAGGGCGTCGAGGTCTTCGGCCGACAGCCTGCTCTGGTCGGGGTACTGCACCCGGACGACCGCGATCCGCCCGTCGGCCGAAACCAGGCCGCCGCGCACGGCGGTCTCCCCGCCCGCGTCGAGCGCCCCCGCGGGGTCGCTCGTGCCGAGCACGTGCGGCAGCCGGTTCACCTCGGCCCGCAGCCGCGTGAGTGCGGTGCGCGCGCCGTCGTCGCCGAAGAACGTCGCACCGTCGTCGAGGGGGGTGACGACCACTTGGGCGGTCATCCCCTCCTGGCCGGTGCCTGCCCGCTCGATCAGTTCCGCGGCCCGTCGGGAGTCCAGTCCCGGAGCGGTCATCGAGTCCGCGGTCCGCCCGCCGAAGGCGACGGCGGCGAGGACGGCGAGCGTGGCGGCGACCAGCCATGCCGCGATCACCCGCCAGGGATGGCGGGCGGCGCTTGTGCCCAGGCGCAACAGGGCTTTCGAGAGCATCGGGTCCTCCAACCACCTCGTCGGCCGTCCTTGTACGGCCGCCGATGCCGAGGGTCGTCGCCACGGCGCTCCGCGGCATCGGCCCGCGGGCCGCGAATCCGTCGTCCCCGGGGCGGAGTGACGACCCGTCCTTTCGGCCGATGCGCGGCACGCCGCGGTCCCTAGGCTGAGAACCGTGCTCCGAGACGACCTGCGAACCCTGTGGACCGAACCCCGGCCGCCCGACGCGCCCGCCCGGCTGCGGCGGGACTGGGCGCTGCTCGCCGCCGGCCTTGCCGGCGTGGCGCTGGAGGCCACCCTGCGCGAGAACGTCGTGTGGCGGCCGGTGGCGGTGGTGTTCGCCGTATGGCTGTGCCTGCTGCCCCTGTGGCGCCGGACCCGCCCGCTGGCGATGGTGACGCTGGCGTTCGGCTCGGTGATCCTGCTTCCGGTGGCCTCGCTCGTCGCCGCACCGCGCGAGCCCGTCGGCCTGTACACAGGCGCGGTCGTGCTCGTGCTGGTGTACGCGCTGCCCCGATGGGGATCGGGACGCGAGATCGTGCTGGGCGGCGCGGTGATCGTCGCGGTCGGTGCGCTGTGCGTCGTCACGGACGGGACCCCGGTCGTCGAAAAGGTCGTGGGCTTCGTCTTCCTGCTGGTGCCCGGCGTGCTCGGGGCTGCCGTGCGGTTCCGGGTGACCGCTCGCGAGCGGCAGTTGGAGCAGGTGCGCTCCCGCGAGCGCGAGCAGCTCGCCCGGGAACTGCACGACACGGTGGCCCACCACGTGTCGGCCATGGTGATCATCGCCCAGGCGGGCCGGGTGCTCGCGGGCACCGACCCGTCCGCCGCCGTCGAGGCGCTGGAGGGCGTCGAGGAGGAAGGAGCGCGCACGCTGGAGGAAATGCGCGCCATGGTCGCCGCACTGCGCGACCGCGGGGTCGGGGCCGAGCTGGCGCCCCCTGCCGGAGTCGCGGATCTGGAGCGCCTGGTGCGCACCCCGGGTGGTCGCCTCAGGGTCGACCTGGGGCTCGACGGCGAACTGGACGCGCTGCCCCCGGCCGTGGACGCGGCCGTCTACCGGATCGTGCAGGAGTCGGTGACCAACGCGCTGCGCCACGCGGTCGACGCGACCGAGCTCGTCGTCCGGGTCGCCGCCGAACGGCACACGGTACGGGTGAGCGTGCGCGACAACGGCCGGCGCACCGGCCGGGGTCGCGACGGATACGGACTTACCGGATTGCGCGAGCGCGCGACGCTGCTCGGCGGCACACTACGAGCCGGCCCGGGTACCGACCGGGGCTGGCATGTCGAAGCCGAACTGCCGAGAGCGAGGAGCGAGAGCGGTGTCCATTCGCGTCCTCGTCGCTGACGACCAGACGATCATCCGCACCGGGTTGCGGATCATGCTGGACGCCCAGCCCGGCATCGAGGTGGTCGGCGAGGCCGCCGACGGGCGCGAAGCGGTACGCCTGGCCCGCGAACTGCGCCCCGACGTCTGCCTGTTCGACATCCGCATGCCCGTACTCGACGGGCTCGAGGCCACCCGGCTGGTCGCCGGCCCGGGCGTTGCCGACCCGCTGGCCGTGGTCGTCATCACCACGTTCGACCTCGACGAGTACGTCTACGGCTCACTGCGTGCCGGCGCCCGCGGATTCCTCCTCAAGGACACGGGAGCGGACCTTCTGGCCCAGGCCGTACGGTCGGCGTCCGACGGTGAGGCGCTCATCGCGCCCAGCGTCACCGTCCGTCTGCTCCAGGCATTCGCGGACCTGCCCGCCGGCCGGCCCGTGGCCCAGCCGGTCTACCCCGTCACCGCCCGCGAGGAACAGGTGCTCCTCGCCGTCGCTCGCGGGCTGACCAACACCGAGATCGCCGATGCACTGCACATCAGCCTCAGCACGGTGAAGACGCATCTGGCCAGCCTGATGGCCAAACTCGGCGCCCGCAACCGGGTCGAGATCGCGATGTGGGCCTACGAAACGCGCCGTATCCTCCCCGGCACCTGAACCGGGTGCCGGGCCATGTCCCACAAGTCCCCGCGGGGGACGGAACTCCCGGCGGCCGCCGGACGTCCTCCTGTTCGAAAGCGTACGAACATCGGGGGGCGACCAACATGGCCACCAATGCGGGAATGACCATCACGCTGGCCGAGGAGATCATGCTGCTGTCCCTGGACGACGCGTCCGGGGCGCAACGGCGGCGGCAGTCGGTGGCGCCGGCACTGTCGGGAGCGATCCTGACCGAACTGGTGCTGGCGGAGCGGGTTTCGGTCTCGGGCAAGCACATGGAGCTCCGGAGCACCGAGTCCACCGGGGATCCGCTGCTGGACGGCCGGCTCCGGCTCATCGAGACCTGGCTGCGGGGCCGGCGGCGCCGCATGACGGACTGGCTGACGAAGGACTACATGAAGGTGTCCGGCCCCGTGCTGGAGCGCCTCGGCGAGCGCGGGCTGGTGGCGGAGCAGGTGCACAAGGTGCTGGGGGTGTTCCCCCAGCGGCGTTACCCCGAGGTCGACGGCACGGTCGAGCGCGCCCTGCGGGAGCGGCTGGCCGCGGTCGTCCTCGGAGGCGTCCGGCCCGATGAGCGCACGGCGGGCCTCATCGCCCTGCTCCACGCGGCGAACCTGCACCGTCTGGCCTTCCCGCAGCACAGTCCCGGCTCGGTGAAGCCGAGGATGGCGGAGATAGCCGACGGCCAGTGGGCGGCCGACGGCGTCCGTGCGGCCATCCGCGACATGCAGGCCGCGATGGTGGTGATGATGGCGGCCACGGTCGTCGCCGTCAGCTAGTGCTGTGACCGGAAAGGTTCACCGGGTCGCGACGCCCGGCACGGCACCTCGCCGCGTTGTCGGACCGCGCACGTACGTCCAGTACGAGCCGCGGCGCCGATGCGGCAGGCCGGGAGGCCCGGCCTCAGGAGGCCCGACCCCGGGGGGAGCTGTGCGGCCGCCACGAGGTATCGGGCCGACGGGCCCTCAGGCGGTCGGAGCCGGGTCCTTCGTCGGGTAGTCGTACGAGGGGACGTGCGGCAGCTGCGCGAGGTCCGGGCGCCACGTGCGGAGCACCGCCGCCGAGGGGGCGTACAGCGCCGACGGGATGTCGGCGGGCGCGAACCACTCCCAGCGGGCGATCTTGTGGGGTTCGGTGACGGCGGGCACGCCCTCCGCAGTGGTGGTGACTGCGGCCGCCGTCAGCCGGGTGAGGCCGGACATGGCGTCGATCTGGACGGACAGGACGCGGACACCCCCGGGAGCCACCCGCAGGTCCGTCTCCTCGGCCAACTCCCGGGCGGCGGCCTGCTCGAAGCCCTCTCCGGGGTCGACCTTGCCGCCGGGCAGCTCCCAACGGCCGTCGTGCGCCTGCCCGAGCAGCACCCGGCCGTCCCGGCCGATGACGACGAGGCCGACGCCGACGACGGCGTTCGGCTGGGGAACGGCGCGTTCGGGCCGCTCGGGGCGTTCGCCGGTGGTGGTCATGGACGTCCTTCCGAAGAGGTGGTGGGCCGGGCCCGGACGTGGATCCGTTCGCCCTGGGGGCCGAAGAGGCTGAGGAACTCCGCAGGCTGCGGACCGGCGTTGCAGAAGGCGTGCGGTGTCCGCGTGTCGAACTCGGCGGCCTCTCCGGGGTCGAGCACGAGGTCGTGCTCCCCGAGCAGCAGCCGGACCCGTCCGGACAGCACGTACAGCCACTCGTAGCCCTCGTGGACCTTCAGTTCGGGTACGGTCGGCGGCCCCTCGACGGGCGGGAGGATCTGCTTGAAGGCGTGCACCCCGCCGAAGTTGCGGGTCAGCGGCACATAGGTGTGGCCGTGCCGGACGAAGGGGCGCGGGCGGATCCGGGGGTCCCCGGTCTCCGGGGCACCGACCAGCTCGTCCAGCGCCACCCGGTGCGCCTTGGCCAGCGGCAGCAGCAGCTCCAGCGTCGGCCTGCGCTGCCCGGACTCCAGCCGGGAGAGCGTGGAGAGCGAGATGCCGGTGGTCTCGCTGAGCTGGGCCAGTGTGGTGCCGCGCTGCCGGCGCAGGGCCCGCAGCCGCGGGCCCACTGCGGTCAGCACCTCCGTGAGTTCCTCGTCGTCCTGCTTCTCGGGGGCCATGACTCCATTTGCCGCTTCGGCAAGAACATTTGTCAAACGGCGGCGTCGGGCAGACCCTCGCAGACATGGACAACTCACGGGAAGAATCGTTCGACGTGGTGGTCGTCGGTGGCGGTGCGGCCGGGCTTGCCGGGGCGCTCACCCTGGTCCGGGCCCGCCGTTCGGTGCTGGTGATCGACTCCGGCAGCCCGCGCAACGCCCCGGCCGCACACATGCACGGCTACCTCGGCCTGGACGGGCAGAGCCCTGCCGAGCTGCTCGCCAGGGGGCGCGCGGAGGTGGAGGGCTACGGCGGGCGGATCAGGCCGGGCACGGCCGTCGCCGCGGACCGGCTGCCCGACGGGAGCTTCCGGGTCCGCTGCGGGGACGGGTCGACCGTGCGGGCGGGCCGGCTGCTGGTCACCACCGGCCTGGTGGACGAGCTGCCCGCGGTGCCGGGGGTCGGGGCGCGCTGGGGACGGGACGTGCTGCACTGCCCGTACTGCCACGGCTGGGAGGTCAGGGACCAGCCCCTCGCGGTGCTCGCCGACGGCCCGATCGCCGTGCACCAGGCACAGCTGTGGCGGCACTGGAGCGAGCGGACCACGCTGCTCGCGCACACCTGGCCGCCGGCGGACGAGGACCGGGAGCTGCTGGCGGCCCTCGGGATCCGGGTCGTCGAGGGCGAGGTGACCGGTTTGGTCGTCGAGGACGACCGGCTGGCCGGGGCGACCCTGGCCGACGGGGGCGCGGTGGAGTTCCGGGCGCTGGTGGTGGCCCCGCGGTTCACGGCCCGTTCGGGCGTCCTGACCAGCCTGGGTCTGCCGATCGCGGACATGACGCGGGACGGCCACGTGATCGGCACGTGCGTCGAGTCCGACCCCGCGACCGGGGCCACCGCGCTGCGGGGGGTCTGGGTGGCGGGCAACGTGACCGCGCCGCTGGAGAAGGTCGCCGGGGCGGCCGCTCAGGGCGCGCAGGCGGCCGCCGCGCTCAACGCCGAGCTGATCGAGGCGGAGACACGGCGGGCGGTGGAGGCGCATCGGGCCGGGGCCGGCCGAGCGGCCACCCCGCACGCGGGCGCGACGGCGAGCGCGGCGGCGGGCGCAGCCGACCGTACGGGCCGGGGCTGACCGGCGGGGAGCGGGCGGGCCGGCTCGGAGGACGGGGCGGGCCGCGTCGGAGGACGCGGACCGTGTCGGAGGACGGGGCGGACCGTGTCGGAGGACGGCGGGCCGGGCGGGTGGGCCGCGGCCCGGTGACGGCGCGCCGGACACGTGTGCGGGTTTCGGCCCGCCTCCGTACGTGCAGGCTCTGGGCGGTCTGATCGTCGTACGGCCAACGGTCCGAGGGTTCGGGGGGACGTTCCATGGCACATGTCCTGGTGATCGGCGGAGGCGTCGGCGGGCTCGCCACCGCCCTGCTCGCGGCGCGGCGAGGACATACGGCGGAACTCTTCGAGCGCGACCCGCGCGCCCCCGGCACCGCCCTCGACCGGGACTTCTTCGGCTGGCGGCGGCCGACCGTGCCGCAGGCGGCCCAGCCGCACGCCCTGCTGGGAGCCGCCCGCAACGTCCTGCGGGACGATCTGCCCGACGTGTACGAGGAGATGCTCCGGCTCGGCGCCCGCGAGCGGCACGAGCTGGACTGGTTCGACGTACGGCCGCCCGAGCTGCCCGGGGACGACGACCTCGTCATGCTCCAGGCGCGGCGCATCGTGCTGGAGAGCGCGCTGGCCACGGCGCTGCGCGCGGAGGCCGGGGTGGTCGTCCGCCACGGGGAGCAGGTCACGGGACTCACGACCGCGCCGGCCGGGGAGGGCCCGCCCGGGGGCGAACGGGCCGGCGGCGAATGGGCCGGGGGCGAATCGGCCGGGGGTGAACCGGCCGACGGGGTCCGGGTGACGGGAGTGACCACCGGGGCGGACCGTTACGAGGGGGATCTCGTCGTGGACGCGGGCGGCCGCCGCGGAGGCATCGAGCGCAGGCTCGGCGCGATCGGCTGCCGGCCGCCCGTCGTCGAACGGCACCGTACGGGGCTCGCGTACTTCTGCCGCTGGTACCGGCTGCCCGCGGGCACGGACGAGGGGCCGCGGCGGCCCTGGGCGGTGACCGGCGGCGCCTTCGCCGGGTGCGCGGTCTTCCCGGCCGACAACCGGGTCTTCGCCGTGACGCTGTTCGTGCACACCGCGGACACCACGCGTTCGGCGCTGCGCGACCCCGCGGTCTTCGAACGGGCGGCCCGTTCCTTCCCGCCCGGCGAGGCCTGGCTGGCGCTCGGCGCCGAGCCGCTCTCGGGCGTACTGGCCACCGCGAGCCTGGACAACCGCTGGAATGCGCTCGTGGACGAGCGGGGGCCGGTGGTGACGGGGCTGGTGCCGGTCGGCGATTCCATCACGCACACCAACCCCACCCTCGGGCAGGGCACCTCGCTCGCCCTGTGGGCGGCGCGCAGGGTGGCCCGTACGGCGCACCGGGACCCGGGGTCGGAGCGGTTCGCCGTGGACCACCACGAGTGGGCGGTGCGGACGCTGAAGCCGTGGTTCGACTTCCAGGTGGTCGCCGACGCGGCCATCGGTGAGCGCTTCGCGACGCGGGCGGGACGTACGGGGACGGCGCGCGAGGTGGCCGCGCTGTTCGACTGCGCGCTGGAGGACCCCGAGGTGATGCGGGCCCGGGCACGGGTCCGGCACCTGGCCGAGCCTCCGGAGCGGGCGTACGCGGACCCGGAGATCCGGGCGCGGGTGGCGCACTGGCTGGCGGCGCGGCCGGACTACGCGCCGAACGAGGTGGGGCCGGACCGGGAGGAGTGGGAGAAGCTGACGGCGGGGTGACGCGGCGGCCCGGTCCCCGGCCGGCCCGCGCGAGCGCCGGGGACCGGCTCCGGTAGGGCTGCCCGGGCGGCCGGACCGGCTCCGGTAGGGCCGCCCGGGCGGCGGGGACCGGCTGCGGGCGGGGGTCGGCTGCGGGCGGTCCGCCCGAGCCCCGGGCCGGTCTCAGTCGGCTCTACCTTTCTGACCACGGGTTGACCGCAGCCATTCGTAGGGTTGAGGCACCCAGAGGAGCGGGGTGTGGCTTTCAGCTGGCTGCCGACCGTGGTTCCGGAGGCTTGGCCGCCCCGCTCCTCACGACGACTCGGCCGCCGATTGGGAAGTGCGAACAGGTCGCTG
>NZ_JOBX01000034.1:0-97794 GCF_000720645.1 Streptomyces sp. NRRL S-378
GGTCGGGGCGGGGGCGCGGCGGCGGCCCGTCCCCGGGGCGGCGGCCGGCCCGGGGACTTCTCCGTCCCGGCCCCCGGCGCCCGCGGCGCGCCGGCGGCGTCCCGCCCGCCGGTCCTCGGCGCGCGGGCCCGGCACGGGGACGGGCAGGGCGGGCTCCGTGTCCCAGGACGAGGGCCCGGGATCGGCGGGCCGGGCCGGGGCTTCGCCCCCGTACGCCTCGGGGACGGGAGCGCCCCGGCGGTGGCTGCCCTGCGTATCGCTCACGACGCTCGCTCCCCTGGTGGTCCGGCACCCGCTGGTTGGGGCACGGCACCCTAGCGGAGGACCGGTCACGGAAAAAAGTCGTACGATTACCCTGTGTGCCGTCGGACGGGGATGGGTCAGTAGGCGAAGGCGCGGGCCGTGTTGGCCGCCAGGGCGGTGGCCATCGCGTCCTCGTCGATCCCGCGGACCGCGGCCATCGCGCGGACCGTCAGCGGAATGAGGTACGGCGCGTTGGGCCGTCCGCGGTACGGCGCGGGGGTCAGGTAGGGCGCGTCGGTCTCGACGAGGAGCAGTTCCAGCGGGGCCGCGGCCAGCGCCTCGCGCAGCGGCGCGGCGTTCTTGAAGGTGACGGTGCCGGCGAAGGACATGTAGTAGCCGGCGGCGGCGCACTCGCGGGCCATGTCGGCGTCCCCGGAGTAGCAGTGGAAGACGGTCCGCTCGGGGGCGCCCTCCTCGCGCAGCACGCGCAGCACGTCGGCGTGGGCGTCGCGGTCGTGGATGACGAGGGCCTTGCCCTGCCGCTTGGCGATCTCGATGTGGGCGCGGAAGGACCGCTCCTGCGCTGCCATGCCCTCAGGTCCGGTACGGAAGTAGTCCAGCCCGGTCTCGCCGACCGCTTTGACGTGGTCGAGGGCGGCGAGCGCCTCGATCTCCGCGAGGGCCTCGTCGAGGGCGGCGTCGCCGCCCCCTGCCCGGGCGCCCTGGCGGGACCAGCCGTCCGGGTCCCCGTGGACGATGCGCGGGGCTTCGTTGGGGTGCAGGGCGACGGCCGCGTGGACGTTGTCGTACCGGGCCGCGGTCTCGGCGGCCCACCGGGAGCCCTTCACGTCGCAGCCGACCTGGACCACGGTGGTGACGCCGACCGAGGCGGCCTTGGCGAGGCCCTCCTCGACGGTCCCCGACTGCATGTCCAGGTGGGTGTGCGAGTCCGCCACCGCCACCCGGAGGGGTTCGGGCAGCGGCGGCGGTGCGTCCTTGGAGGCGGAGGAAGGGCTCATGGAGCCGATCTTATGACCGGCGGAAGAACCCCATCAGCCGGGAGAGGAGGCCCCCGCGCTTCTCGGCCTCACTGATGGCGACGGGTCCGGGGCCGTCGGGGAGTTCGGCGGCCCTGCGGGGCTTCGGGGTGCGCGGGACGTTCGCTCCGGCCGGCACCGGTCCCGCGATCCCGGGGGCGATGCGGTGGTGGTAGAGGTGGTCGATCATCCCGAGCACCGAGGAGACCTGGCCGGCCCGCATGATCCGCACGACGTGCCCGCCGCAGTTCAGGCAGGTCGGGTTGGACAGCGGGGAGGGCACCCGCTCCCCGTTGATCGTGTACATGATGAACGGCTCGCCGCGGCCGTCGACGTGGTGCTCGATCCGGTAGCCCTGCTCCCAGGCGTACCCGCAGCGCATGCACGCGAAGGAGTACGCCTCGTGCACGGTCTGCACGTCGGGGCTGGAGTAACGCGCGGGGGCCGCGGGCCGGACCGGTACCGGGGTGTCTGCGATCTCACTCATGCCAGCTCCTCTTGTTCCACTGGTGCCATGGCCAGTGGACGCCTCTTCGGGCGGGAGCGCATCAGGTCCTGTCCAGTGTTGGACGACCTTTGGGCGACTCATGCCCAAAGCGCCCGGCGCACGGTCTGAGCTTTGCCTTTCAGGTTAGCTCTTTACCGAGTTATGGCGCCTTTTGTGCCGCATTCTTTGCCGCCACGACCGCGTCGAAGACGTCGCGCTTGGGTACCCCGGCCTCGGCCGCGACCGCTGCGATGGCCTCCTTGCGGCGCTCCCCCGCTTCCTCCCGCACCCGGACACGGCGCACCAGTTCCTCGTCGTCCACGTCGCCGGGGCCGGCCGCCGGGGCGCCCTCCACCACGATGGTGATCTCCCCGCGCACGCCCTCCGCGGCCCAGGCGGCGAGTTCGCCGAGCCCACCGCGCCTGACCTCCTCGTAGGTCTTCGTGAGCTCGCGGCAGACCGCGGCCCGCCGCTCCGCGCCGAAGACCTCGGCCATCGCGGCCAGGGTGTCGTCGAGCCGGTGGGGGGCCTCGAAGTAGACGAGCGTGCGCCGCTCGCCCTCGACCTCGCGCAGCCGGCCGAGGCGCTCGCCGGCCTTGCGCGGCAGGAAGCCCTCGAAGCAGAACCGGTCCACCGGCAGCCCGGACAGCGCGAGCGCGGTGAGCACGGCGGACGGCCCGGGTACCGCGGTGACCTTGATGTCCTTCTCCACGGCGGCGGCGACCAGCCGGTAGCCGGGGTCGGAGACGGACGGCATGCCGGCGTCGGTCACCAGCAGCACGCGCGCCCCGCCGACCAGGGCCTCGACCAGTTCCGGGGTGCGGGCCGACTCGTTGCCCTCGAAGTACGACAGGACGCGCCCGGTGGTGTGCACGCCGAGCCCCTGGGTCAGCCGGCGCAGCCGCCGGGTGTCCTCGGCGGCGACGACGTCGGCCCGCTCCAGTTCCGCCGCCAGACGCGGCGGGGCGTCGGCGAGGTCGCCGATGGGGGTGCCGGCAAGGACGAGGACGCCTGCCGAGGAGGTGGGCTCGGTACCGCGGGGCTGGTCAGTTGTCACCCGCCCATCCTCTCAGTCCCACGGCTCGTCACCCCACGCCACTGGGGCGCACACAGATCTCTTCCCTACGATGTGCCGGTGACCAGTACCGCGACGCCGCCGCCCATCCCCGCGGGGGCCCTGCCCACCGCAACGGCGGGCGGCGAAGAAGAGCCGCCCACCTGGCTGCGCCGCCTGCGCGGCTTCGGCTACGCGCCGGCCGCCGGCGCGTCGCCCCGCGTGGACGTCCGCACCCGCCTGGTGCCCCCGTACACGAAGCCGTCCCGGCAGCTGTGGATGACCTTCGGACTGCCACCGGAGGTGTGGGGGACCTGGCAGCGCATCGTGTCGTGGATCGGGCCGCTGCTGGTGGCGCTGGTCGCGGGCGTGCTGCGGTTCGTGCACCTGGGCAGCCCGAAGGCGGTGATATTCGACGAGACGTACTACGCCAAGGACGCCTGGGCCACGATCAAGCAGGGCTACGAGGCGAACTGGCCCAAGGACATCGACAAGTCGATCCTCGCCAACCCGGACGGGGTCGCCCTGCCGGTGGACCCGGGCTACGTCGTGCACCCGCCGGTCGGCAAGTGGGTGATCGGGCTCGGCGAGTGGATGTTCGGCCTCACCCCCTTCGGCTGGCGGTTCATGACCGCCGTGCTCGGCACCCTGTCGGTGCTGATGCTGTGCCGGATCGGGCGGCGCCTGTTCCGCTCGACGTTCCTGGGCTGCCTGGCGGGCACGCTGCTGGCGGTGGACGGTCTGCACCTGGTGATGAGCCGCACGGCCCTGCTCGACCTGGTGCTGATGTTCTTCGTGCTCGCCGCGTTCGGGGCGCTGCTCATCGACCGGGACCGGGCCAGGGCCCGGCTCGCGGACGCCCTGCCGGTGGACGAGGAGGGCCGGACCCGGCCCGACGCGAAGATCGCGGAGACGCTGCGGCTGGGCTGGCGCCCGTACCGGATCCTGGCCGGTGTGTGCCTGGGGCTGGCGGCCGGCACGAAGTGGAACGGCTTCGTGATCCTGGCCTTCTTCGGCGTCCTCACCGTGCTGTGGGACGCCGCCGCCCGCCGAACCGCCGGCGCGGGCGCCCCGTACGCGGCGATGCTGCGCCGTGATGCGCTGCCGGCCTTCGTCTCCACGGTGCCGGTGGCGGTCGTCACGTACGTGGCCTCCTGGTCGGGCTGGATCTTCAGCCCGGACAACGGCAAGGGCGGCTACCTGCGCGACTGGGCAGCCAAGCACGACCAGAACAGCTCGCTGTCGTTCCTGCCCGAATGGGTGCGCAGCCTGTGGCACTACGAGACCGAGGTCTACAGCTTCCACGTCGGCCTGACCTCGGGGCACACCTACGAGTCCAACCCGTGGAGCTGGCTGGTGCTGGGCCGGCCCGTCTCGTACTTCTACGAGTCCCCCGAGCCCGGCACCGACGGCTGCCCGGCGACGGCTGCCGGCAAGTGCGCCCGGGAGGTCCTGGCGCTGGGGACTCCGCTGCTGTGGTGGGCGGGCTGCTTCGCGCTGCTGTACGTGCTGTGGCGGTGGTTCTTCCGCCGTGACTGGCGGGCGGGCGCGATCGCGTGCGCGCTGGGCGCGGGTCTGCTGCCCTGGTTCAACTACCAGGAGCGGACGATCTTCTACTTCTACGCGGTGGTCTTCGTCCCGTACCTGTGCCTGGCGGTGGCGATGATGATCGGCGCCCTGCTGGGGCCCGCGGGCTCGACGGAACGCCGCCGCGCCCTGGGCGCGATCGGCGCGGGCGTGCTGGTCCTGCTCATCGTGTGGAACTTCATCTACTTCTGGCCGATCTACACGGGCCAGACCCTCCCGATGGACTCCTGGCGCGGCCGCATGTGGCTGGACACCTGGGTCTAGCGGGACGGACGAGGGCCCCGGCACCGGGTGGTGCCGGGGCCCTCGTGCGTTCCGGGTGCGGCGTCAGCGGGAGGCTTCGCAGGCCGTGTTCGCCACGTCCTTGGAGGCGCCGACCGCGGTGAGGCTGGAGACGCAGCTGGTCTGGTTGCCGATCTGGCCCTCGTAGCACGCTTCCGCGGCGCCGTCCGTGGCCTTGGGGGCGTGCTGGGCGACGTACTGCTCGCAGGCCTTCACGTCCGCCTGGGCGGACGGGGCGGCGACGACGGCGCCGCCGGCGGCGAGGGCGAGGGCGGCGAGGATGCCGGGGATACGAGCCGACGGACGCATGCGGATGCACCTGCTCTCTCGGTCGGTCACGCGATCCGCGGATGCGCCGGACCACGGGCGGGGGCGGCGGCGCGGAGCGGGGACTCCGGGGCGGGCGACCGGCTCGGCGCATCGGTCGCCCTCGCCCTTCCGACGCTAGAACACGGCCCCGGCGCCTGCACGTCGGCCGTCCGGCCCAACTCAGCCGGGCTCGTCGTCCCAGGCGGGGAGCGTGGTCGTGCCGGTGAGCCAGTCCCGTCGCAGGATCGCGTAGCCGACGGCGTCGTGGACGGCGCTGCCGTCGGCGGCGGGCCATCCGTCCCGGTAGTGGGCCTCCTTGACGTAGCCGCAGCGCCGGAAGGTGCGGCGCATCGCCGCATTGTCCCGTCGCGTGGTGCCCTCGATCCGCCGGATCGCAGGGAACTCGGCGAACAGGTACGCCGTCAGCCAGGCCAGGGCGTGGCCGCCGACGCCCCGGCCCCGGTAACGGGTGTGAATCCGCAGGTCGAACACGGGTGTGCTGTCGCCGAGGTCCATGAGGCGCAGGAGTCCGAGGACGTCGTCGCCGTCCGTGATCCAGAAGGTCCTGGTGTCGTCGCCGTCGAAGCGGCCGTCCGCGAGCCAACGCCGGGCGAGGTCGGCGTCGACCACGGCCGCGCCGTGGAAGGGCCAGGTGTCCGCGGTGAGGAAGGCGAGCAGGGCGTCGCCCTCGGCGGGGTCGAACCGCCGGTACGTGAGGTCCACGGGCGCACCCTAGGGCCCGGATCGGCGGGGGGTCTTCCGGATTTTCGTCCGGTAACTACTGCACACCGGTCGACTCCGCAGAGTAAGGTCGAAGCCAAGGGCTCTTTGAACGCGTTCAGGAGCCGTGTCACGGGGGAGGACCGAAGAATTGAACGGGGCAGCGAAGGGCGCCGTCATAGGCGGCGTGTTCCTGGCGATGCTCGGCGGGGCCGGGTACGGGGTGTACTCCCTGGTGGGCGACAGCGGTGACGCATCGGACCCGGACGCCTCCGTCCAGTCCGCCCAGGGCAGCGGGCCGGTCGGTGAGAAGGAGGCGACCCGGACCGCCAAGGCGTTCCTGGCGGCCTGGGCGTCCGGGGACGGACGGGGAGCGGCCGACCTGACCAACAACGCCGCGGCCGCGCAGACCGCGGTCGGGGAGTTCAGGACCAAGGCGTACGTGTCCAAGGCCGTGATCACCCCCGGCGAGGCGAACGGCACCACCGTTCCCTTCAAGGTCGAGGCGGAGATCACCTACGAGGGCACGACCAAGCCGCTCGTCTACGACTCCCAGCTCACGGTGGTACGCGGCCTGACCAGCGGCAAGCCCCTCGTCGACTGGCAGCCCTCGGTGATCCACCCGCAGCTCCAGAAGGACGAGAAGCTGCGCGCGGGCGCCCCCGCGAACCCGCCGGTGAAGGCCGTGGACCGCAACGGCGAGGAGCTGACGGCGGAGAAGTACCCCTCGCTGCGGCAGATCCTCGACGAGCTGCGCCAGAACTACGGCAGCAAGGCGGGCGGAAAGGCCGGCGCCGAGGTGTGGATCGAGCCGGCCGGGAAGGAGGCACCCAGGCGGACCCTGCTGACCCTCGTCGAGGGCGAGCCGAGCACCCTGAAGACCTATCTGGACGCGAAGGTGCAGGCGGCGGCCGAGCAGGCGGTCGCCAGGTTCCCGGAGGCGTCGGTGGTCGCCGTCAAGCCGAGCAACGGACACATCCTGGCCGTCGCCAACCACCGCAAGGACGGCTTCAACGCGGCCATGCAGGGCAACCGGGCGCCCGGCTCCACGATGAAGATCGTGACGGGCGCGATGCTGCTGGACCGCGGCCTTGTGGCGGCCGGCAAGCCCGCGGAGTGCCCCAAGGAGGTGTCCTGGGGCGGCCGCGCCTTCCACAACCTGAAGAACTTCGAGCTGCCGGCCGGCACCGACTTCTCGACCTCCTTCGCCCGTTCCTGCAACACCGCCTTCATCAAGCAGATCAAGCCCGTCGACGACGACTCCGCGCTGCCGGAGGAGGCCACGGAGGTCTTCGGCATCGGCCTGGACTGGAAGACGGGCGTCAGGTCCACCGACGGCAAGGTCCCGCCGGCGACGGGCGCGTCCGCGGCCGCCGCGTACATCGGGCAGGGCCAGATCACCATGAACCCGCTGAACGTCGCATCCATCACCGCGACCGCCCGCACCGGCGTGTTCCGCCAGCCGCTGCTGGTCTCGCCGGAGCTGGACGGCCGCACGATCGCCACGGCCCAGCGCCGGATGAAGCCCTCCGTGCAGCAGCAGCTCGTCTCCATGATGAAGCTGACGGCGACCAGCGGCACCGCCCGTGAGGCCATGGCCCCGGTGCGCGGCTCGGACAAGGGCGCCAAGACCGGCTCGGCGGAGGTCGGCGGTGCCGGGGACAGCCCGGACAGCTGGTTCACCGGCTTCAGCGGCGATGTCGCCGCGGCCGCGATGGTCGAGGGCGGCGGCCACGGCGGCGAAGCGGCCGGCCCGGTCGTCGCCGAGGTACTGAACGCGGGCTGACGCCCGTCCCCCGCCCACCCGCGCTGCGGCCCGCCCGCCCGGTCGGCCCACGGCCGGGCGGGCGGGCCGGGGGGAATCGCCTCGCGGAGGGCGGCCGGCGCGCGCCGGCGTCCCCGACGACCAGCCGGAGCAAGTCCGCCCGGCTCTCAGAGGACTGACTTCAGGGCCCGCACCAGGGCCTGGGCCCGGGGGTCGGCGGTGACCGACTTGGCCAGGGCGTTGGTGACGTAGCCGAAGCCGATGCCGGCTTCCGGGTCGGCGAAGGCCAGGGAGCCGCCGCGGCCGGGGTGCCCGAAGGAGGCGGGCGAGAGCAGCGGCGAGGCCGGCCCGTGCAGCATGTAGCCGGCGCCGAAACGGGTGTTGACGACCAGGACCCGGTCCGGACCCGCGGAGTGCTCGCGGGCGGCCAGTGCGGTGGTGGCCGGGGTGAAGATCCGCGCGCCGTCCTCGACCACCCCGATCGTGGCCGCGTAGAACCGGGCCAGGGCGCGGGCCGTGCCGATGCCGTTCGAGGCCGGGAGCTCGGCGGCCCGGTACGCGGGGGCGTTCTCGTCGGGCAGCGGGTCGATGGCGGCGAAGGCGCGGCGGGTCAGGGACGCGGGGTCGGCGTAGGCCTCGGAAACGTTCCTGCGCGGCCTGGTCCTCAGCACCCCGGCGCTCTCCGGCGGCTCGACCGGGGCCACCCGGCCCACCCGGCCGGCCTCGGCCTCGGCGTCCGGCAGGCCGATCCAGAAGTCCACGCCGAGCGGCTCGGCGATCTCCTCCGCCAGGACGCAGCCCAGCGTGCGTCCCGTCACCCGGAGCACCAGCTCGGACAGCAGCCAGCTGTAGGTCTGGGCGTGGTAGCCGTGCCCGGTCCCCGGCTCCCAGAAGGGGCGCTGCGCGGCGACCGCGCGGGGCCCGGACACCCCGTCCGCGGCCTCTGCGGCGGTCAGTCCCCGGTCCAGGGCCGGCACGCCCGCGCGGTGCGCGAGGAGGTCCCGGACGAGGACCTTCTCCTTGCCGCCCGCCTTGAACTCCGGCCAGTACGCGCCGACCGGCGCGTCCAGGTCGAGCAGACCGCGCTGGTGCAGGAGCAGCGGGACGGCGGCGGCCACGCCCTTGGTGGCGGAGCGGACGACCTGAGCGGTGTCCTCGGTCCACGGTGCGGTGCCGTCGGCGTCCCTCGTGCCGCCCCACAGGTCGACGACCTTGCGGCCGTCCCGGTAGACGGCGACGGCCGCGCCCCGGTCCCCGAGTACCTCGAAGTTGCGTACGAACGCGTCCCTGACGGGCTCGAAGCCCGCCGTCACCACACCCTGGATGTCCACGTGCGGTGCAACAAACGCGGACCGGTGCTTATGCCACCGATACCGAACGAGGGTCGAAGCCGAAGGGGAGCTCCAGCCGGTGGGCCCGCATCAGCTTCTCGTCGCACAGCAGTTCCTGCGTGCGGCCGTCCGCCGCGATCACGCCCTCGCTGAGGATCACCGAGCGCGGGCACAGCTCCAGGGCGTAGGGCAGGTCGTGCGTCACCATCAGCACGGTGACGTCGAGCGAGCGCAGGATGTCGGCGAGCTCGCGGCGCGAGGCCGGGTCCAGGTTGGAGGAGGGTTCGTCCAGGACCAGGATCTCCGGCCGCATGGCCAGTACGGTCGCCACGGCCACCCGGCGGCGCTGCCCGAAGGAAAGGTGGTGCGGCGGCCGGTCGGCGAAGCCGGCCATGCCGACCTGGTCCAGGGCGGCCCGGACCCGTTCCTCCAGCTCGGCGCCCCGCAGGCCGGCCGCCGCCGGCCCGAAGGCCACGTCCTCGCGCACGGTCGGCATGAACAGCTGGTCGTCGGGGTCCTGGAAGACGATCCCGACCCGGCGCCGGATCTCGGCCAGGTTCCGCTTCTCCACCGGGAGGCCGGCCACGGCCACCGTGCCGACCCCGCCGGCGAGGATCCCGTTGAGGTGCAGCACGAGGGTGGTCTTGCCGGCGCCGTTGGGGCCGAGGAGGGCGACGCGCTCGCCGCGCCCGACGGTGAGGTCGACGCCGTACAGGGCCTGGTGGCCGTCCGGGTAGGCGTATGCGAGGCCGGCGACTTCGAGCGAGGGGGCGGTCGGGGGGGTACTGGTCACAGGGTCCATCCCATCAGACAGACGGCGAGGGCCGTCACCGGGAGCACGGCCGCGTACGCCCACTGGCCGCGGGTGGCCACGGCCTCGTCGACGACCGGCATGGAGCCGGTGTAGCCGCGGCTGACCATCGCCAGGTAGACCCGCTCGCCGCGTTCGTAGGAGCGGATGAACAGCGCGCCGGCCGTCTTCGCCAGCACGCCCCAGTGCCGGATTCCGCTCGCCTCGAAGCCGCGTGAGCGGCGGGCGACGGACATCCGGCGCAGCTCGTCGCCGATCACGTCGCCGTAGCGGATCATGAAGGAGGCGATCTGCACGAGCAGGGGTGGCAGCCTGAGCCGCTGCAGGCCCAGCAGCAGGGCCCGCAGCTCGGTCGTCGAGGCGAGCAGCACGGACGCGGCCACGCCGAGGGTTCCCTTGGCGAGGACGTTCCAGGCGCCCCAGAGGCCGGAGACGCTCAGCGACATGCCGAGGACCTCGACCCGCTCGCCCTGGGCCACGAAGGGCATGAGCACGGCGAAGGCAACGAACGGGACCTCGATCAGCAGCCTGCGCAGCAGCAGGCCCGCCGGGATCCGGGCCACGGCCGCGACCCCGGCGAGGAGCAGTGCGTACAGGCCAAAGGCCCACACCGCCTCCCGCGGTGTGGACACGACGACCAGGACGAAGCCGAAGGTCGCGGCGAGTTTGCAGTGCGGTGGCAGGGCGTGGACCGGCGAGGTGCCCGGGCGGTAGAGCCTGTGGGCGTGGCCGGCACCCATGTCAGGCGACCGGGGTGGCGGTGGAGGTGGCGGTCGGCGCGTCCGTCGTGCGGCGGCGCACGGCCCAGAAGATCCCGGTGCCGGCGACGACGGTGACCCCGACGCCGATGACCCCGGCGAGGCCGCCGGAGAGGCGGGCGTCCTCGACGTCCTTGACCCCGTAGTCGGCGAGCGGCGAGCCGGCGGCTGCGTGCTCCTCGACCTTCTCGTCGATGCCCTTGTCCGCGGCGACCTTCTCCAGGCCGTCGGGGTCGGCGGAGGCGTAGAAGGAGACGAACCCGGCGAGGACGAGCGCGGTGACCAGGCCGGTCGCCCACACCTTCTTTGTGGAGCGGCCCGCGGCGGCGGGTGCCGGGGCCGCGGCCGGCGCGTCGACGAGCGCGCCGTCGACGCGCAGCTTCAGCGGCGTGGCCAGTCCGCGGGCGCCGTGCACCAGGTCGGGCCGTACGGCGATCACGGCGCCCACGGTCGCGGTGGTGATGAGGGCCTCGCCGATGCCGATGAGGACGTGTACGCCGACCATGGCGGTCAGCACCTTGCCGAGGGGCACGTCGGTGGTGCCGCCGACGGCGTAGACGGCGGTGAAGGCGGCGGCCGCGGCGGGCACCGAGAGCAGGGCGGCGGTGAATCCGGCGACGGTCACGGAGCGGCGGCTGCGCGGCAGGATGCCGAGGAGCCCGCGGAAGACCAGGTGTGCGGTGACGACGGTGACGACGCCCATGACGGTGATGTTCACGCCGAGGGCGGTGAGGCCGCCGTCGGCGAAGAGGATGCCCTGCATGAGCAGGACGACGGACACGCAGAGCACGCCGGTGTAGGGGCCGACGAGTATCGCCGCGAGTGCGCCGCCCAGGAGGTGGCCGCTGGTTCCGGCGGCCACGGGGAAGTTCAGCATCTGGACGGCGAAGATGAAGGCGGCGACGAGTCCGGCGAGCGGCGCGGTCCGCTCGTCGAGCTCGCGTCGGGCGCCGCGGAGGCTGACGGCCACCGCCGCGGCCGCCGCCACTCCGGCGGCCACCGAGACGGGTGCGTTGATGAATCCGTCGGGCACATGCATGGAGTGGGCTCCGCTTCATATACGGTCTTTAGCCGTTCAAGAATAGTGCCCAGTTGCAAACCGTTGGCAAGAGCGAGCGCACCACAAAAAGCCGCGCGCGCTTTCGTCGGAATGTGCGAGGCTGGAGGGCAAACGGACGGATACGTTCCGATTCGAGGAGTCTGGTCGATGTCAGCCACCGCCGAGAATCTCCCAGCGACCGCGACCGCGGCCCCCGTCGAAGAGCGGGTCCGCGCCCGTGTGATCACGGACGACCCCCTCTACCGGGCGATCCCCGTTGCCCTGCGTTTCACCCCCGCCGAGCCGCTGGCCGTGCGCATCGTCTTCCCCGCCGACCTCTCCCCCGAGGGCACCGACAACGAGTGGGTCTTCCCCCGGGCGCTGCTCGAGGCCGGTCTCCAGGCCCCGACGGGGACCGGGGACGTACGCGTCTGGCCCTGCGGCCGCGTCCAGGCGGTCGTCGAGTTCCACTCCCCCGAGGGCGTCGCGGTGGTCCAGTTCGACATCGCCGCGCTGCGCCGCTTCCTCCGGCGCACCTACGCGGCCACCGCCACCCGCTAGTCGTCACCCGATGGGCCCAACGGGCCCGGCCCCGTGCCCCCGGGTGATCGGGGGTACGGGGCCGGGCCGTGTGCGGCGCGTGCGGTCAGGCGTTGACCAGCTCGCGGTCCTTGTCGGGGCCTTCGCCCTGCGGGGACCCGGAGGCGAGGTGCTTGCGCAGGCTCTCGCCCTCCACGTCCACGTTCGGCAGCATCCGGTCCAGCCACTTGGGCAGCCACCAGGCCTTGTGGCCGAGCAGGGCGAGCACCGCCGGGACGATGGCCATGCGGACCACGAAGGCGTCGAAGAAGACCGCGACGGCCAGACCGAAACCGATCATCTTGACCATCTGCTCGCTGGCCCCGATGAAGCCGGCGAACACCGCGATCATGATGACGGCGGCGGCCACGACGACCCGCGCGCTGTACTGGAAGCCGGTCACGACCGCCTGGCCGGGGCGCTCGCCGTGGACGTACGCCTCGCGCATGCGGGTGACGAGGAAGACCTCGTAGTCCATGGCCAGGCCGAAGACCACGCCGACCATGAAGATCGGCATCATCGACATGATCGGACCGGTCTGTTCCACGCCGAAGACCGAGCCGAGCCAGCCCCACTGGAAGACGGCGACGACCGCGCCGAGGGCCGCGACGACCGAGAGCAGGAAGCCGAGGGCCGCCTTGAGCGGGACCAGGATCGAGCGGAAGACCAGCATCAGCAGCAGGAAGGCGAGGCCGACGACGAGGGCCAGGTAGGGCAGCAGCGCGTCGTTCATCTTCTGCGAGAAGTCGATGTTCATCGCGGTGGCGCCGGTGACGAGGACGTCGTCGCCGCTGCCGTCGCGGATCTCGTGGACCAGTTCCTCGGTGTGCGTGGAGGACGGACGGTCCTTCGGGATGACGGTGATCACCGAGGCGTCGCCGGCCTCGTTGGGGGTCGGCGGCATGACCGCGGCGACGCCCTCGAGGCCCTTGATCCGGTCGACGGTGGAGTCCGCGAGGCCCTTGTCGCCGTCGACGACCACCATCAGCGGCCCGTTGAAGCCCGGGCCGAAGCCCTCGGACAGCAGGTCGTACGCCTGGCGCTGGGTGGTGGAGACCGGCTGGGCGCCGTCGTCCGGCAGGCCCATCTCCAGCTTGCTCGCCGGGACGGCGATGACGCCGAGGCCGATCACACCGGCCAGCAGCACCATGACGGGGCGGCGCAGGACGAAGCGGGCCCAGCGGGTGCCGCCGTTGGCCTTCTTCTCCGAGGCCGGCTTGCCCTTGCCGAACAGCTTGCTCTTCTCGCCCGCGGGCAGGACCTTCTTGCCCGCGAAGCCGAGGATGGCCGGGACCAGGGTCAGCGCGACGAGCACGGCGATGACCACGGTGCCCGCGGCCGCGACGCCCATCTTGGTCAGCATCGGGATGTTGACGACGGCCAGGCCCACGAGGGCGATGACGACGGTCAGACCGGCGAAGACGACGGCGGAGCCGGCGGTTCCGGTGGCCCGGCCGGCGGCCTCGTCGCGGTCGCGGCCGTCGGCGAGCTCCGCACGGTAGCGGGAGACGATGAAGAGGGCGTAGTCGATGCCGACGGCGAGGCCGATCATCGTGGCGAGGGTGGCGGTGGTGTTGCCGAGGTCCAGCACGTTGGCGAGCGCGGTGATGGAGGAGACGCCGATGCCGACACCGATGAGCGCCGTGAGCAGCGGCAGACCGGCCGCGACCAGCGAACCGAAGGTGATCACGAGGACGATCGCGGCGACGAGGATGCCGATGATCTCGCCGGAGCCGGTCTCGGGGGCCACCATCAGCGCGTCACCGCCGATCTGGACGTTCAGGCCCGCCGCCTTGGCGCCGTCGCCGGACTCCTTCAGCGCGTCACGGGTGGCGTCCTTCAGCTCCATCCCGCTGACGGTGTACTTGGCGCTGATGTAGGTGGTGGAGCCGTCCTGGCTGACGGCCTGCACCTCGTACGGGTTGGCCACGGAGGCGATCTGCTCCGCGCCCGGACCGGTCTTGAGGCCGTTGACGATCTTCTCGACCTCGGCCTTGGGGCCGGGGTCGGTGACCTTCGCGCCCGCGGGGGCCTTGACGACGATGCGCGCGGTGGCGCCGTCGGCGGCCATGCCCGGGAACTTCTTGTCCAGCAGGTCGAAGGCCTTCTGGGCCTCCGTGCCGGGTATCGAGAACGATCCGGAGGTCGGGGCCGCCGCGGAGGCGGCGCCGAAACCGGCGGCGAACAGCAGCGCCACCCAGAGGAGGGCGACGAGCCCGCGGCGCCTGAAGGCGCCCCGGCCGAGTCGGTAGAGGAAGGTGGCCACGTCGTGGTTCTCCCGTTCAGGTCGTGGGATGGATCCGGAGGGATCAGGGCGTGGGGAGCCGGCCCGACGACGAGAGCGGCGTGTCAGGAGCAGCGGGGCGGCACGGGGTGCCGGGGGACGGGGAGGTTCAGACGCCGAGGGCGGGGAAGACCACGGCGTCGATGAAGTCACCGAGGAACGCCCGGTCCACCGGCCGGTCCTCGATCAGCGGGAGCGCGATGAACGCCCCGATGAGCATGTGCGGTACGAAGCCCAGGGCCGGGCACCCCGGGGCGATCTCGCCCCGGTCCACCGCGCGCTGCAGCATCACCTGCAGCCCGGTGATCTCCGGGTCGACCAACAGGTCCCGCAGCGCCTTGTGGAGCTCCGGGCTCTCGTGGACGGCGTGGGCCAGACCCCGCATCAGCGCGGTGTCCTTGGCCATCTGCGCGTCGTCCGAGTGCTCCACCATGAGCGCGAAGTCCCCGCGCAGGCTGCCCGTGTCGATCTCGCGCAGCGAGACGGGCTGCGTGCACCGCAGGGCCTTGGCGACCAGCTCCGGCTTGCTCCCCCACTGGCGGTAGAGGGTGGCCTTGCTGGACTTCGTACGGGCGGCGACCGCGTCCATGGTCAGCGCCTCGTAGCCGACGTCACGCAGGAGGTCGAGGACCGCCTCGTGCAGTTCGGCCTGCCGTTCGGGGGTGATCCGGCTGCGCCGGGCCGCCATCGCCTCGGTCATCTCCGTGCCTCCGTCCCGAACGAAACTGTTCCGTACGCTCAAGACGATACCCCTCCCGCAAGCGAAACGAAACCGTTCCGTTTCGATTGGAGGGGTGGCGTGGATCACCAGTACGAGTTGCCGCACCCCCTCCGCGCGGAAAGCATTGGGGGGTGAGTCACGACGTCGCGTACCTCCGGTTCCCGCACCTGCACGACGACCTCCTGTGCTTCGCCACCGAGGACGACCTCTGGGTCGCCCCGCTGGTCCCCGACGGCCACCCGCCCGGACGCGCCTGGCGGGTCACCGTCGACCGGACCCGGGTCGGCCACCCCCGTTTCTCCCCCGACGGCCGGCACATCGCCTTCACCACCTGGCGCAGCCTCGACCCCGAGATCCACCTGGCGCCCGTCGACGGCGGCCCCGCCCGCCGGCTGACGTACTGGGGTGCCACCGACACCCGCGTCTGCGGCTGGGACCCCGACGGCAACATCCTCGCCGTCTCCTCGCACGAACAGCCGTTCTCCTACTTCTCCTGGGCCTACAAACTGCCCACCGACGGCAGCCCCGGCGGGCGCCTGCCCTGGGGCCCCGTCTCCGACATCCAGGTCGCCGACATCGACGGCGAGCACCGCAGCCTGCTGCTCACCGGCAAACCGCCGCACGAGCCCGCCGCCTGGAAGCGCTACCGGGGCGGCGCCATGGGCCGGCTCTGGCTGCACGGGCGCCAGCTCCTGGAGGGCCTCGAAGGGCACCTGGACGCGCCGATGTTCGTGAGCGGCCGGATCGCCTTCCTCTCCGACCACGAGGGCATCGGCAACCTCTACTCCTGCCTGCCCGACGGCACCGACCTGCGCCGCCACACCGACCACGACGAGTTCTACGCCCGGCACGCCTCCAGCGACGGCTCCCGGGTCGTCTACCAGTGCGCCGGGGACCTCTGGCTCGTCGACTCCCTGGCCCCCGACGCCGCCCCGCGCAAGCTCCAGGTCCGCCTCGGCGGCCCGCGCGCGGGCCGGCGCACCTACCAGGTACCGGCCGCCAGCCACGTCGACTCCCTCTCGGTGGACGCCACCGGGCGGGCCAGCGCCGTCGTGGTGCGCGGCAGCCTGTACTGGCTGACCCACCGCGACGGACCGGCCCGGACCATCGCCGACACCCCGGGCGTGCGGGTGCGGCTGCCGGAGATGCTCGGCAGCGGCGGGCAGGTCGCCTACGTCACCGACGCCGAGGGCGAGGACGCGATCGAGATCGCCTACCTGCCCCGGGCCTCGGGGGAGCGGGAGCCGCGCCGGCTGGCCTCGGGCGCACTGGGGCGCGTGACCGAACTGCTCGCCGACCCCGACGGGGAGCGCCTCGCCGTCGCCTCGAACGACGGCCGGCTGCTGCTCGTCGACGCGACGGAGGAGTCCGACGGCGAGGTCACCGAGCTGATCCGGTCCATCAACGGCCCCGTCACCGACCTGGCCTTCTCCCCCGACGGGGACTGGCTGACCTGGTCGCACCCGGGCATCGGGCGCTCGCTGCGGCAGATCAAGATGGCCCGCATCTCCGGCCCCGGTGCGCGCACCGTCGTCGACGTCACCAACGGCCGCTTCGCCGACGAGAATCCGGTCTTCACCCGGGACGGGCGCTACCTGGCCTTCCTGTCCTGGCGCGGTTTCGACCCGGTCTACGACGTGCACACCGGCGACCTGTCCTTCCCGCTCGGCTGCCGCCCGTACCTGGTGCCGCTGTCCTCCGCGACCCCCTCCCCCTTCGCGCTCTCGGCCGAGGGCAGGCCCGCGGCGGGCGGACTGGACCCGGGCGAGGGCGAATCGGAGAACTCGGGCGAGGGCGGCGCCGTGACCGTGGAGGTGGAGGGGCTGGAGAGCCGCGTCACCCCGTTCCCGGTGAGCGCGTCCAAGTACTCGGCCCTGTACCCGGTGCACGGCGGCGGGCTGGTCTGGCTGCGCTGGCCGATCTCCGGCGCGCTCGGCGAGACCTTCGCCAACCCCAACGACATCAGCGGCAAGCCCACGCTGGAGCACTTCGACCTGACCAAGGCCCGCAAGAGCGAACTGGCCTCGGGGCTGGACTGGTTCGCCGTCAGCGGCGACGGCACCCGGCTCGTGATCAACGACGACGGGGACCTGCGCGCGGTCCCCGCCACCGAGTCGGGCGACAGCGACTCGACGGTCTACCTGGACCTGCGGCGCATCCTGCACGAGGTGGACCCGGCGGCCGAATGGCGCCAGGCCTTCGAGGAGGCCGGGCGGATCATCCGCGCGTACTTCTGGGAGCCGAACATGTGCGGCATCGACTGGGACGGCGTACTGCGCCAGTACCGCCCTCTGGTCGAACGGGTCGCCTCCCCCGACGAGTTCGCGGACCTGCTGCGCGAGGTCCTCGGCGAGCTCGGCACCTCGCACGCCTACGTCTCCCCCGCCCGCCGCAACGAGGGCCCCCCGCACTACCAGCGGGCCATCGGCCTGCTCGGCGCCAACCTGGTCCCCCGGGACGGGACATGGGTGGTGGCCAAGATCCTGCCCGGCGAGTCCTCCGACTCCAAGGCCCGCTCCCCGCTGGCCGGAACCGGCATCAGGCAGGGCGCGGTGCTCACCCACGTGGACGGCCGGCCCGTGGACCCGGTCGCCGGGCCCTACCCGCTGCTGGCGGGAGCGGGCGGCACCACGGTCGAGCTGACCTTCCGGCCGGAGGGGGGGTCGGCCCGCTCCCGCCGGGTCGCCGTCGTCCCGCTGATCGACGAACGGCCGCTGCGCTACCAGGACTGGGTGTCCAAGCGGCGCCAGGTGGTCCGCGAGCTCAGCGGCGGCCGGTGCGGCTACCTCCACATCCCCGACATGGGCGGCTCGGGCTGGGCGCAGTTCAACCGGGACCTGCGCATGGAGATGTCCCGGCCCGCGCTGATCGTGGACGTGCGCGGCAACGCGGGCGGCCACATCAGCGAGCTGGTGGTGGAGAAGCTCACCCGTTCCATCCTCGGCTGGGACCTGACGCGCGACGCCCAGCCCGTCAGCTACGCCTCCAACGCACCCCGCGGCCCGATCGTGGCACTGGCCGACGAGGCGACCTCCTCGGACGGGGACATGATCACCGCGGCCTTCAAACTGCTGGGGCTGGGCCCGGTGGTGGGCCAGCGCACCTGGGGCGGGGTGGTCGGCATGACGGGCCGGCACCCCCTCGGCGACGGCACGGTGATCACGGTGCCGATGAACGCCGCCTGGTTCCCCGAGTACGGCTGGTCGGTGGAGAACCACGGCGTGGAACCGGACTTCGAGATCCTGCGCACCCCGCTCGACTGGGCGGAGGGGCGGCACGCCGGGATGGACGACGCCGTGCACCTGGCGCTGGAGCTGCTCGAACAGGACCCGGCCGCGATGCCGCCCGGCTACACGGACGTACCGGACCGGCGCCGTCCGAAGCTGCCGCCCAGGCCGTGAGCGCATTCCCGAGGCCGTGAGCGGATGCCGGAGGGGCGCGGCCGCCGGTGACGGCCGCGCCCCTTGCGTCTGATGGGCGGCGGACGGAGCCCGCGCCCCGGTCAGTGGCTGCGGGTGCGTTCCTGCTCGTCCGCGGCGCCGCCCGCCCCGACCAGACCCCGGGAGACACCGGCCAGCCGGGGCTCGAAGCGCTTCACGTCACGCTGCCCGACGGTCGCGATGATCCCGGGCAGGTAGCCGCGCACCCCCTGCATCCCGCGCAGCCACCACTGCGCGTACACGTGCGGCGAGCGCCGTTCGATGCCCGCGACGATCCGGTCGACGGCGGGACCCAGCGGGTAGGTGCGGTTCGCCGGCCACGGCAGCCGCTGCCGCAGCTCCCGCATGACCTCGTCCTGGTCGGCGCCGCGCACCATGTCCGTGTCGGTCCACGAGAGGTAGCCGACCCCGACGCCCACGCCCTTGTGGGCGACCTCGGCGCGCAGGCAGTGGGCGAAGGCCTCGACGCCGGACTTGGAGGCGCAGTAGGCGGTCATCATCGGCGCCGGGGTGATGGCGGCGAGCGAGGCGATCTGGAGGAAGTAGCCGCGGCTCTCCGTCAGCACGGGCAGGAAGGCCCGGGCGGTGACGGCCCCGCCGATCAGGTTGACCTCGATCACCCGGCGCCAGGCGTCGGGGTCGGAGTGGGCGAACGGCCCGCCCGCGGCGACCCCCGCGTTGGCGACGACGATGTCGACCTTCCCGAAGCGCTCCTCGACCTCCCGGGCGACGCGTGCCATCGCCTCGTGGTCGGTGACGTCGGCGTACCAGTGCTCGCTGTCGGTGTGCAGGCGCTCGGAGACCTCCTTGAGGGCCTCCGGCTCCAGGCCGACGAGGGCGATCCGCGCGCCGCGGGCCGACAGTTTGCGGGCGAGCAGCTCGCCGACCCCGCGGGCGGCCCCGGTGACGACGGCGACCCGGCCTTCCAGACTCCTGCGAGCACTCACGGTGTCTTCTCCTTCTCGGTGGTGACGAGATAGCGCGCGGTCAGCTCGCACACGGCACGGGTGACGGCTTCGGGAGCCTCGACCGGGGTCATGTGCCCCACGCCGGTGAGCTCGGTGAGTCCCACGCAGTTCGGCAGCGCCGCGGCGAGCCCGCGGGCGTGGACGACCGGGGTGAGCCGGTCGGCGGTACCGCCGAGCACGGCGGTGGGGACGGTCAGCCGGGCCACGTCGGCGTCGAGGTCCAGCCCGGCCAGCACCCGGGACCAGGCGTGCCGCACCCCGGTGGGGCAGGCGTGCACGATACGGGCGCACGCCTCGACCCGGTCGGGCGCCGAACCCGGTCCCATGGTGGCGTACTTGAGGATCTTCCGGGCGACGGGCGTGACCGGCCCGAGCGGGGCGCGCGATCCGAGGACGGCGCCGGTGACACGGGTCCGGGCGCGCCCGGCGCGCACCGGCAGCACGGTGGCCTGCTCGACCAGGGCGGAGCTGCCGGTGCTGCACAGCAGGGCGGCGGCGGCGTGCTCGGTGAACTCCGGCCGGGCCGCGGCCGCCATGATCGTCATGCCGCCCATGGAGTGCCCGGCGACGACCGCGCGCTCCCCCGGGGCGAGGGTGGCGCCGAGCACCGCCACGAGGTCGTCGGCGAGTGCGGTGGTGCTGTGCTCCCGGGCGGCGGGGCTGCGCCCGTGTCCGCGCTGGTCGTAGGCGACGACCCGGTGGGTGGCGGCCAGGGCCCGTACCGGCGCGGCCCAGAACGCGGTGGAGCAGGTCCAGCCGTGGGCCAGCACCACGGGCGGCGCCCCCTCCTCCCCGTGCACCTCGACGTGCAGGCGGGACCCGTCGGCGGAGACGGCGACGAGCTCGCGCCGCGGGGCGGGAGGGGCGTAGGGGCCGGAGGTGACGTGCGCCGGGCGGCTCACGCGACGCCCTCGGCGGCGTCGGCCCCGGCGGTTGCGGAGCCGGCCGCGCCGGCGTCCGCGGTGCGGGGCTCCGGGGGCACGGCCCCCGGCGGCGTCGCGTCGGGCCCCCCGGCGGTCCCCCGGGAGCGGCGCGGCTTCGGCCCGGAGGGCGCGGCCGTCGTGGCCGTCCCGGCCGTCGCCACGGCCACGGCCGGGACCCGCTCGCGGTCCCGGGCGCGTACGACCTCGTACTCCCCCAGGTCGACGCTGCGCGTCTCGCGGCGGAACTCACCGGTCGTACCCGGCCAGACCGTCGTGTTGCGGCCGTTCGCGTCCAGGTACCAGCTGGTGCAGCCGCCGGTGTTCCAGACCGTCCGCTCCATCCGGGCCTGCACCTGCCGGTTCCACTGGTTCACGGCGGAGGGTCGCGCGGCGAGCGCGACCTTCCCGCCCAGCATGCCCAACTGCCGCAGGTAGTCGGCCATGTAGTTCAGCTGCGACTCGATCATGAGGATCATCGAGCTGTTCCCGAGACCGGTGTTCGGCCCGATGATCGTCATCCAGTTGGGGAAGCCGGCCGCGGTCGCCCCGCGCAGCGACTGCATCCCGTCCTTCCACTGGTCGGCGAGGGTCCGGCCCTCCGCGCCCACGACCCGGTCGGCGATCGGCATGTCCGTGACGTGGAAGCCCGTACCGAAGATGATCGCGTCGACCTCGGCCTCGGTCCCGTCGGCCGCGACGAGGACCGAGCCCCGGATCTCCTGCAGCCCGGAGGCGACGAGGTCCACATCGGGCCGTGCCAGCGCCGGGTAGTACTCGCTGGAGAGCAGGATCCGCTTGCAGCCGATCCGGTAGGAGGGGGTCAGCTTGGCGCGCAGCTCCGGGTCCTTGATCGACCGGGCCATGTTGGCCCTGGCGAGCGCCTCGACGAGTCCGAGCTGGTGGGGCCGCTTGGTGAAGGCGCTGACCTGGAGTTCCCGGATGCCCCACAGCAGGCCGCGGCGCGCGGCGCGGGTGAAGGGCAGCTGCCGGTGCAGCCAGCGCTCCACCGCCGAGATCGCCCGGTCGGTACGCGGCATCACCCACGGCGGGGTCCGCTGGAAGAGCGTCAGCCGCTCCACCTCGGGGGCGATGGCCGGCACGATCTGGATCGCGGAGGCCCCCGTACCGATCATGGCGACACGCTTGCCGGTGAGGTCGTAGTCGTGGTCCCAGCGCGCGGAGTGGAAGACCTTGCCGGGGAACCCGGCCAGTCCCGGCACCTCCGGCAGCTTCGGCTCGGACAGCGGCCCGGTCGCGGAGACCACGACGTCGGCGGTCAGCTCGCCCCGGGAGGTCTCGATCTCCCAGCGCAGTTCGTCGGCGTCCCAGCGCATCATCAGGACCTCGGAGCCGAGCCGGATGTGCCGGCGCAGCCCGAAGGTGTCCGCGACGTGCTCCAGGTACTCCCGGATGGCGGGCTGCCCGGAGAAGGTGCGGGGCCAGTCCGGATTCGGTGCGAAGGAGAAGGAGTACAGGTGCGACGGGACGTCGCACGCGCATCCGGGGTAACTGTTGTCCCGCCAGGTCCCGCCGACGGAGTCGGCCCGTTCCAGGACGACGAAGTCCGTGATCCCCTCGCGCCGCAGCCGCACGGCGGCCCCGAGCCCGCCGAATCCGGATCCGATCACCGCCACTCGTACGTGCTCGCGCCCCTTGCGCCCGCCCGTGCCGCCCATGCCCGCCGCCTTCCGCTCGTCCCCAGTTCCAGCCACGCAACGCCGCAACGCACCACACCATCGAAACACTGCCAGCAATCACTGGCACAATCGGGAGGGTAGAGCAGCTCCGTACTCATGGGTAGGGGGCGGACCCGGAAAGTTACTCCCGGTACGCCATCGGGGCCGCCCTGCCGATCATGCCGGGCTGACCGGCACGACACCCCCTAGGCTGCAACTGTGGCGAAGGAAGAGACGCAAGCGAAGCCGGTGCGCGAGTACCGCACCGAGGAGCTGGCCGAGGCGGCCGGCATACCCGTGCGCACCCTGCGCTTCTACCGGGAACGCAAACTGCTCCCGCCGCCCCGCCGCGAGGGCCGCATCGCCTGGTACGACGACCACCACCTGGCCCGCCTGCGCACCATCGCCGCCCTGCTCGAACGGGGCCACACCCTCGGCGGCATCGCCGAGCTGACCGCCGCCTTCGAGAAGGGCCGCGACGTCGGCCAGCTGGGTGAGCTGCTCGGCATCGGCTGGTCGGAGGAGACCCCGGTCCGGCTCACCCCGGAGGAACTGGCCGACTACTTCGAGGGCGAGGTCACCCCCGAGAACCTGGCGGCCTCGCTGGACCTGGGCTACCTCGCCGTCGACGGCGACGCGATCGTGCACGTCAGCCGCCGCCTGCTGGACGTCTCCTCGGCGCTGGTCCGCGAGGGGGTGCCGCTCGCCGAGGTCCTGGAGACGGGCCGACGCGTCCGCGAGCACGCGGACGCGATGGCGCTGCTGTTCACCGAGCTGATCTCGGAGCACATCTCCCCGGACGCGCTCACGCGGCTGCGCCCGCTCGCCAAGAGCGTGGTCGAGGCCGAGCTGACGATGGCGATGGACCGCCTGCTGGCGTCCGCGCAGGGTCAGACGCCGAGCTCGTAGACGACGGTCACGGGCGCGTGGTCGGACCAGCGCTCGGGGTGGGTCTCGGCCCGCTCGACGAAGGCCTTCACGGCCTTCGCGGCCAGCCGCGGGGTCGCCACCTGCAGGTCGATCCGCCAGCCGGCGTCGTTGTCGAAGGCGCGGCCGCGGTAGGACCACCACGAGTACGGCCCCTCCGTGTCGGGGTGCAGCTCGCGCACCACGTCGACGTAGCCGGCCTCGGCGTAGACCTTCCCCAGCCACTCCCGCTCCTCGGGGAGGAAGCCGGCGCTCTTGCGGTTGGTCTTCCAGTTCTTGAGGTCGGCCTCGCGGTGACAGATGTTCCAGTCACCGCAGACCACGACCTCGCGCCCGTCGGCGGCGGCCTTCTCCTTCAGCGCGGTCAGGTAGGTCAGGAACTCCCGCATGAACCGGTACTTCTCGTCCTGCTTCTCCGTGCCCGCCTCGCCGGAGGGCAGGTAGAGGCTGGCCACGGTCACACCGGGCAGGTCGACCTCCAGGTACCGCCCGGCGGTGTCGAACTCCGCGCTGCCGAAACCGACCTGCACCCGCTCGGGCGCGCGCCGCGTGTACAGCGCGACCCCGGCCCGGCCCTTCGCGGCGGCCGGCGCGAAGACGGTGTGCCAGCCCTCGGGCGAGCGCACCTCCTGCGGGATCTGCCCCTCCTCGGCCCGTACCTCCTGCAGGCACACCACGTCGGCGTCGGATCCCGCGAGCCACGCCCCGAAGCCCTTCTTGGCGGCGGCCCGGATCCCATTCACATTCACGGAGGTCACAGTGAGCATCCCAGCACCATAGCGGGAGGGTTCCGTACGATGTCCGGATGTCTCATGGGATCGAGCTCCGCACCGTGCCGTACGACCACCCGGACGCGGTGAAACTCAACGACCAGGTCCAGCTCGAATACCAGGAGCGGTACCAGGGCGAGGGCGACGCGACCTTCCTGGACCCGGCGATGTTCGCTCCGCCGCGGGGCCTGTACATAGTGGCGTACGACACCTCCGGCGCCCCGGTGGCGACCGGCGGCTGGCGCAGCCAGGAGAAGAACGACGAGGGCTACTCGGACGGCGACGCCGAACTCAAGCGGATGTACGTCGTCCCCGAGGCCCGCGGCCTGGGCCTGGCCCGCCGCATCCTGGCCGTGCTGGAGACGGACGCCCGCGCGGCGGGCCGCCTGCGGATGGTCCTCGAAACGGGCGACCGGCAGCCGGAGGCGATCGCCCTCTACCTCTCCGAGGGCTACACCCCGTCCCCGAAGTTCGGCTTCTACCGCTTCTACGACTCCAGCCGCTGCATGGCCAAGCCCCTCCGGGCACCCGGCCCCGCCACCGTCTGAGGCGCGGGGGGCGGGGGCGGCGCCCCCGGCGAAGGACGGGGGGCACCCCCGCCGCCGGCCCGCAGACCCCGACGGCCGCACGCGCCAACTCCCGCACCGGCAGCGGCCCTTCCCCGAGGTTCCCGCTCCCGGTGCAGCGGACCCGCCCCACGCCCTCCGGCGCGCCGCCCCACGACCTCCGGTGCACCGCCGAGCGCCTCCCACGCCGGGGCCGTACCGGCGTCCCGTTCCTCACCGATCGTCAGGAACGCACCCTCGCCCAACCGCCCCCGGAAACGCCGAGATCCCGCCCGGTCTTGCGACCGGACGGGATCTCGTGACGTTCACGAGAGCTACTCGCGAACTGTCGTCTGTGGACCTGTGGGGATTTGAACCCCAGACCCCCTCGATGCGAACGAGGTGCGCTACCAGACTGCGCCACAGGCCCTTGCGACGTGTGAAACATTAGCACCCCTGCGCCGGTGCTCCAAAACGCGTATCCCCGAAGGTCCGCGCAGGTCACCGCTCACTCGTTCGCGGCGCGGGGGCGGTCCTCGTTCTCGTACTGGTCGAACAGCGGAGTGCGGCCGCGGCCCTGGCCGCGAGGGCGGGAGTCCTCCTCGGCCGGCGCCGGCGCCGGGGCGGGGACGGCGGGCTGGGCGCGCAGGCGGGGTTCCGTCGGCTCGGCCGTGCTGGAGCGGGTCGCGCTCCAGGCGTCCGGGGTCACGGGGCCCGTGGCGCGGGGGGCGACGGGGGCCGTCACGTATGTCGGCAGCGGGACCGGGACCGGCTCCCAGCTGTCACCGCGGGCGGGGCCGCGTTCGCGTTCGCGCTGCTGGTCCACCCACTCAGCGTGGTCGGTCTGCTCGACCAGCGCGCGCCGTCCGGCCTCCTGGGGGGAGACCGGTGGAGCAGGGTCCGGTTCGCCGGCCGCCGGCGCGCCCTCCTCGGGGTGGCGGCGGTGCGGGCGGTCCTCGCGCAGCCGGCGCGCGGCTGCCTCGGCCCGCCGCCGGTCCATGGTGAACTCGTAGCGCCGCCGCTCCTGGACGCGCAGGTGGGCGATGTACGTGCTCAGCAGGACGGCGGGGACGGCGGGGGCCCACAGGTAGTGCAGGCCGCCCACGGCCGCAACGACGGCGCCGGCGGTGAAGACCAGGAAGAGGAGGGCCGTGGTGCGCCGACGGCGCGCGAGGACCTGGAGGCGTTGTTCGCGCCGGGCCCGCTCCGCGCGATGCTCCCGCTCGGCGGCTGCCGCACGCGGCTCCGCCCTGGTCGGGGACACGCCGAGGGCCCGGGCGTCGGCGTCGACGGAATTGACCGTCTCCGTCGCGGCGTCCGGGTCCGCGTGGGGCTGGGGCTCCGCCTCCTCGTCACCGCGCTCACGCAGTCCCTTGGCGTAACGGCGCTCCATTCCCGCCCGGCCGGAAAGCAGCCGAATGGCGGTGGAGAAGCGTTCCGTCGGACGGGCTTCGTTCAGCTCGTCCTGCCTCCGGAGCCACATGGGCACCAAGTAGGCGGCCCAGGCCCCGACGATGACTGCGTAGATGAGGCCGCTGCTGCTCACACCTCACACCGTAGAGGGGCGCGGGCGAGGGGATCGGCCAATTGGGCCGGTGTGTCGCGCGATCTCGCTGATATCACGGACTTTTTTTGTGATTCTTCGGATCAGGTTATGGGCGAATCGGTTACCCGGGCCATTAATTCGAACAGTTATTCGTTTATCGTCGATGGCCCGGCCACCCGCGAGCCACCCCTATTGCGGCGGGGGCGGCGCGTCGCGGGAGCGGTGCCAGCGGCGCAGCAACCCCTCCGGCACCTCCTCCGCCGTGATCGCGTAGACGAGGTGGTCTCGCCAGGCGCCGTCGATGTGGAGGTAGCGCGGACGCAGGCCCTCCTCGCGCAGGCCGAGCTTCTCCACGACCCGTCGGCTCGGCCCGTTCTCGGGCCGGATGCACACCTCGATCCGGTGCAGCCCGAGCTTCCGGAAGCAGTGGTCCACCGCCAACGCGACCGCCGTCGGCATGACGCCCCGGCCGGCGACGTCGCGGTCCACCCAGTAGCCGACGTGCCCCGCGCACATCGAACCCCAGGTGATGCCGGCCACCGTCAGCTGGCCCACCAGCCGGCCCTGGTACTCGATGACGAAGGGCAGCATGCGGCCCGCGTTCGCCTCCGCCCGCAGGTGCCGGACCATCTGGCGGTACGTGGGCCGCTGGATCACCGGCCCCCACGGCGCGGGCGGCGGGATCGTCGCCTCCCACGGCCGCAGCCAGTCGCGGTTGCGCCGGTTGACCTCCCGCCAGTCCTTCTGGTCGCGCAGTTTTATCGGCCGGAGCGTGACATCGCCGTCGGTCAGGACCACCGGCCAGGTGGGGCCGTTCAGCTCGCGCTCCCGGAGGATCCCGCCGGTCTGGGGTGGTCGCCGCCCCGGATCTGGTCCACCGCGTGCGGCAGGATGCGGGACAGGACCGTGAGGCCGTCGCGCACCCCGCCCGTGGAACCGGGCAGGTTGACGATCAGCGTGCGCCCCGCGACGCCCGCCAGGCCCCGGGACAGGGCCGCGGTCGGCACCTTGGCCAGGCCCTCCGCCCGGATGGCCTGCGGGATGCCCGGGATCTCGTAGTCCAGCACCCGCGCGGTGGCGTCCGGGGTGCGGTCGGTCGGCGAGATGCCCGTACCGCCGGTGGTCAGGATGACGTCGTAGGCGGCGGCCACGCCCTCGCGCAGCGCCCGCTCGACCGGATCGCCGTCCGGGACGACCCGGGGGCCGTCCACCGTGAAGCCGAGCTTCTCCAGAGCCTCGGCCAGCAGCGGACCGCCCTTGTCCGCGTACACGCCCTGCGAGGCCCGGTTGGAGGCCGTGACGACGAGCGCCCTGCCGAGGGGCCCGGCCGGGGCCGCCCCGGCCTCCGGCGCCGCCGCCGCGTGGTGGCTGTGCACCTCCCCGCCGCGCGGGGCGTTCACGAGCGCGCCCAGTCGCCGGACTTGCCGCCGGTCTTCTCCTCCACCCGGACGTCGGTGATGACGGCGCCCTTGTCGACCGCCTTCACCATGTCGATCACGGTGAGGCCGGCGACCGCGACGGCGGTCAGCGCCTCCATCTCGACGCCGGTGCGGTCGGTCGTCTTCACGGTGGCGAGGATCTCGACGGCGTCGTCGGCGACCGACAGGTCGACCTTCACGCCGGAGACGGCCAGCGGGTGGCACAGCGGGATCAGCTCCGGGGTCTTCTTCGCGCCCATGATCCCGGCGATGCGCGCGGTGGCGAGGGCGTCCCCCTTGGGCACTCCCTCGCCGCGCAGCAGCTCGATCACCCGGGGGGAGACGAGTACACGTCCACTGGCGCGCGCCGTCCGGGTGGTGACGTCCTTCGCGGAGACGTCGACCATCCGGGCCGCACCGGCCTCGTCGATGTGGGTGAGCCTGCTCTCGGTACTCATGCTGTGCCGCTCCGCTCTGGGCCCCCGGGGGCCTGTGTGGTGCGACACACGCTACCCGCACAGGCCGCCGGAGGGGCGCGCCGGGGGAACGGGCCCGGGTGCGCGGAAACGGACGGCTCGGCTCGGCCGGGACGACGCGGCTCAGCAGAGCAGGATCACTTCCAGCTCGGTACCGGGCTCCACCGAGGTGACGTCCTCGGGGACGACCATCAACGAGTCGGCGTGCGCCAGTGCGGCGATCAGGTGGGAGCCCGATCCGCCGACCGGACTGACCGTGCCGCTCTCGGCGTCGTAGGTGCCGCGCAGGAACTGGCGGCGACCGGCCGGGGAGCCGAGTGCCGTGTCGGCCTTCAGCACGGCCCGCACGCTCGGCCGCCGGACCTCGGACTCCGGCAGCCCCATGAGGGCGCGGATCGCGGGGCGCACGAACAGCTCGAAGGAGACGTACGAGGAGACCGGGTTGCCGGGGAGCGCCAGCAGCGGGGTGTGGTCGGGGCCGATGGTGCCGAAGCCCTGCGGCTTGCCGGGCTGCATGGCGAGCTTGCGGAAGTCGATCCGGGTCGCGTCCACGTCCACGTCGTCCTCGCCCGGGTCGGTGGAACCGGACGACAGGGCCGAGCCGACGGAGGAGAGCGCCTCCTTGACCACGTCGTAGGCGCCGACGCTGACCCCGCCCGTGGTCACCAGCAGGTCGGCCCGGATCAGCTGGTCCTCGATGGTGGAGCGCAGCGTGTCGGCGTCGTCCGCGACGGCCCCGACCCGGTAGGCGATGGCGCCGGCGTCCCGGGCGGCCGCGGCCAGCGCGAAGCTGTTGGAGTCGTAGATCGTGCCGGCGGTGAGCGGCTCGCCGGGCTGGACCAGCTCGCTGCCGGTGGACAGGACCACCACGCGCGGGCGCGGGCGCACCCGGACGGTGCCGCGCCCGATGGCTGCCAGCAGGGCGATCTGCGGCGGGCCGAGGACCGTGCCGGCCGCGAGGGCGAGGTCGCCCGCCTGGACGTCGCTGCCGCGGGCGCGGACGTGCGCCCGCGCCTCGGCCGCGCGGTGCACCCGTACCTCGCCGCCCGACTGCTCCGGGGCGGCGCTGGCCGGGGTCATCCCGGCGGCGGCACCGCCCCCGGTTCCGCCGTCGGTCCACTCCACCGGCACGACGGCTTCCGCACCGGGCGGCAGCGGGGCCCCGGTCATGATCCGGGCGGCCTCGCCGGGGCCCACGGTGGGCAGCTCACCGCTGCCCGCCGCGACGTCCCCGACGACCGTCAGCACCGCGGGGAACTCCTCGCTCGCACCCTGGACGTCGGCCGTGCGGACGGCGTAGCCGTCCATGGAGCTGTTGTCGAAGGGCGGGAGGGCGACGGGCACGGTGACGTCCTCGACGAGGACACAGCCCTGGGCGTCCAGCAGCTGGAGCTCGATCGGCTCCAGCGGCCGGACGGCCCCGAGGACGTCCGCGAGGTGCTCGTCCACGGACCACAGACGGTGGCCGGTGTCCTGCGGTGCGGAACTGCTCAAGGTCCTACATCTCCTCCGTGACGTAACGGTGAAGCCAGGTGCGGAACTCGGGGCCCAGGTCCTCGCGCTCGCACGCGAGGCGGACGATGGCCCGCAGGTAGTCGCCGCGGTCCCCGGTGTCGTAACGACGGCCCCGGAAGACCACGCCGTGCACCGGACCGCCCACGGTCTCGTCGGCGGCCAGCTTCTGCAGGGCGTCGGTGAGCTGGATCTCCCCACCACGGCCCGGCTCGGTCTCCCGCAGTATGTCGAAGATCGCGGGGTTGAGGACGTAGCGTCCGATGACCGCGTAGTTGCTGGGGGCGTCCTGGGGCTCCGGCTTCTCGACGAGGCCGGTGATGCGGACGACGTCCTCCTCGTCGGTGGCCTCGACGGCGGCGCAGCCGTAGAGGTGGACGCTGGCCGGGTCGACCTCCATGAGGGCGATGACGGTGCCGCCGGTGCGGGCGTGGATGTCGGCCATCTGACGCAGCAGCGGGTCGCGGGGGTCGATGAGGTCGTCGCCGAGGAGGACGGCGAAGGGCTCGCGGCCGACGTGCGGCTCGGCGCACAGCACGGCGTGGCCCAGGCCCCGCGGGTCGCCCTGGCGGACGTAGTGCATGGTCGCGAGGTCGCTGGATTCCTGGACCTTCTTCAGCCGGTCGTCGTCGCCCTTGGCGATGAGAGCCGACTCCAGCTCGTAGTTGCGGTCGAAGTGGTCTTCCAGGGCACGCTTGTTACGCCCAGTGATCATGAGGACGTCGTCGAGTCCGGCCGCGACGGCCTCCTCGACCACGTACTGGATGGCCGGCTTGTCCACAACCGGGAGCATTTCCTTCGGGGTCGCCTTGGTCGCCGGAAGGAAGCGGGTACCGAGGCCAGCGGCCGGAATGACGGCCTTCTTGATCACGGGGTGCAACATAGTCATGGCCAGAACGATAGTGGGTCCTGCCGAACACCCGACGATATCGCGGTAGGTAGGTCCACATATGCCCTGATTCGAAGGAAATTTGATTCCCGTGGCAGAGAACCCGCCGACCGCGTCCGCCAAGTCCGAGCTGCGCCGGGAACTCCTCGCGGCCCGTCGCGCCTTGACCCCCGACGCCCGTGCCGAGGCGGCCGCGGCGCTCGCCGTGACCGCCCTCGAACTTCCCGAACTGGCCGGTGCGCGCACGGTGGCGGCGTACGTCTCGGTCGGCGGCGAGCCGGGCACCCGCGCGCTCCTCGACGCCCTGCGCGCGGCCGGCAAGCGGGTGCTGCTCCCCCTCCTGCTGCCCGACAACGACCTCGACTGGGCGGCGTACGAGGGCCCGGGCAGCCTCGCCGAGGCCGCCCACCCGGGGAAGATGCGGCTGCTGGAGCCGTCCGGCCCGGCGCTCGGACCGGACGCGGTGACGCAGACCGACGCGGTGCTGCTGCCCGGACTCGCGGTGGACGGGCGCGGCATGCGGCTCGGCCGCGGCGGGGGCAGTTACGACCGGGTGCTGCAGCGGCTGGAGCGGGCCGGGGCGCATCCGGCGCTGGTCGTGCTCCTCTACGACGAAGAGGTGGTCGCGCGGGTCCCGGAGGAACCGCACGACCACCCCGTTCAGGCGGTGGCCACCCCGTCAGGGGTGCGCCGCTTCAGCTCATGAGCCGCCGGCCGGCTTGAGGGTCAGGGTGTCGACCGTGGCCTTCTCGACGGCGTCCTTGCCGAAGGGCCACTCCAGCAGCTCGCCCTTGGCCCACATCTGCGTCTGGTCCGTGTAGTGGGCGTTGTACGCGTGGCCCGAGGCGCCCGTGAGGTTGATCCAGCGGGACTTGTCGAGGTCGTTGAGGTTGACGACCATCCGCATGGACGGCACCCAGGTGACCCCGTAGCCGCTGGAGGCGTTCCAGCCGGTGGCGTTGACGGTCGCCTCGCCGCCGCCCACGTTCCACGGGCCGCGGTTGAGGAGCCACTGCATGAAGCCGGGGCCCTCGGTGCCGATCGTCTGGTTCTTCAGGTTCAGCTGGTGCAGGCGGCCCCAGCTCCAGGTGGACTGGTCCTTGCCGAGCTTGGCGGTCAGCTCCCAGCGGGCGTCCGCCATGGCCCGGGCGAACAGCTCGTCACGGGTGGTGGTGGCCGGCTTGTTCAGGCCCTTGGCGGGCGCGCTCCACCAGGGCGACTTCTCGTCCTTGACCAGGCGGCGGACGACCTCGAACCAGCGGTCGCCGCCGTCGGGCTGCGCCGAGTCGGCGTCGCGGGTGCCGCATTCGCGGACGGTCTTGGCGAGGTCGTCGGCCGGGCCGGTGCCGTTGTTGAGGACGTTCATGCAGCTGTCCTCGATCCGCAGCTCCTTGGGCATCTTGTCGCCGAAGGACAGCTTGAGGATGTTGCGCCAGACCGCGTTGAAGTAGGCAGCGGCCGCGGAGTCGGACTCCTGCGTGTAGTTCCAGCCGTCGAGCAGCTTCTGCGCGGCGCGCACGCCCGGGTCCGAGATCTGGATCTTCGACAGCATCGGGGTCAGCAGCGCGGCGATCTCGCTGCTGTTGTCCATCTGCATGGCGCGCATGTCGTCGGTCGAGATCTTGCCGCCGTCCTTGATCTTCGCCTCGATGAGGTCGTTGATCCGCTGGCTGCGGGCGCCGTAGCCCCAGTCGGTGGTCAGCAGGTGCGGGTACTTGCCCGCGCCGGTGCCGCCCTCGGCGACGGCCTGGTTGGCGGTGACGATGTAGCCGCGCGAGGGGTTCTGGTCCCAGGGCAGCTCGTTCTGCGGAATGTAGCCGACGCCGCCGTCGCGGCCGCCCTTCCAGGCGAACTTGGAGTCCCAGCCCGGGGCGGGCATCCGGCCGTCTCCCTGGCCGCGGACCGGGATGCGTCCGGGGGCCTGGTAACCGATGTTGCCGTTGGTGCCCTTGCTGTCGGCGTAGATCAGGTTCTGGGAGGGGACGTCGAAGTCGGCGGCCGCCTTGCGGAAGTCGTCGAAGGTCTTGGCCTGGTTCAGCTTGAAGACCGCGTCCATGGTCCGGCCCGGGTCCAGCGCGGTCCAGCGCAGGGCGATGGCGTAGCCGTCGCCGCGGTCCGGGGCGGAGCTGTCGACGGGGGCGCGGGTGCCGACGGTGCCGAGTTCCTCGCTGCGGTCCGAGACGAGCGGGCCGTTGTTGGTGGTGCGGACGGTGATCTTCTTGCTGGCGCCGCCCGCGACCTTGATGATCTCCTCGCGGAGCGTGAAGGGGAGCACCCGGTTGTCGTAGACGTAGCCCTCGGGCTTGATCTGCTCCAGGTACAGGTCGGTGACGTCGGCACCGAGGTTGGTCATGCCCCACGCGATGTCGGTGTTGTGGCCGATGACCACGCCCGGCATGCCGGAGAAGGTGAAGCCGGCCACGTCGTACTTGCACTGGGCCGAGACGGCGCGGCAGTGCAGGCCCATCTGGTACCAGACCGAGGGAAGTTGCGGCGACAGGTGCGGGTCGTTGGCGAGCAGCGGCTTGCCGGTGGTCGTGTACTTGCCGGAGATGACCCAGGAGTTCGAGCCGATGCCGCTGCCGTTGGGGCCGAGGATGGCCGGCACCTTCTCCAGGGTGTCGGCGAGGGCGCTCAGCTGCGTGCGCAGGCCCACGGTCGCGCCCTGGGCGGTGGCGTTGCCGGCGAGGCCGGTGGCGTCACCGGCCCCCGGGGCGGTGGAGGCCTGGTTGGCGACGGCGCCGCCGGAGGCCGCGCCGGGGCTGCCGGAACCGCCGGCGGAGCCGGAGCCGCTGCCCGACGCCGGGGCGGCGTTCCCGGTCTGACCCTGGGGGGTGTACTTGCCGCCGTCGACCTTGCCGCCCTCGACGACCGGCTTGTTGCGGTCGAAGGGGTACGGCGGGTAGAGCTCGGCGATCTGCGCCTGCGAGAGCTTGCTCGCCATCAGCGCGCGGTCGATCTCGTCCTGCATGTTGCCGCGCAGGTCCCAGGCCATCGCCTTGAGCCAGGCCACCGAGTCCACCGGCGACCACTGCTCGGGGGCGTAGCTTCCGCTGATCTTGAGGGCGGCGTGCTCGACGGAGAGGTCCTTGCCGGACTTCCCCTTCAGGTAGGCGTTGACCCCGTCGGCGTAGGCCTGCAGATTCTTCTTCGTCTCGGCGGAGAGCTTGGTGTCGTACTCCTCCTGCGCGACCTGGCGCCAACCCAGCGTGCGCAGGAAGGCGTCGGTCTCGACCTGGCCGGCGCCGAACATCTCCGAGAGCCGCCCCGAGGTCATGTGGCGGCGTACGTCCATCTCCCAGAAGCGGTCCTGCGCGTGCACGAAGCCCTGCGCGCGGAAGAGGTCGTCGTCGCTGTCCGCGTAGAGCTGGGGAATGCCGTTGGCGTCGCGCTTCACCTCGACCGTCCCCTTCAGGCCGGGCACGTCGAGGGAGCCGGTCGTCTGGGGGAAGGAGGCGCGCACGCCGTCCACGCTCCAGTACGCCCCGTAGCCGAGGCCCGCGACGAGTCCCAGGACCAGTACGAGCACGATCAGACGGGCGCGTCGTCCCTTCTTCTTGGCGGGAGGAGCGGTTTCGTTGGCGGGCATCGCTGTCCTTAGAGGGGCAGGGTGGTCCTGGGAGTGCTGGGAGCAACCATAGGCGCAGGACCGACTCCGTTGATCCGGCAGGGGTGGAGGCCGTGTGGAGGGGCTGTATCCCGCGGCGGCCCCGCAGGCGGCCTGAAATGGATCTCCGGCGGTTCCCGCGGTCCCGAGGACAGGGGGGAAGCCTCGTTTCACAATGTGGTTATCGCGTAAAGGGCGCGTCAAAGATTAGGTAAGGTAACGAACTACTTGCCGAACTTGTCGCCGGGAGGATCGATCCGCCGGGCGCATTGAGGAGGGCCGCCCGCTGACTGTCCACACGCTCAATGAGCTCCTGCTGGTCTGCTCGCTCGTACTGCTCGTCGCCGTGGCCGCGGTGCGGGTCTCGTCACGCAGCGGCCTGCCCAGTCTGCTCATCTACCTCGGCATAGGCGTCGCCATAGGCCAGGACGGCATCGGGAACGTCGTTTTCGACAATGCCGAGCTGACCCAGGTCATCGGCTACGCCGCCCTCGTCGTGATCCTCGCCGAGGGTGGTCTGGGCACCAAGTGGACAGAGATCAAGCCGGCCCTGCCGGCCGCGATCATGCTGTCCCTGGTGGGTGTGGCGATCAGCGTGGGCGTGACGGCGGCGGGAGCGCACTACCTCGTCGGACTCGAATGGCGCCAGGCGCTGCTGATCGGCGCGGTCGTCTCCTCGACCGATGCGGCGGCCGTCTTCTCCGTGCTGCGCAAGGTCCCGCTGCCCGCCCGGATCACGGGCGTCCTGGAGGCCGAGTCCGGCTTCAACGACGCACCCGTCGTGATCCTGGTGGTGGCCTTCTCCACGGTCGGCCCGGTGGACGACTGGTACGTCCTGCTCGGCAAGATCGCCCTGGAGCTCGCGATCGGCGCCGCGATCGGCCTGACGGTGGGCTTCCTCGGCGCCTACGGCCTGCGGCACGTGGCACTGCCCGCCTCCGGCCTCTACCCGATCGCCGTGATGGCCATCGCCATCGTGGCGTACGCGGCCGGAGCGATGGCGCACGGCTCGGGCTTCCTCGCGGTGTACCTGGCGGCGATGCTCCTGGGCAACGCCAGGCTCCCGCACTGGCCGGCCACCCGCGGCTTCGCCGACGGGCTCGGCTGGATCGCCCAGATCGGCATGTTCGTGCTGCTGGGCCTGCTGGTCACCCCGCACGAGCTGGTCCGCGACTTCTGGCCCGCGGTCGTCATCGGGCTGGTGCTGACGATGGTGGCGCGGCCCCTGGAGGTCTTCGTCAGCCTGCTGCCCTTCCGGCTCCCGTGGCAGGAGCAGGTCCTGATGTCGTGGGCGGGCCTGCGCGGCGCCGTACCCATCATCCTGGCGACCATCCCCATGGTGTCCGGGATCGAGGGCAGCGACCGCGTCTTCAACATCGTTTTCGTGCTGGTCGTCGTCTACACCCTGGTGCAGGGGCCGACCCTGCCGTGGCTCGCGCGCAAGCTGGACCTCGGACGGGGCATGGAGACCGCCTCCGACCTCGGCATCGAGTCTGCGCCGCTGGAGAAGCTGCGCGGGCACCTGCTGTCCTTCGCCATCCCGCCGGCCTCGCGGATGCACGGCGTCGAGGTGAGCGAGCTGCGCCTGCCGCCCGGGGCCTCGGTCACGCTGGTCGTCCGGGACGCGAAGAGCTTCGTACCGGCTCCGTCGACCGTGCTGAGGCGCGGGGACGAGCTGCTGGTGGTGGCCACGGACCCGGTGCGGGACGCGGCGGAGGCGCGGCTGCGGGCGGTGGCCCGGGGCGGCAAGCTGGCGGGCTGGCTCGGGACCGGCAACGGATCCGGCACCCATTAGAGCAACGCTCTCATTCGGCAGGTTCGATGAGATCTAGCCGCTCTTATCTGGATATATAGCCTTTTTCGGACGCGAAGTTGCCGTTAATCGCAGGTGAAGAGAGGGGTTGTCGGCGCAATCACAGGGCGTGGTATCGGCTTCCCCTGTACGATGAAGGCACAACAGATCGAACCAACTCTGCCTGACGCAGAGCTGGCGCGACCGCAAAGCGGCCGTGGCGCAGTGGGCGCCCAGGTATCACTCGGTTCTGCGCAAGAGGACAGCTCTCGGGGCTCCCAACACGTACGGGTGCGGCCGCTCACAAAGCAAGGCACCGTCCGCAGACGGGGACGCTCTACCAGGCAGCGGAAAGGCAAGGCCGTGACATCCGCGGTCACGACCGACACATCCGCCCGCCCCGGCTACGGACAGCTCCTGCGCACACCCGGCGCCCTCGGCTTCGTCCTCCCCGGCTTCGCAGCGCGACTCCCCTTCGGGATGCTGACCATCAGCATCCTGCTGCTGGTCCAGCACACCACCGGCTCCTACGGCAGCGCCGGCATCGTCGCCGCCGTCACCGGCATCTCGATGGCCCTGTCCGCCCCGCTGATGGGCATCTTCACCGACCGCTTCGGCCAGAGCGCCGTGCTCGTGCCCGTGGTCCTCGCGCACGCCGCCGCCGTCAGCGGCCTCGCCGCCCTCGCGCTGGCCGACGCGAACGTCTGGTTCCTGGCGCTGGCCGCCATCCCGACCGGCGCCTCGGTGCCGCAGGTCGGCCCCATGGTCCGGGCACGCTGGGCCGCCCGGCTGGAGGGCTCCCCGCTGCTGCCCACGGCCGCCGCCTTCGAGTCCGTCACCGACGAGTTCACCTTCGTCGTCGGCCCGGTCCTGGCGACCGCGCTGTGCACCGGCGTCCACCCGGCGGCCGGCCTGGTCACCGAGGCCACGCTGACGCTGCTCGGCGGCCTGCTCTTCGCGGCCCGCCGCGCCTCGCAGCCCAGGACGCACGCCCCGTCGGCCCCCGGCGAGAAGCGCACCTTCGCCCTGTCCCACCCCGGCCTGCGCGTCCTGGTCTTCGCCTTCCTCGGGATCGGCGCCGTCTTCGGCGGCATGCAGGTCTCGCTCGCCGCCTTCTCCAACGAGATCGGCAACCCCGGCGCCAACGGCCTGCTCTACGGCGTCTTCGCGGCCGGCAACATGATCGCGGGCATCGCCATGGGGGCCGTCGCGTGGAAGATCGGCCCGCGCCGCCGGCTGATCCTGGGCTACGTCGGCCTCACCGCCGCGGCGTCCGTCCTGTGGGCCGCGCACTCGGTGATCCTGCTGGGCGCGCTCGGCCTGGTCGTCGGCCTGTTCATCGCCCCGGCCCTGATCACCGGCTACACCATGGTCGAGCAGCTGGTTCCGGCGAACGCCCGGACCGAGGCCTTCACCTGGCTGACCGGCTCCATCGCCTTCGGCCAGGCCGTCGCGGTCATCCTGGCCGGCCGCCTGACCGACGCGCACGGATCGGCGTACGGCTTCCTGGTGCCGATGGCGGCCACCGCGCTGGCGCTGGCCGTCCTGCTGACGCTGCGCGCGAAGCTGGCCCCGAAGGCACCGAGCCGGATCGTGAACTCGTCCGGGCCCGGCAGCGAGGCCGCGGCGGGCGCGGAGACCGGCGCCGGGGCCGCCGCCTGCGCTGAGGGCGCCGCCCGCGCTGAGGGCGCCGCCCGCGCCGCGGGCCCCGTCCGCGCCGAGGCCCGCACCGAGGTCACGGCTCCGGCCACCCCCTCGACGGCCCCCCGTGACCGGGTGAACGAGCGTGGGATGGGTCACCGCGTGCCGGTGACGGTGGACTGATCCGCCGGAATACGTCACCATGGAGCCGTCGTTAGCACTCATTGAGTGAGAGTGCCAGGAGGAAATTCGTGCCGACCTACCAGTACCAGTGCACCGAGTGCGGTGAGGGCCTTGAGGCCGTGCAGAAGTTCACCGATGACGCACTGACCGTGTGCCCGAGCTGCGACGGACGCCTGAAGAAGGTGTTCTCCGCGGTCGGCATCGTCTTCAAGGGCTCCGGTTTCTACCGGAACGACAGCCGCGGCGCCTCGTCGAGCAGCACCCCTGCCTCGAAGCCCGCGTCGAGCTCGTCGTCCTCGACGACGACCGCCACCGCCGCTCCCGCCGCTGCGTCCTCCTCGACGTCGTCGAGCACGAGCAGCAGCTCCACGTCGGCCGCCTGACCGCTCCTTCCCGAGGCCCCGCACGCCCCCCACCGGGCAGCGGGGCCTCGGGCATGCCCGGTTAGGGTGAGGGACATGGTGAACGCAGAGATCGGTGTCATCGGCGGCTCGGGCTTCTACTCCTTCCTGGAGGACGTCTCCGAGATCCAGGTGGAGACCCCGTACGGGCCTCCCAGCGACTCCCTGTACATCGGCGAGCTCGCCGGCCGCTCGGTGGCCTTCCTGCCGCGCCACGGGCGCAGCCACACGGTCCCGCCGCACAGGATCAACTACCGGGCGAACCTCTGGGCCCTGCGCTCGGTCGGCGTCCGCCAGGTCCTCGGCCCGTGCGCGGTCGGTGGCCTGCGGCCCGAGTACGGACCGGGCACGCTGCTCGTCCCCGACCAGCTGGTCGACCGTACGCAGAGCCGCGTCCAGACCTTCTTCGACGGTGTCGCCCTGCCGGACGGCCGCGTTCCGAACGTCGTGCACACCACCTTCGCCGACCCGTACTGCCCGGTGGGCCGGTCCGTGGCGGTGGCGGCGGCGCGCGGCCAGGACTGGGAGCCGGTCGACGGCGGCACCATGGTCGTCATCGAAGGGCCGCGCTTCTCGACGCGCGCCGAGTCCCGCTGGTACGCGTCGGCGGGCTGGTCCGTGATCGGCATGACGGGGCACCCGGAGGCGATCCTCGCCCGTGAGCTGGGGCTCTGCTACACCTCGATGGCGCTGGTCACGGACCTGGACGCGGGCGCCGAGACCGGTGAGGGCGTCTCCCACACCGAGGTCCTGAAGGTGTTCGGCGAGAACGTCGGCCGCCTGCGCACGGTGCTCTTCGACGCGGTGGCGGGCCTGCCGGCGACCGACTCCCGCGACTGCCTCTGCACCCACGCGCACGACGGCTGGGACCTGGGCATCGAGCTCCCCTAGCCCTTTCGGCCGCTGCTGCTGCCGCTGCCGCTGTCACATCCGGGGCGGCTGTCCTGTCTTCCCCTGTGACAGCCCAGTCGGGACAGGACAGACCGCTCCGGGAGACGACAGTCATGGCTCGCATCTCGCTCACCCCGCCCCGCACCCTGCTGACGCGCATCGGCGCCTGGTACTCGCGCCGCAGCTACGGCAAGGTGCTCGACCCCGGTCGGGCCTACGGGCACAACGCGCGCGTGCTCTACACGTACGTCCGCCTGGAACAGCGGGCGGCGAAGTGGAACGCGCTGGACGCCGGCCTGAAGCACCTCGCGGTGATGGCGGCGGCGGCCCGCATCAACTGCTCGTGGTGCATGGACTTCGGCTACTGGGAGGGCCACGAGCAGGGGATGGCGGCGGAGAAGATCGAACAGGTGCCTCGGTGGCGGGAGGCGCGCGAGGTGTTCACCGAGCAGGAACTGCTGGTCATGGAGTACGCCGAGGCCATGACCGAGACCGAGCCGACGGTCACGGACGAACTGGCCGCGGCGCTGATCGCACGGCTCGGGGAGGCGGCGTTCGTCGAACTCACGGCGGTGGTGGCGCTGGAGAACTGGCGCTCGCGCGTCAACAGCGCCTTCGGCCTGACCAGCCAGGGCTTCTCGGAGGCCTGCACGGTGCCGGTGAGGCGGTGACGCCGACCGACAATGGCGGGGTGAACACCGACTTCACCGGCTCCGCCCGCTCCGCCCGCTCTTGCGGTTCCCCCGTCCCCGACGCCGAGACCGGCTCCGGCTCCGGCTCCGATGTGGACGGCCGGGTCATCGTCGCCCTGGACTTCGCCGATCGCCGGTCCGCCGAAGGGCTCGTGGAGCGACTCGGCGACGCGTGCAGCTCCTACAAGATCGGCCTGGAGCTGCTGACGGCCGCCGGCCCCGGACTCGCACGGGACCTGGTCGGGCGGGGGAACGAGGTCTTCCTCGACCTGAAGCTCTTCGAGATCCCGAACTCCGTCGCGGGTGCCGTCCGGGCCGCGGGCGCCCTGGGCGCGTCGATGGTCACGGTGCACGGCATGGGCGGTACGGGGATCATGGCCGCGGCGGTGGACGCGGCGCGGGAGTTCCCTCGGCTGCGGGTGCTCGCGCTGACGGTGGTCACCAGCATGACCGGGAGCGACCTCGCCGACATCGGCGTCGCGGCGGGCCCCGGGGAACAGGTGCTGCGGCTGGCCCGGCTGGCGATGCGCGCCGGGTGCGACGGGGTCGTCGCCTCGCCACGAGAGGCCGGATCGCTGCGGGCAGCGCTGGGACCGGAGCCGCTGATCGTGACGCCGGGCGTGACGCTGGGACCCGTCGGGGGCGGGGCCGGTGCGGCGGGCGGAGTGGGTGCGGCAGGCGGGGCGGGAGAGGCGGGCGGGCACGCCCGGCCGGGGACCCCTGCGGCGGCCTTCGCGGCCGGGGCCTCGCACGTCGTGGTGGGCCGGTCGGTCGCCCGGGCGGCGGACCCGGTGGCGGCGCTGCGGCAGGTCCGGGCGGCCGCTCAGTAGGGCGCCGGGAAGGCGGCCTGCGCGAGGGGCCTTCACTCCGGCGGGTGACGGGGTTTTCCACAGGCTGGGGACCGTCCACAGGCGCCAGCGGGATGCGGGGGAAGGCCGGATCGTGGGGTGTGTCCGGGCGGTGGGTCCGGGCACAGGAACTCCCTGCGTTTGGTGGTGCTCGTCATGTCCCGGACTTCCGCGGCCTCTTCGCCCTCTTCGTCCTCCCCTTCGTCCCCCTCCTGGTCCTCCTCGCCGGTCCTCTCGGCGTCCTCGGCGTCCTCGGCCTCTTCGACCTCCGCCGCGGTGGCGGGGCTGCCCGCCCGGGCGTTCCCCGTGTGTGCGGCGTCGTCCTCGTGCCCCCCGTCGCGGCCCGTCCCGTCGTTCCCGCCGCTTCGTGTGGGGCGGGGGCCGGGGCGGCTGCGCCGGGCCCTGCGGCGCCGGCGGCGGGCCGCCTCGGCCGCCCTGGCCGTGGTCGCGGCGGCCCTGGCGGTAGGAGGGGCGGAGGCCCAGGCCTCCCGGGGTGCGCCTGCGCCCGTGGTGAAACCGCCGCCGCCGGCGGCGGTGCGGATGGTCTCGGCGCCCGTGCGCATCGCGGATGCCGCGACGGTGCGGCTGCTGCGGCCCGGGGACCGGGTGGACGTGGTGGCGGCGGAACGCGCACAGGCGCCCAGGGTGCTTGCGGCCGGGGCGCGGGTCGCCGAAGTGCCGGATCCGGAAAAGGGTGTTGGGGACGGTGGGGCGCTCGTCGTCCTGTCCGTGCCGCGGGACACCGCGCGGGCCCTGGTGGGGGCGGGCGCGACGGCCCGACTGGCGGTGACGTTGTGCTGACTCGCACGCACGATCAGTCGATTCACCTCAAAGGGAAGCCCGATTGGACACACCTCTGCCGGACTGCCGTAGCTTTCGGAACCGTTGGCTCCGTGTTTGGCTTCCGTGGAGAAGGGCTCAGCAATGGGCGAGAAGAAGAAGGAAAGCGTGCTGGCGGGCTTCAAGGCCTTCCTGATGCGCGGCAACGTCGTCGACCTGGCGGTCGCCGTGGTGATCGGAGCCGCGTTCACGAACATCGTGAACTCGGTGGTCAAGGGGATCATCAGCCCGATCGTGGGCGCGGTGGGCACGAAGAGCCTGGACGGCTACAAGTCCTGCCTGAAGGCCCCTTGCGAGATCGGCCCCGACGGCCAGCCGACCGGTGTCGAGATCCTCTGGGGGTCGGTGCTGAACGCCACGCTGACCTTCGTGATCACTGCGGCGGTCGTGTACTTCCTGATGGTGCTGCCGATGGCGAAGTACCTGGCGCGGCAGGAGGACCGTCGCAAGGCCCGCGAGGGGGCCCAGGAGATCGTCGAGATCACCGAGCTGGAGGTCCTCAAGGAGATCCGCGACACGCTGGTCGCGCAGCGCGTGGGCGGCGGTGGCGGCAGCGGCGTCGGCGGTCAGGCGGTTTCGCGCGACGGCTTCTGAACGCGCCGGCCGGTCAGATGTGGTGCGGCGGCTTCTCGTCGAGGAAGCGGGCCAGATCGGCCGCGCTTCCACCCGAGGGCGGCCGCTCGCCCCAGCCGCGGTCCGTGTCGTCCGACGACTGCTGGTCCAGCGGGTCGTCGAAGACGATCCGCGGCTTCGGCCGGGGCTGCCGGGCCTCGGCGGCGGGTCGCTGGGGCTGCGGGTCGGAGGCGGGGGTGCTGCTCATACCTCCAGGGTACGGCCGCCCCTCGTGGCGGCCCGGCTCAGTCGGGCGCCTCGGCCCCCTTCCGGGCGAGGGATGCGGACATGGACATGATCACCGGCCCTTCGGGTCGAGGCGCCGCAGTCCGAGCACCACGAGGAAGGACAGGACCAGGAAGCCTGCCGCCCACCAGGCCGTCCCGGTGTTTCCCTCCCTCCACTCATTGACGGTGAAGGTAAGCGCCCAGAGCTGGCCGACGACGACGGTCAGGGCGAGCGCCAGACGGGCGTTCAGCTTCGAGGACCGCTCCGGCTCCTGGTCGGTGCCGGCGCCGGGGCCGGGGCCCGTGTGCCGGATCCGCGGGTCTCCGTAGCCGCTGGTGGGCCGGATCTGCGGATAGCGTTCCCGCACCGGCCGGTTCAGCCGCGGCTGGGCGCTGCCCCGGAGGTAGTCCGGGCGCAGGGGGGATCCGGTCGTCGCTCATGTCCGTTTCCTCTCGGTCGACTTGGCCCGGTGGGCGCCCGGACAGCCGAGCACCTCGGTGGAGGGGTCCATCGGCGCGCGCCACTCGACGACCTGCGGGTGGATCCTGCCCGTCGGGGGGGAGGTCTGCCGCCCTCGAACAGCCGGGGCGTGCCCGGGTGGTCGGCGCTGGGGCAGGGCCACATGATGCCGCCGGTCTCCTCCAGGCGTTCGTAGGTGATGCCGTAGTAGTCGTTGACCGTGCCGGCCGAGGCGACGCGCGGTCACGTGAACCCGTTGCTGCCGCGTCGGTCCCGAGCTGCGGACCGAAGGTCCTGTACATTCCGGCGCACATGTCATCCGCACCGGCCTGACCTGGGGCTTTGGGGGTGCCTCAAGCCCTTTTGCGCGCTTGTGAAGCTCTTCATAAAGCTCCGGGCGCACCCGTCACACTTCGGCGTCGGCGCCGCCCGAGGGCGCTTCCGCCGTCATGCGGAGGACGTCACGCGCCTGCTCCGTCGCGCGGGCGAGGCTTTCGGCGACGAAGTCGAGGAAGCGGGCGACGTTCTCCAGGCGGACGGCGGCCGGGGTGCCCGGGCCGAGGACACCGGCGCCCTGCCGTGCGATGTCGACCTGCTGGTTGAGGGAGCGGACGCTGGCGACCATCGACTGGTACCAGAGGTTCTCGTCGATGACGTAGCGCTCCCGGCGGCCCTCGTCGCGCTCCCGGCGGACGAGGGCCTGCCCCTCCAGGTACGCGATGGACTTGGAGATGGACGCCGGGCTGACCTGGAGGCGCTGGACGAGTTCGGCGGCGGTCATGCTGGCGGAATCGGCGGTGAGGAGGCAGACCATCACCCGCGCGGTCATCTTGTTGGACAGCCCCGACTGCATCATCACGGCGGTGAACTGCTCTTCGTACTCGGCCACCGCCTCCGGGTCGCGGCCGTGCGGCAGGGCGGCCGGACCCGTGCCCCGGGACGCGGCAGGCTTGCGCCGGCGGGCGCGGCGCTCGGTGGCGCGGTGGGCCGTTTCCGCCCGGTATCCGGCGGGGCCGCCGTTGCGCATGACCTCGCGGGTGACCGTGGAGGTCGGACGGTCCAGGCGCCTGGCGATCTCGGCGTAGGCGAGACCGTCGGCCACCCCCAGGGCGATCTGCTGGCGTTCCTGCTGGGTGAGCCTGCCTCCTGGCATCGCTGTCTCCTTCTGCGTTCTGCGGAGATCTCAGCATAGCGTTCACCGCTATTCCATTGCAACGGAATGTCGCCTTCTATTGCTTTAACCGTAGAGCCGTTGCAACGATTTCCCGCGCTTGACCTGCATGAATGACAATTCCACGCAACGAACTAGTTGCCGCCTCTTCGAACGCAACGTAGCTTTTCACTCATCGGAAACAGCGGGGCCGCCAAGGCGCCGCCGACGACGAAGGAGAAGCACCATGCAGCAGTTCGCCACCCCCGCCCCGATCGCCGCCGTCCTCGACGTCCCCGCCGGACGCATCCGGTTCATCGCCGCCGACCGCGCCGACACCACCGTCGAGATCCTCCCGGCCGACACCTCCAAGGGCCGCGACGTGAAGGCCGCGGAGCAGACCGCGGTCGAGTACGGCGACGGCATCCTGCGGATCACCACCGCGGAGCCGAAGAACCGGATCCTCGGCACCCCCGGCTCCGTCGAGGTGACCGTCCAGCTCCCCGCCGGCTCCCGCGTCGAGGCCAAGGCCGCGAGCGCCGAGATCCGGGGCGTCGGACGGCTCGGCGACGTCACCCTCGACAGCGCGCACGGCGAGGTCAAGCTCGACGAGACCGCGAGCGCCCGCCTGACCCTCCAGGCCGGTGACATCACCGTCGGCCGCCTCGGCGGCCCCGCGGAGATCAGCACCCAGAAGGGCGACCTGCACATCGCCGAGGCCGTGCAGGGCTCGGTCGTCCTGCACACCCAGGCCGGCGACATCTCCATCGGCGCCGCCCGCGGAGCCGCCGCCACCCTCGACGCCGGCACCTCCTACGGCCGCGTCCGCAACGCCCTCAAGAACGACGGCACCGGCGCCGACCTCGCCATCCACGCCACCACCGCCTACGGCGACATCACCGCCCGCAGCCTCTGATCCCAGCCCCTGCCTCGTCCCCCGATCCCCAGCCTCTGACCCGCAGCCCCCGAAGGAGCTCACCCCCATGACCGAAACGGCCATCGCAGCACGCGGGCTGCGCAAGTCCTACGGCGACAAGAAGGTCCTCGACGGCATCGACCTGGCCGTACCGGCCGGCACGGTCTTCTCCCTGCTCGGCCCGAACGGCGCCGGCAAGACCACCGCCGTCAAGATCCTCTCCACCCTCGTCACCGCCGACGCCGGCGAACTGCGCGTGGCCGGCCACGATCTGGCCGACGACCCGCAGGCGGTCCGCGCCGCCATCGGCGTCACCGGCCAGTTCTCCGCCGTCGACGGCCTGATCACCGGCGAGGAGAACATGCTCCTCATGGCGGACCTGCACCACCTGTCCAGGAAAGAAGGACGCCGGGTCACCGGCGAACTCCTGGAACGCTTCGACCTGGTGGAGGCCGCGAAGAAGCCCGCCGCCACCTACTCCGGCGGCATGAAGCGCCGTCTCGACATCGCCATGACCCTGGTCGGGGACCCGCGCGTCATCTTCCTCGACGAGCCCACCACCGGCCTCGACCCCCGCAGCCGCCACAACATGTGGCAGATCATCCGCGAGCTCGTCACCGGCGGCGTCACCGTCTTCCTCACCACCCAGTACCTGGAGGAGGCCGACCAGCTCGCCGACCGCATCGCGGTGCTCGACGGCGGGAGGATCGCCGCCGAGGGGACCGCCGAAGAACTCAAGCGGCTCGTCCCCGGCGGACACGTCAGGCTCCGCTTCACCGACCCGGCCGCCTACCGGGCCGCCGCCCCCGCCCTGCCCGGGGCGACCCGCGACGACGAGACCCTGTCCCTGCAGATCCCCAGCGACGGCAGCCAGCGCGACCTGCGCTCCGTACTGGAGCGGCTGGACTCCGCCGGCATCGAGGCCGACGAGCTGACCGTCCACACCCCCGACCTCGACGACGTCTTCTTCGCCCTGACCGGCAGCGCCGCCGCCATCCCCGCCCAGCCCAAGGAGAACGCCCGATGAGCTCGCTCGCCCTCGCCGTCCGCGACTGCTCGACGATGCTGCGCCGCAACCTCCTGCACGCCCGGCGCTACCCGTCCCTGACGCTGAACCTGCTGCTCACCCCGGTGATGCTGCTGCTCCTCTTCGTCTACATCTTCGGCGACGTGATGAGCGCGGGCATGGGCGGCGGCGACCGCTCCGACTACATCGCGTACGTCGTCCCGGGCATCCTGCTGATGACCATCGGCTCCACCGTGATCGGGGCGGCGGTGTCCGTCGCCACCGACATGTCCGAGGGGATCATCGCCCGTTTCCGGACGATGGCGATCCACCGGGGCTCGGTCCTCATCGGGCACGTGGTCGGCAGCGTCCTGCAGTCGGTCGCCAGCGTCGTCCTCGTCGGCGCCGTCGCGGTCGCCATCGGGTTCCGCTCCAAGGACGCCACCGCCCTGGAATGGCTCGCCGCCTTCGGCCTCCTCGCCCTGTTCGCCCTCGCCCTCACCTGGATCGCCGTCGGCATGGGCATGGCCAGCCCCAACGCCGAGGCCGCCAGCAACAGCGCGATGCCGCTGATCCTGCTCCCGCTCATCTCCAGCGCCTTCACCCCGATCGAGGCGATGCCGGGCTGGTTCCGGCCGATCGCCGAGTACCAGCCCTTCACCCCCGCCATCGAGACCCTCCGGGGCCTCCTCCTCGGCACCGAGATCGGCAACAACGGGTGGCTGGCCCTCGCCTGGTGCCTGGGCCTCGCGGTACTCGGCTACCGCTGGTCGGCCTCGAAGTTCGGCCAGGACCCCACGTAGCCCCGAAGCAGTTCCGCAGCAGCGCGTGACCCGCCGCACCAGGGGCGGCGTACTCCGGCACCGTCGGCGTACGCCGCCCCTTCCGCGTGCCGGGACCGGCCACCACGGCCCGGCTGGGAGTCTCGGCTGCGGGGCGGGCGTAGAACCACCGGCCCACCACCACGCACGAGGCGTAGAAGGCCATGAAGCCCACATCGCGCTCGTCACCGAGAAGGTGGCGAACACCGCCGGGATGAAGAAGGGCGTGCGGGCCGTAGGGGCCACCGCGTCCGTACGGGCCACCGCGGCCGCCCGGGGCACAGCGGCCGCCCGGACAGCGTGCCCGACCTGCCGGAAGGCGGTTCCTCTGTTCTTCTGGCCGGTATGGCCTACACCCCCATGACCGCCCGCAGCCGCGACGAGCACCACCGCACCTCGACGCCCCTGGAGCTGTTCTTCGACCTCTGTTTCGTCGTCGCGATCGCCCAGGCCGGCGCCCGGCTGGTGCACGCGCTCGCGGAGGGCCATCCCGCCACGGGGGTGATCGGCTACTTCTTCGTCTTCTTCGGCGTGTGGTGGGCCTGGATGAACTTCACCTGGTTCGCCTCCGCCTACGACTGCGACGACGTGCCGTACCGGATCGCGACGCTCGTCCAGATCGCCGGTGTGCTCGTCTACGCGGCCGGGGTGGGCGAGGCCTTCGACGAGAACGACTGGACCGTCGCCGTCGTCGGCTACATCATCATGCGCGTCGCGCTGACGGCGCAGTGGCTGCGCGCCGCCGCCGGGGAGAGCGGCCCCGCCCGCACGGCGGCCCTGACGTACGCGGCCGGGCTGGTGATCTGCCAGATCGGCTGGGTGGGACTGCTGTTCGCCCCGAGCGACGCCAAACGCTGGCTGTTCCTGGTCCTCGTCGCGGCCGAGCTGCTGGTCCCGGTGATCGCCGAGCGCGGCCACCAGACGCCGTGGCACGCGCACCACATCGTGGAGCGCTACGGCCTGTTCACCATCATCGTGCTGGGCGAGACGATCGCCGCGAGCACGGTGGCGGTGAAGTCGGCGCTCGACGAGCACGAGGCCCTCGGCCTGCTGCTCCCCATCGCCGCGGGCGGGCTGCTGATCGTGTTCGCCGCGTGGTGGATCTACTTCGCCGTGCCGATGCACCAGCACCTGAACTCCAACCGGGAGGCCATTCCGTGGGGATACGGCCACCTGCTGGTCTTCGCGTCCGGTGCGGCGATCGGTGCGGGCATCGAAGTCGCGGTCGAGCACGCGGTCGGCAAGGCGCACATCTCCCAGGTCGCCGCGAACGCCTCCGTCATGGTCCCGGCCGCGGGCTTCCTGCTCATGGTGTGGCTGCTGCACTCGCGCCACTTCAAGCGCGGCCTCGCCCAGCAGCTGGTGCTGCCCGCCGCCGCCGTGGTCACCCTCGCCTGCACCTGGACGGGCGCCTACGCCGTCCTCTACGCCGGACTCGTCGCCGTGGTCACGGTCACCGTCGGCGTGATCCTGGCCGAGCGGCCGGCCGTCCCCGCCCGGTAGCGGCGGGGACGGCCGGACCGTCACTCCCGCGCCCCCGCCGCCGTTCTCCAGCGCAGAACGAGCAGCACCCACCGCCCGACTGGAGGCACGGCCATGACACTCCCGGCGCAACGCCACGGCACTGAACCCGGAAGGGAGTTGGCCGAGCCGGGCTTCTGGCAGCAGCCACCCGCCCACCGGCTCGCCGCCTTCGCCCGCCTCCGCGCCCTCGAGGGCCCCGTGTTCGTACCCGAGGGGGCCGGGCACTGGGCCCTCGTCCGCCACGCCCACGTGCAGGAGGCCAGCCGGCTGCCCAAGGTCTTCGCCAGCGCCCCCGGGGTGACCACCCCCGAGCCGGCCCGCTGGGTCCGCGCCCTGTTCGGTGACTCGATGGTCAACCTCGACGGCCCGGACCACGCCCAGCTCCGCAAGATCGTCCAACGGGCCTTCACCCCGCGCCTGCTGGCGGCGGCCGAGGCCGACATCCACGCCGTGGCCGCCCGCATCGTGGACGACGTCCTGGCCGACCGGCCCGACGAGTTCGTCTCGGCAGTGGCCTCACGGCTGCCGCTGGAAGTCATCTGCAACATGATGGGCATCCCGGAGCGTTTCCGCGCCGAGATCGCCGACCGGGTCAACCACGCCTCCGAGAACATCGGCGTGGAGCGCGGCCTGGCCTCCCGGCTGCGGATGCCGGGCCGCGGGCTGCGCGCACTCGCCCGGATGCAGCGGATGGTGGCGGGCATCGGCCGGGAGCGGCGCAGGAACCCCACCGACGACCTGATCTCGGCGCTGGTCTGCGCGAACGTCGACGGGCAGGCCCTCGGGGCCCGTCAACTCGGCGCCTTCTTCTCGCTGTTGATGGTGGCCGGCGTGGAGACCACCCGCAACGCCATCACCCACGGGCTGACCCTGCTGACCGACCACCCCGACCAGCGGGACCTGCTGCTGTCGGACTTCGAGACGTACGCGGACGGCGCGGTGGACGAGATGATCCGCCACTCGACGCCGATCATCCAGTTCCGCCGGACGGTGGTCGCCGAGCACACCCTGGGCGGCCGCGTCCTGCAGCCGGGCGACAAGGTCGTCCTGTACTACGCCTCCGCCAACCGCGACGAGTCGGTCTTCCCCGACCCCGACGCCTTCGTCATCACCCGCTCGCCCAATCCACACCTGGGCTTCGGCGGCGGCGGCCCGCACTTCTGCCTCGGCGCGCACCTGGCCCGGGTCGAGATGAAGTCGCTCTTCCGCGAGCTGCTGACCCGGCCGGTCGGGCTGCGCGCGGTGGGCCTGCCGGACCTGGCGGGCTCGAACTTCGACAACCGGGTCCGCTCGCTCAGGTTCGCCTTCGAACGGCCCTGAGGGCGGGACCGGCGTCGGGCCGCGAAGGGCGGCACCGGCCACCGGGCAGGCTGGGAGCCCGGCGGCCGGAGCGGGCGGGGCGCACGGGGCGGGCGCCCGGCGGGGCGGCTACTTCTGCAGGCGCCGCACGGAGAGCACGCAGTGGGCGCTGCCCGTGAGGACCTCCTCGTCGCCCGCGAATGCCTGGAGGGTCTTGGCGTCGACCGGGCGTCCCGGGACCGCCTCGGGCCAGGCGCGCGTGGCGAAGAGGAAGTAGGCCTGGCCGCTCTCGTCAGCCGCGGCGACCCACTCGTCGGGGGCGGTGCACTGCGCGTTCATCCCGGGCAGGGTGAGCGCGATCTGGTTGCCCTCCAGCAGGATCTGCACCGGGAAGCCGGCCGGGTTGCGGGTGCCGTCCATGACGACGTCGCCGATGGGCAGGCCGATCTCCTCCAGCAGCCCGCGTGCCGCCGCCTCACCGGCCTCCCGGCCCCCGGGGCCGTCGCCCAGGGTGTAGGCGAGGAGGTACGGGATGTCGTGCGCCTCGGAGGGGTCGCCGATCCAGGCGAGCACCGAAAGGGTGCCGAGCTGGGACCGGTCGATTTCGGCTTGAGTAGAAGTCATGCGCCGCACCCTAGTGGTCCCGCGCCCGGGCCTTTCACGGCCTTTCACCCGCGCGGGCTAGACGGCCCAGAATCCCTCTCCGGTATTCGCCCTGATGTTCGCGTCCTGGTATTCCAGTCGCACAATGCGCGCGTTTTCCGGGATTTCGAACACCACCCATCCCTCTGCCCGCTCACCGACCGCGAGGGAATCGAAGACGATCGGTTTGCCGGTCGTCAGCTCACCGGTGGGAACCACCGGGTGGCGCTGTCCCGCGCCGTCGTGCGCCCACATGCGTCCGAGCGCCCCGTACGAGGCACCGCCCACGTTGACGAACGACATCGAGGCGGCCACCCAGCGCTTGCCGGCCGGCGGGGCGAAGTTCTTGTCCGCGCTGACCGCGGGGTCCACGTAGGCGCCGAGCACGACCTCCAGGTGGCGCCCGACCTGCGAACCGTGCACCCGTACGGCGTCACCCACATGGGCGTCCTTCGCACCCGGCTGCACGGGACCGCCCTCGCCCCCCGGAGCCCCGTCGTCCACCGGGACGGCCGGCGCCGCGGCGGGGGCGACGGCGGCCCCCTCGGGAACGCTCTGGCAGGCGGTGGCGCCGAGCAGCAGGAGCGGGAGCAGGGCGAGGGCGGGGAGGGTGGGCTGGCGCATGCAAGATCCCTTCGGGGACGTGGTGCGGCCAGTTTCACGCGCCCGGGCAGGTAATTGCACACAACGACACGAGTGTGCGGAGCGCGGGCGTACGGCCACCTGCCAGCACAATGCGTTCCGGCGGAATCCCGCCGTCCGCACCCTTTGGAGGAAGAATGCGCATCTCCGCCCGCCGAATGGCCCTGGCGGCCTTCTCCGTACTGGCCGCCACCACGCTGTTCAGCGCTCCGGCCGGCGCCACCGTTTTCAATCAAGGTATTTCCGTACATCACGACGCGTACGTCGCGGGGGACGGCACCGTCACCCTTTCCGGGTCCTACCACTGCGAGCAGGCGTCACCCACGGGGGCGATGCAGATCAGGGCGACCGTCGTCCAGGAGGACGGCCACCGGCTGAGCGTCGGCGCGGAGCAGCCCGTCTGCGACGGCACGGAGCGCCGGTGGGTGGCCACCGCCCCGGGCCGCTGGGTGAAGGTGCGCCCGGGCCACGCGGTGGTCACCGCCGAGCTGCAGGAGGTCCGCCTCTCGGGCCTGATGCCGAAGTCGGTCGCCACCGTCGCCCAGGACACGCAGGACGTCGAGGTCCGCAGGCACTGAGGCCGTGCGCGGCCGTGGCACCCTCCCGGTAGCCGCCGCTACCGGGACCGGCACTCGGGTGCGACGCCCGTCATCGACATGAAGGCCACTGTCTGGCACCCGGGGTCCGCGTGCGGTCGTCCCGTCGTCCAGTCCACGACCGTGGGCACTCCGGCAGCCAGCAGGAGCACGGTGAGGATGCCGGTCACGGCACCCGTGCTCAGCCTGCGCACAGCGCGTTCCGTTCCATGGTCGGCATCATCGCCCCGGCCGCCGCCGTCCACAACTCGACGTGTCCGGCCGGTCACCCGGCGCTCCGGGGGCTGCCTCCGACGTCGAACTCGCACCACACCGCCTTGCCGTCGCCCCGGGACTCCACGCCCCAGTGCGTGGCCAGGGCGTCCACCAGGAGCAGTCCGCGCCCCGTCGTGGCCGCCTCGCCCGGGCTGCGCCGGCGCGGCCACACGCTGGAGCGGTCCTTGACCCACAGCCGGATCCTGCGGACCGGCTCCGGGAGCACCTCCATGGTCAGCACCGCCCCGCCGTCGGTGTGCAGCAGGGCGTTGACCAGCAGCTCCCCCGCCGCCACCTCCACGTCGTCGGCGAGCTCGGGCACACCCCAGTCGCGCAGGGCCTGGCGCAGCGCGTAGCGGGCCTCCGAGAGGCCCTCGGGGTCGGCCTGGTGGATGTACTGGTGGATGCGCGGCGCCCGGTGGGTGCCTGGGTCGGGGGCCCTGCGCAGCACCAGCAGCGCCACGTCGTCCCCGGAGCCCCAGCGCTCCCACAGCCGGTCCGAGAGGTGGTCGGCGAGCGCACCGGCGTCCTGGGGCCCGCTGCGCACCGCGTGGGCGAGCGCGTCCATGCCCGCGGTGATGGTCGTACCGGGCTCCTCGACGAGGCCGTCGGTGCACAGCACCAGCGTCTCGCCGGGAACCAGGTCGAGCTGGGTCTCGGGGAACTCCTCCTGCTCGAAGGCCGAGGCCAGCCCCAGCGGGAGGCCGCCGCGCACGTTGGGCCAGCCCGTTCGCCCGTCCGTGTGACGGATCAGCGGGCCGAGGTGGCCCGCACGGACCGCGCGTACGCCGCCCGTCTCCAGGTCCACCTGCGCGTACATGCAGGTGGCGAACCGCTCCGTGTCCAGCTCCGCGAGGAAGCGCGAGGCCCGCGCCAGCACCGTGGACGGCGGGTGGCCCTCCCCCGCGTACGCCCGCAGCGCGATCCGCAGCTGGCCCATGATGGCCGCCGCGTGCGTGTCGTGGCCCTGGACGTCGCCCACGACGATGCCGACCCGGTTGCGGGGCAGCGCGATCACGTCGTACCAGTCCCCGCCGACCTCCCGCCCGCTCCATGCGGCGTGGTAGCGGACCGCGATCTCCCCGCCGGAGATCTCCGGGATCCGGCGCGGCAGCATCGCCGCCTGCAGTCCGGTCGCGAACTCCCGCTCCTGGTCGAAGAGGAGCGCCCGCTGGAGCGACTGGGCCACGATGCCCGCCAGGCCCAGGCACAGGTTGCGCTCCTCGGGGCTGAACTCCTCGCGGCGGCGGTAGAAGAGGACCAGCCCGCCGATGGCCTTGGCCTGGGCGATCAGCGGCAGGTAGGCGGCGGCCTCGAAGCGGATGCGGTTCAGGTAGTCCGCAAGGAGCGGGAACTCGTGGCCGAGCTCGCCGAGCGAGGTGACGAAACGTGCCTGCCTGGTCAGCCCCGCGTGCGAGAGCGGCAGCGACCCGTCCATCCGCGTGAACCGGCGCTCGCTGAGGATCTCCAGCGACTCCCCGCTCAGCGCGATGATCTTCATGGTCCCGCCCTCGACCAGCCCCAGGGCCAGGCCGTCCGCCCCGAGCCGCTCCAGCGCGCCCGCCCCGGTCAGCGCGGCCGTGACGTCGTCGACCGTCACCGCCCTCGACAGGGCCTCGGTGGTCCGCTGCACGATCGTCGTCTGCTGGGCGCGCGCCGCCTCCAGCTTGCGCAGCAGCGTCGCGTGGGCGAGCTCCGCCGCCGCGTCCCGGACGATCCCGGCGATGTGCAGCGCCTGCCCCTCCTCGTCCCGCACCACCCGGCCCGTGGTGTGCGTCCACTGGTCACGGCCGTCACGCCGGTGCACCGTGAAGTACGCGCCGAACGTCTCGCCGCCCTCCTCCAGGACACCGGCGATGGTCTCGCGCAGCCGGGCCGCGTCCTCGGGCCGCACGCGCAGGGCGGCGCCCTCCGCGGTGCCGTCGTACTCCTCCGGCTCCACGTCGAACACGGCCATGGCGGCCGCGTCCAGCGCCACCGTCCGCGAGGCGAGGTCCCACTCGAAACTGCCCATGCCGTTCAGCGCGAGCCGCTCCCCGGCGTCGGTCACGGGGATCCGCCGGCCCGGCCCTGGTCCGTCGCGCTCCGCCGCTGCCACCTTCCGCACCCCTACCGGCCGGGCCAGCACGGCTGGGAGATCAGGCGCTCCCACTCCTCGTCGGGCTGGCCCGGGAGGGTGCGCCCGGCCTCCCGCCAGCGCTGGACGACGGAGAGGTAGATCGTGGCCGGGTCGGCGGCGGACGCCGTCGCGTACGGGCCCGCGTACTGCCCGGGGTACGGGCCAGGATGCCCGCCCGGGTACTGGCCGGCGTGCGGGCCCGAGTAGGGGGACCGGTCGTGCCCGGCGGTCATGGCCGTGGCGGACTGTTCGACGCGGCTGGCGGGAATGCGTACCCAGCCGCGGCCCTGTGCTCGCTCCGCGCTCATCACGGACCCCTTCTCACCGCGGATCTCACCGCAGGTACGTCTTCGGATGCCCCGGCGGTACCCCCGGACCCGGCCCGGAGGAAGCAGCCCGGCCGAGCCGGGCGCCCCCGGGGGAGCCCGGCCGCGGACCCCGGGCGCCGAGGCGCTTGCGGACTCCTCTCACCAGTCTCCCCGCCGTGAAGCCCGCGCCGTGCACGAATCGCATGGAAGGGCCGAATGAGGGAGCCGCCAGCAGCCCCGCGAAGAACAGCCCGGGCCACGAGGACTCGAAACCGGGGCCCAATGCCGGGACCCTGCTGCTGCCGACGGTCGTCAGCGCGGCGCGCAGCCCCGCGTCCAGCAGCTCCAGCCGGGCCAGGTCCGGGGCGAAGCCGGTGGCCGCGATGACGTGGGAGACGTCCAGGACCACCGATTCACCCGCGTGCGTGGTCAGCCCGAGCCGCGTCCGCTCGCCCACCGCCACCGCCCGGTGCAACCGGTGCCCGAGCAGCGCGGGCACGCGCCGCTCGAAGCGGTCCCGCAGCCACCAGGCGCCCGCCGGGCCCAGCGCGGTCGCCGCGATCCGCTCCCGGGTGTGCGCGGGCAGCCTGCGCACCGCCCAGGGCAGCTCCGACCACACCCAGCTGCGCCATCCCGTCCCGAGACCGCTGTGCGGTTCGCGCAGGGCGCGCAGCGGGGGCCGGCTCAGCGGCTGCGGGACGGTGTTCCAGTTCAGCCGCGAGCGCCGGGCGACCAGGCACGGCCGGGCACCCTGCTCGGCCAGCAGGGCGGCGGTCTCCAGGGCCGCCTGTCCGGCCCCGAGCACGGCGACCTCGCGGCCCGCGAAACCGGACAGGTCCCGGTGGCCGCTGCTGTGCGAGTAGTGGGTGGGCGGGAGCTCCCGCAGCGCCTCGGGGTGGCGGGTGAAGGGCATCACCCCGGCCGCGACGGCGACCGTACGGGCGAGGAGGGGCGGTCCCTCGGCGGTGCGGACGCGGAAGCCGTCGCCCTGTGGGGTCACCTCCGTGACGGTCACCTCCTCCACCTGCGGCCCGGCGTGCCGGGCGAACCACATCCCGTACGCGCTGAACGTGCCGATGGGCAGCGGAGTGCCGTGTTCCGCCACCGTTCCGAGGGAGGCGCAGTACTCGGCCAGGGTGTGCCGCCCGTCCGGCGCGGACAGGTTGGAGGACCAGGGCTCCGACTTGAGGTACATGCCCTCGGGCATGTGGTCGCGCCACGAGGCCATGGGCCTCCCCAGCAGCCGTACGCCGAGGCCCGCGCCGGCTGCGTGGGCGGCGATCGACAGCCCGTACGGGCCCGCGCCGATCACCACGAGATCGTCGATCCGCGTCACGGCCGCTCCTCCCGCTCGATGGCCACCTGCCCGGTCCCGCCCGCCGGGCCCGGCCCGGTCAACGCGTCACCAGTTCGTCCGGCTCGGCCGAGGCCTCCGGCGGAACGGGGCGGGAGACCGCCCCCGCGGAGGTCACGCCGGGCTGCTGCTCCCGCCCGCGCTGCCGGGGCGCGCGGACGACCGCGCGGGCCGTGCGGCGGCCCTGCGCCGGGACACCGCGCAGGACCCGTACCCCCTTGGCCGCGCCGCGTCCCAGGAAGGCGGCGAGCATGGCCAGGAACGGCCGGACGTCGTCCGCGGCGAACCAGGCCGCTTCGACCCGCGCCCGCTCCGCGGCCGGCCCCTGCTTCGGCGGCGCGGGGTCCGCCGCCGGTCGGCGGCGCGGCAGGGACCGGCCCCGGACCGCGGCCAGCAGCGCGTAGTTCTCCGCGACGAACATCCGGCCCGCGCCGCCCGAAGGCTGCGGGACCCGTTGGCCCGTCAGGTCCAGGTACATCGCCTGGACCACGTCGAGTCCGGCGGCGTCCGTGAACAGCCTGAACTGTGCGCCCGGGCGGGGGTTGAAGTCCACCAGCCGGAAGACCCCGCGCTCGTCCCGGCGGAAGTCCAGGTCCAGGATGCCCTGGTAGCCGAGGCGTTCGGCGAGGTGCAGCGCGGCCTCCTCCACCGCCGGGTCCGGCAGCCAGCGGCCCACCGCCGTCAGTCCCGTGCGCACCGGCCAGGACAGCTCCTTGCGGCCCGATCCGGCGAGCAGCGGACGGCCGCCCCGGGTGAAGGCGCCGTGGAAGAACCAGTCGGTGTCCGGGCCGGCCGGCAGGAACCTCTGGAGCAGCAGCCTGCTCCCGGCCTCGGCGGAGCGCTCGTACAGCCGGCGCGCCTCGGCGGTGGTGTGCACGAGGGTGGTGCTGCGCAGCCCGTCCGCCCCGGAGGGCAGCAGCCAGGGCCGGCTCCACTTGGCGATCACCGGCAGGCCCAGCCGCCAGGCCGCCTCCGCCGCCTCGGCTCCGCTCGCCGGGACCACGGTCTCCGGGTGCGGGACGTCCCACCGTGAACAGAGCCTGGACAACTCGGCCTTGTCGGCCACCCGGGCGGGCAGGTTGTCGGGCTGATGGGGGATCCGGAAACGGTCGCGGAGCGCCGGGGCGACCCGGGACACGGCGATGGCGCTCAGGTCGTCCATGGCGATGAGCACGGCGGGGCGGCCGATCCGCTCCGACACCGCGGTGAGGCACTCCAGCAGGGCCTCGGGCGTTTCCGGGTCCAGTCCGCCGACGGGCCCGGGGTGCGCGGAGCGCAGGTACCGCGAACGCCCCATGGGACCTCCCCCGGCCTCGACGACGGCATGGACCTCCACGCCCTTGCGGCCGAGGGACCTGACGGCGCCGAGGGTTCCGTGGTGGAACGGATTGCGGTCGAGTCTGAGCACGACGGCGGGCACATGGTTGGCGAACGCGTGCATGGCAAAGGGGTCTTTCACCTAGTCGGACCAAGCGGGGGTGATGTGGAGCTGCGAATGGCCTACCCGGCAGTCACCGAACAGGCAGTTCGTCAGATGTGATGCCTAACGTCTTCGACAAGCACACCGATTCGGGAAAGCTCGGGAGACGCCATGCCCAGACCACGCCGCCGACTGGCGAGCACCTGCGTCGGTACGGTCACGGCCGGACTGCTCGCCACCGGGGCCGCCCTCGCGGCGCCCGACGAGAATCGGACCGGGGACTCCGGCACCGCCATGGGCGCCTATCTCGACTACGGGCCCAACGGGGTGGCCCGCATCCCGTACCTCTCGCGCTGGCTGGGCGGCAGGGAGATCCGGGTCGGCCACACCTATCTCCCCGGCGACCAGTGGGCCGGCATTGAGGGCCGGGTCTCCTTCCTGGAGGACTGGGCGCGGTGGCGGCTGGCTGACGACGACCGGATGTTCGTCCTCAACGTGCCCATGCAGGCCCGCAACGAGGCGCGGGTGCCCGACCACCAGGTGGCCCGGCTCATCCGGGCGGGCGCGCTCGGCGACCACGACGAGCACTTCCGCCGGCTCGCCGAGCGGCTGGTGTCGCTGGGGGTCCCCGACACCGTGATCGTGCTCGGCTGGGAGATGAACGGCGTCACCTACACCCACCGGTGCCGGCCCGACCCGGCGAACTGGAAGGTGTACTGGCGGCGCGTCGTCGAGGTGATGCGCGCCGTGCCCGGCCAGAAGTTCAAGTTCGACTTCGCCCCGAGCAGGGGTACGGACGCGATCGGCTGGACGAAGTGCTACCCGGGCGACGACTACGTCGACATCATCGGGATGGACTCCTACGACCAGGCCCCCGGAGAGACCTTCGACGAGCAGGTCTCCCAGCCGTACGGGCTCCAGAAGCACGTCGACTTCGCGCGGGCGCACCGCAAGGCGATCTCGTACCCGGAGTGGGGGCTGTTCCGGCGCGGGGACAACCCGGAGTACGTACGGCGCATGCTGCGGTGGATCGAGCAGCACAAGCCGCTCTACCACACCATCACCGACTACTGCCCGCACGGCGTGTGGCAGTGCAAGCAGAACCCCGAGTCCTCGAAGGTCTTCCGGGACGCGCTGACGCCGGAGGCGCCCGGCCCGGTGGTGCCCACGCCGGTCGTGCCCACGCCGGTCGTACCCACACCCATGGTGCCGACCCCCGTGGTGCCCACGCCCGTCGTGCCGACGCCGGTTGTGCCCACGCCGCAGGTCCCGACGCCCGCCGTCCCGACCCCGCAGATGCCCACACCCGCCGTCCCGACCCCGCAGATCCCGACACCCGCCGTCCCGACCCCGCAGATCCCGACCCCGCAGATCCCGACCCCGCAGATCCCGACACCGCAGATCCCGACACCCCAGGTCACCGAGCCCTCGGCCGAACCGAGCCCGGTCGCCCCGACCCCGGTCGCCCCCAGCCCCGAGGTGCCGACCCCGGTCGCCCCGAGTCCCGAGGTCCCCGCACCCGTCAGCCCCCGGCCCACGCCGCCGGAGCCGAGCCCCGAGGTACCGAAGCCCTCCCCCGCTGCGCCCTCGCCGGTGGCACCGGCGCCCGTCACGCCGGGCCCGGTCGTACCGAAGCCCGAGCCCACTCCGGCCAAGCCCCTGCCGCAGCCGCAGCAGCCGCCGCTCAACAGCAGGCAGTGGTGCGTACCGATCAACTTCGGCGAGTGGCTGTCCAAGCTCGTCGGCAAGCAGTCGATCTGCGTCAAGATCGACCTGGGGGAGGACTCCGGCTTCTGGCCCTTCTAGACGGGTCATCGCACCCGCAGTTCGTTGAGCCGCGCCCGCCAGTCCCTGGCGGCCGGCAGCGCCTCCCGCAGCGCGCCCACCGCCCGCTCGCGCCCCGTCACCTGCGACTCGTGCAGCCGCAGCAGGGGCGCGAGCGTGCCCGGTGCCATCAGGAAACGCTGGTTGACGACCGTCTCGGGCCGCCAGTGGTTCTTGTACGGCTCGTTGCCCCGCAGGAAACTCACCACCGGCCGGCCCTCCGCCAGCGCCCGCCCGGCCTCGTAGCGCAGCAGCAGGGTCGCCACGTCCACCTTGCGCGCCCGCAGGTCCGGGTCCGCCCCGTAGAGGTAGCCACCGCTCAGTCCCGCCGACAGCAGCGTGAGGTTGGCCGCCACCACCTTCCCGTCGAGCCGGAACTCCGTCAGCCTGCCCTCGCCCGCCCGCACCATCCTGCGGGTGGCCCGGGTGAGGTGCTCGGCGAAGCGGGGGCGCAGGTGCTCCGGGGTCACCCCGCGGCCGCGCCACTGCTTCTCGTGCAGCCGCAGCAGGTTCCGTACCGCGCCCGGCACTTCGTGCTCGGTGGCCTGGTGCTCCTCGAGCCCGGCCGCGTCGGTCTTGCGCAGCTTGGCCCGCACCCGCTGGGCGCCGGAGGCCGGCATCCGCTTGACCAGTTCGTCGAACGGCAGGGTCGGCAGCTCCATGCACGTGGAGTCGGCGAGCCTGCTGCCGATCCCGGGCCACTGCCGGTACAGCTCCTCGGCGGCGGCCCCGGGGCGCACCTCCCGCAGGTCGACCACCGCGCCGCGGGCCGCCCGGTGCAGCCCCCGGGCCATCGCCGGCACGACCTGGCCGGCGTGCTCCGCGGCCACGAGCACGTCGAAGTAGTCGGTGATCGGGCCGCCGAGGGGCACCAGCAGCGGGATCGGCCGGTGCACGAGCATCAGGGCGGCCGCGCCGACCAGTTCCCCGCCGCGCCGGACCAGGACGATCCGGAGCCGCCCCTCCTTCCCGTACGACAGCCACCAGGAGTGCAGCCAGGCGTGGCTCTGGAAGGGGGTGGCGGTGGGACAGGCGCGGACGAGCCGGTTCCACGGCTCTTCCAGCGCGGCGAACTGCCGGGGGTCGCGGCACAGCGTCACCGACAGGGCCCCGGCGGAGCCCCGACTCATCGAACGGACTCCTTCTCCTTGGCCGAGACCGGCTCACCCTGGGCGGGGAGGGTGGCGTACTCCTCGGCCGGCGCCCCGGCCGCGCGCTCCGTGACGGGCTCGGCCACCGGGCCGGCGGCGGACGCGGACGCGCCCTCCTCATGGCGCCGCGCGCGGCCGGGCCGGGCGAGCAGCCACAGGCCGCCCAGCAGCCCGCCGGCGCACATCCCCACGGCGCCGCTGATGGCGGCGGAGGGGGAGGCGGGCTCGGTGGGGGCCACTGCCTGGTTGAAGAGGAGCAGCTGCACGCCGGTGTTCTTTGCGGCCTGGTTGCTGCTCAGCGACAGGGCGTCGGCGACCGCGTTCGCGATGTCGGCGGCCTCGGCGGGGCTCTTGGAGGTGCCGGTGATGGCGATCATCGGGGACTCGGGAGAGGTCTCGGCCCGCACCTGGGTCCGCAGCTCCCGCGCGGTGATGCCCGCGCGGGGCTGGGCGTAGGCGAGGGTGGAACTGCTGGTGGCGATACGGGCGTAGGCCTGCGCGAAGCCGAGGGCGGTGGCGGGCTCGGTGGTGTCGTCGGGCACGGCGACGACGTAGCTGGTGGCGGCGTACTCGGGGGCCTTGAGCACCCCGTACGCCCCGCCGGCGGCCAGCCCCAGCACGGCGCAGGCGGGCAGCGGCCACCACACGGGGGGCCGGGTGAGGCGCCGCCTGGACCTCTTCCCGGAGCGGTGGTCGGCCCTCTTCTCGGGCTTCTCGGACGTCTTCTCGGCGGTGTCGGCCATGGTCGTGCTCGCTTCCTGGAGGGGGTGGTTCCTTCGGGTCCCGGCGGGACCCCTTCGGGGGTGGGGGTCAGCCGCGGGTGCCCGGCGCCCGCCGGGGGGAGCCGGGCCCGGGCACCGTCAGCCCCGCCGGCGCTCGCGGATCCGGCGCCTGCGGGTCCGGCGCGGCGCCCCGGGCCGTGGCCGCCGTCCGCGCCGTCCCGGCCGCGCCCGGCGCGGCGGAGAGGGCGAGGTCGTACACGTCCAGCAGCCGCCGCGCGCTGTGCGCGATGTCGTAGCGGCGGACGACCGGCGGCGGGGGCAGCCGGCGGGCGCCCGCCTCCATGTGGCCGCGCAGCGCCGCGACGAGTTCCTCGGTGCCGGTGCCGATGCGGCGGGCGCCGGGGGCCTCGGCGGCGGGGAGGTCGTCGATGGCCGGGCAGGTCACGTGCAGGACGGGGAGTCCGGCGGCCAGTGCCTCGACGACCGCGAGTCCGAAGGCCTCCTCCCGCGACGGCGAGACGAAGACGTCCATGGCGGCCAGCAGGGCCGGGATGCCGGGGGTACGGCCGTCCGCGCTGTCGCCCAGCGGGTCCCGTTCCCCCAGCAGGTGGATCCGGCTCTGCGCGCCGAGCTCGGCGGCCAGCCGGCGCAGCCCCGCCCGCTCGGGACCGTCCCCGGCCAGCAGCAGGTGCGCGCCCGGCAGCGCGGCCACGGCCCGCACCAGGACGTCGAACCGCTTGCCCGGGACGAGCCGGCCGACCCCGCCGACCACGAAGGCCCGCTCGGGCAGCCCGGTGCGGGCCCGGGTGGTCCGCCGTACGCCCTCGTCGAAACGGAAGCGGGCGGCCTCGATCCCGTTGGGTACGACGTGGACCCGCGCGGCCGGCACCCCCCACCCCTCCAGCCGGGCGGCGACGGTGTCCGAGACGGCCACGGTCGCCGCGCCCAGGCGTTCACTGGCCAGGTACAGCGCGCGCACCCCGCCCGAGAGCGGCCGGCCCTCGATCTCGCCCTCGCCGAGGGAGTGCTCGGTGGCGACGGTCGCCCCGGTGCCCGCGAGCCGGGCCGCGAGGCGCCCGTACACGCAGGCCCGGTACAGGTGGGTGTGCACGAGGTCGTACTGGCCGCGGCGGATGAACCGCACGAGCCGGGGCAGCGCCCCCAGGTCGCGGTTGCCGCGCATCCCCAGGTGCACGACCCGCACCCCGTCGGCGCGCAGCCCCTCGGCCACCGGGCCGGGGTTGGTCAGCGTCAGCACGTCGCACCGCATCGGCATGTGCCGCAGCAGCAGCCGCAGTTGCTGCTCGGCGCCGCCGACGCCGAGGCCGGTGATGACGTGCAGCGCCTTGACCGCCTCGATCGGCTTCACCGGTACACCGCCCGCCGCAGCTCACGGACCCGGTGGCGCAGATGCTTGACCCGCAGCCGGGGACCGCCGTCGGCCTGGCTGACGTGCGTGCGCGGCAGGGCGTGCGGGCCGGCGAGCCGCCCGGGATCGATGGCGCAGGCGTAGCCGTATCCGGCGGCCCGCGTCGCGTCGACGACCCGGGCGTCGACGTGCCCGTACGGGTAGCAGAACCCTTCGGGCAGGGCGCCGGTCAGTTCGCGCAACAGGTCGCGGCTGCCCCGCAGTTCCTGCAGGAGCACGTCGTCGGGGGCCGCGGTGAGGTCCTGGTGGAGCAGGCCGTGCGAGCCGATCTCCTGCCCTGCGGCGGCGACCTCGCGGATGCCCTCGGCGGTCAGCAGGGACTTGCGCGGCCCCAGCGGGTCCCAGACGTTGTCGACGCCGAGCCGTCCGGGCAGCACGAAGAGGGTGGCGGTGCAGCCGTGGCGCCGCAGCAGCGGCAGCGCGTGGGTCAGGAAGTCGGTGTAGCCGTCGTCGAAGGTCAGTCCGACCAGACCGGTTCCGCCTCCGGCCGCCCGGGCCCGCAGCAGTTCGCCGACCGACACCCCGCGCAGGCCCCGGGAGCGCAGCCACAGCAGCTGGGCCTCCAGGGCGTGGGGGGTGACCGTGATCCCGTACGGGTCCTCGGCGGGGTCGGTGAACTCGGCGACCGAGTGGTACATCAGGACCCACGGCGATGCGGTCCGGCGGGCGGGGGCCACCGCGGCGGGTGCCGTGTCGGTGTCAGCGGGCATTGCGGAACCTCTGCGTGAGCTGGGAGATCTGACCGGGCAGGGCGGTGACTTCGAGGGCGCATATGGCCATGCCGGTGGCGCCGAACATGGCCGGGACGAGCAGGCAGCCGAGTCCGGCGCTGAGCAGCGGATCGGGGATCATCGGCCCGGCGATCCAGCCGGTGGCGCAGGCGGCGACGGCGGCCACCGCGAGCCGTCCGATGCTGACGGTGACCCTGCGCACGTGGATGGCGATGATCCGCGGGCCGAGGCCGGTGAGCAGCAGGGCGGCGGCGGTGGAGATGCCGGCGGCGTTGGCGGCGGCGATCCCGTAGATGCCCCACCAGCGGACGGCGAAGGCGCCCGCCACGACGTTGACGAACAGTCCGGCACCCATCGCGAACGCCGGGAACCAGGTGGGCCGGGCGGTCGAGAAGAAGGGCCGGGACAGTGCCCCGACGAGGCAGTGGCCGAGCAGTCCGAGTCCGTAGACCCGCATGACGGCGGCGGTGGCGAGGGTGTCCTCGTGGGTGAAGGCGCCGCGTTCGAAGAGGACCTGGATGATCTGGGGGGCGTAGCCGATGACGAGCGCGGTGCCCATCAGGACGGCGAGCGAGGCCAGCGCCAGGTCCCGCTCCACCCGTCGCCGGGCCTTCTCGCGTTCGCCGCCCGCCATGGCCTGGGCGACGACGGGGAAGGTGACGGTGCAGATCATCAGCGACAGCACCATCGGCATCTGCGCGACCTTCTGCGCGTAGTTGAGGTGGGAGATCACCCCGGACGGCAGCGAGGCCGCCAGGAACCGCTCGACGAGGACCTGCGACTGGCGGAAGACGGCGAAGAGGATGACGGGGGCGATGACCCCGAAGGCGATGAGGGTGGGGCGGTCGCGGTCGCGCTGGCTGCGCGGGGCGGCGGACCGTCTGGCCCGGGGCGGGCCGAAACCGACGTGGCGGATGAAGGAGGGGAGTTGGACCAGCGCCATCAGCAGCCCGCCGACGGCGACGCCCGCGGCGGCCGCCCGCACGCCCCAGAGGGTGTGGAGGGTCACCATCGTGGCGATGATGCCGATGTTGTACGTGACGTAGATCGCGGCGGGCGGTACGAAGGAGCGGTGCGCGCGCAGCGCGGCGCTGAAGTAGCCGGCGACGCCGAAGGAGAGCACGGTCAGCGCGGTCAGGCGGGTGCACTCGACGGCCAGGCGGGGGTCGGGCAGGCCCGGCGCGAGCACGGCGACGACGGCCGGCGCGGCGACGGCGAGGACGGAGGCGACGACGGCCAGGACCACCAGGAGCCGCGGCAGGGTCGCCCCGACCAGCAGCCGTACGGGGTCCTGGGTGCGGGCCTCCCGTCGGGTCAGTCCGGCGCGGCCGGCGGCCCGCCGGGCCAGGGCGTGGCTGAAGGCGGGCACCATCAGCAGCGCCATGGCGTCCTCGATCAGCAGCGTCGAGGCCATCTCGGGGACGGTCCAGGCGATGAGGAAGGCGTCGCTGTCGTGCCCGGCGCCGAAGAGGTGCGCGATGGTCTGGTCGCGCACCAGCCCGAACAGGGACCCGGCGGCGGTCAGCCCGGCGGTGACGGCGGCGGCCTTGGCCAGGAACCGCCCGAGCGGGGCGCCGGCGGCGGGCTCGGCGGACACCTCGGCCTCTCCCCGGCGGCGGCCGCGCCCAAACCGGCTCCGGCCGCAGTCGCCGGGTACGGCGGACCCGCCCGCCCGGCGGACGACGCCGGACCGCTCCCCGTCGGGCGCGTCGGCGGGGTCGCTCGCGACGCGCGCCGCGACGCGCACGCCGCAGCCCGCCGGGGCCCCGCCCGGATAGCCCACGGAGCCGAACGGCTGTTCCCGCACGGCGGACTCGCCGCCCGGCAGGCCCCCGGTGACGAAGCCCGGATCGGCCGGAAGCGGCGCCGCCGGGGCCTGCTCGCCGCCGGGCCCCCCGTCCGCGGGCCCGTGGGAGACGTACCCGGAGGTGGGCGGGACACGGGTGTGGCCCGCTCCGGCAGGGGGGCCGGAAGCGGGCCGCCAGGGCGTGGTGTCCGTCACCGGCCGCTCGAACTCTCGGGGACCGGGCCCCGTACCCCGGTGCCGCCCCGGACGCCCGCCGGGGAGGGGAGCGACCACCAGGCCGCCAGGCCGATGATCACGCCGGTCAGGACGGTGGACGGGCCGCCGATGTCCGCGTAGAGGAAGTCGGTCAGCTGCCACACGAACAGCCCCGTCGCGATCAGCCCGCAGTCCCGCATCCGCGCCCCCGCGCCGCCGGCGAGCCTCCGCAGTCCCGCGACCAGCAGGGCCGCCCAGCCGCCCGCCAGCGCGATCAGGCCGATCAGGCCCTGCTCGCTGAGGATCAGCAGGTACATGTTGTGCGGGGAGAGCAGCGGCTGGCGGATGTACGCCTGTCCCGCGCCGGCGGTGTCGCTGCCGGAGGAGAGGCCGAGCGAGGCGTGGCCGTCGCGGTGGGCGGGGAAGCCCTTGAGGCCCACGCCCGCGGCCGGCCGCTCGCGCCACATCGACTCGGCGGCGGCCCACATCGTGTAGCGGTCGGTCACCGACTGGTCGGGGGCGCTGGAGACCTGGGTGATGGAGGTCAGCCGTTCGGCGACCATCTCCGAGCCGACGCCGAGCCCGCCGACGAGGACCACCCCGGCGGCGGCCAGCGCGGCGAGCACCGTGAGGGCCCGTCGGATCCCGGCCAGCGCCATCACCAGCAGCGCCGCGCCGAGGGTGGCGATCCAGGCGCCGCGGCTGAAGGACAGCACCAACGGCAGGACCAGCACCAGGGCGCAGCCCGCGGCGATCCGTCGCAGGCGCGGCGGCAGTCCGGGGGCGAGGGCGGCGGCGGTCGCGACGACCAGCCCGTAGGCGACGACCGTGGCCATGCCCATGACGTCGCCGGGGCCGAAGGTGCCCACGGCCCTGATGTCCTCGCCCTGGTAGGAGGCGCCGGTGTGGGTCGCGTACTGCACGACGCCCACCGCGCCCTGCACCAGTGCCAGCACCACGAAGCAGCCGGCCGCGAGCCGGAACTCCCGGGCGTCGCGCACCAGCAGCACCACGGCCGCCGGGACCAGCACGAAGACCTGGAGGTAGCGGACGAAGCCCGGGAGGGCGGCGTACGGGTCGCCCGCGGTCACCGTCGCGACGGCGAGGCCGACGGCCGGCGCCCCGAGGACAAGGGCCCCCAGCGGGGACAGTGCCCGCACCCGGCCGCGCAGCGCCTGGACGGCGCAGACGAGGACCAGCAGCAGCGAGGCGGCGTCCGCCGGGCCGACCTTGCCGGAGGCGGTCGCGTCACCGGCCGGGAGCGGGGCGAGCAGGAAGAGCACGGTCGCGGCGAGCGGCAGCAGCGGCCAGTGCCGGCGCAGCATGCCGGGTACGTCCGGCCGGGCCCAGTGGCCGGGGGCGGCGAGGCTCATCAGCTGCCCCCCAGCCGGAAACGGAAGAAGGAGGCCGCGGTGCGGGCGAGGATCCACAGGTCCTGCCACAGCGACCAGGTGTCGATGTAGTGGTTGTCGAAGCGGGCCCGGTCCTCGATGGAGGTGTCCCCGCGCAGGCCGTTGATCTGGGCGAGGCCGGTGATGCCGACGGGCATCCGGTGGCGGGCCTCGTAGCCGGGGTGGACGGTGGAGAACTTGGCGACGAAGAAGGGCCGTTCGGGGCGGGGGCCGACCAGGCTCATGTCGCCGCGCACGACGTTCCACAGCTGCGGCAGCTCGTCGAGGGAGGACTTGCGCAGGAACGAGCCCACCGGGCTCATGCGGCGGTCGCCCGCGACCGTCCAGCGGGTGGCGGACTCGTGCGCGTCGGCGCGCAGCGTCCGGAACTTCAGCAGGGTGAAGGGACGCCCGTACAGGCCGACGCGCTCCTGCCGGAAGATCACCCCGGGCCCGTCCCAGAGGCGTACGGCGGCCGCGCAGAGCAGCATCACGGGTGCGGCGGCGACGAGGGCGACCAGGGCGAGCGCGGAGTCGATGATGCGCTTGGCCCAGCGCTCCAGCGGGCGGGCCGGGCGCGGCAGCAGCGGCTGCACGGCGTACCCCCACAGCTGGTCGGCGGGGTGGGCCAGCCGCATGCCGGTGACCTTGGCGGTGCCCGCCGGGTCCGCGAGCCACAGCCGGCAGCCGTGGTCGTGGAAGAGCCGGACCAGGGAGGCGGTGCGCTCGTCCGCCTCGGGCGGGCGGGTGAACACCGCGTGGCGGACGGTGTTCTGGATGACCGCGCGCCGGATGTCCTCGTGGGTGGAGAGGAGCGGGAGGGGGCCGGCGTCCCCGTCCGCGGGAGCCGCGGTGTCGGCGAGCCCGACCGGACGCAGACCGAACTCGGGGCGGCCGTGCAGGGCCGCGGCGACCGCGCTCGCCCCGGCGCCCGGTCCGACCACGAGGGCGGAGGCGGGCCGTCGCACGGCCGCGCGGCGGTGCAGCTGGTTGGCGACGCCGCGGCCCGTGCAGACCAGTACGGCCTGCAGGCACACGGCGGTCAGCAGCATGCTCCAGCCCATGGCGCGGGCCGGGTCGAGGGCCGCGGCCACGGCGGCCGCCGCGCACCACAGGACGGCGGAACGGCCCAGCACCGCGGGCAGTTCGAGGAGGGCGGAGGGGGCCAGCCGCGGCCGGTACAGGCCCGCCTGCGCGTGCAGGGCGACGAGCAGGGCGGGCAGCACGGCGACGGCCGGCGCGGCGGGCAGCACCTGGCCGGGCAGGGTGGCCGCGGTGAGTACGGCGGCCAGCGCGTCGGCGGTGAGCAGGGGGAGCACCCGGCTGCTGCGGCGCAGGCGCTGCGGGCGTACGGCGGACCGGGCCAGGTCGGCCCTGGGCCCGCGCGGCGGGTGGATGGCGGTCGCGGAACGGCGGGCTGCCGCGTGGGGCGCGGGCGCGAAGGCGCTGCCGCCGGGCCCTGTGCCGCCCTGTCCGGTGTGCCGGGCGGGTGCGCTGTCCATCGTCATCGGCTGATGCGCTCCTGGTTCAAGGGCCGGGGCCTGCCCAGCAGTTCGTGGTACAGGCTGCTGACCGCGTCCGTGGTCCGCCGCACGTCGAAGTCGGTCCGGGCGTGCTGCCGGGCCTGCTCCCCGAGTTCGGCGAGGAGCCGCGGCTCGGCGAGCAGCCGTCCCAGGGCCTTGGCCAGTGCCGTCGGGTCCTCCGGCGGTACCAGGCACAGCCGTCCCTGGCCGGACGGCAGGCTCTCCCGGGCACCGCTGACGTCGGAGACCAGGACCGGTCGGCCACAGGCCATGGCTTCGAGCGGGGCGAGCGCCATGCCTTCCCACCGCGACGGCAGTACAACGAGATCGGCGGCCCGAAGCCACGGTCGGATGTCGGCGGCGGAGCCCGCGAAGTGCACCCCGGCCGGGGCGGTGCGGCGCAGCCGCTCGGCGTCGGGGCCGTCGCCGACGAGGGCGAGGCGGGCCGCGGGGACGGCCGCGAGCACCTCCGGCCAGGCCCGCAGCAGGATGTCCTGACCCTTCTGGGCGCAGAGCCGGCCGACGCAGACGGCGAGCGGCCCGTCGGCCGGGAAGGAGGGCGGCAGCGGCAGTGCCGCGCGGGATTCGGCCCGGTCCTGGCCGGGGTCCGGTCCGCCGGGCCGGAAGTGGTCGAGGTCCACCCCGTTGCGGATCACCGTCCAGCGGGCGGTGATGCCCTCGGACTCCCCCGCGCGGCGTTCGGCCTCGCTGACGCAGAGCACCCGGTCGGCCCAGCGGGCCGCGTACCTCTCCCAGCGCAGGGCGAGGGCGGCGGTGGTGCCGCCGACGGCGTCGAAGGACCAGGCGTGGGGCTGGAAGACGGTGGGTGGCGTCCCGCGTGCGGCGATCCGTCCGGCCAGTCCCGCCTTGGCGCTGTGGGCGTGCAGGAGGTCGGGCCGGATGCGGCGCAGCAGCGCGCGGGCGCCGGCCAGTTCGGCGGGGAGGCCGGGTCCCAGCGCCCGGTCGGCCCGCCAGGTGAACACCTCGGCGCCGGCCGACCGGGCCGCGTCGCCGAGCGTGCCGCCGGGCGGGCAGCCGACGACGGCGCGGATGCCCTGCGCGGTCTGGGCGCGGACGAGGTCGGTGACGACCCTGGCCACACCGCCGTCGACGGGTTGTACGAGGTGGAGGACGGTCGTGGGCTGTGCCGCCCGGGAGTGCGTGGGCACGTGGAGTGGTCTCCTGCGTTCAGCGGCGCGCGTCTGTCTGAACGAAGAGCACACCGAGGAAATGACCCTGACTTTCGCCCGTGAACCTGAAGTCCAGGCTGCGGGCACCACCGGACAGGGCGGGACTCAGGTCGAACACGTCCGCGTCATATCCGAGATTATTCATATGATCCGGCTGTCGCACGAAAGATTGACCGCCGAATTCCGTGATCGTGGAATTCATGACGTCGTTGAACGGGTTTTCCCCGTCGCTGAGGCTCACCCGGCGCCCACTGTCGGCGGTCACGGTGAGTGAGTCACCGAGGGTGCCCCGGTCCCCGTCGTACGCGACCACCCCGACCCGGCCCGCCGAGCCCGCCGGAGCGTCCAGGCCCTCGATCGCGACCGTTCCGTCGCCGGCCCGGGCGGCGAGCGACTCGAAGCCGTCCCACAGCGAGATCCGGCGCAGCGGCTCCTGCGGGTGCTCGTAGGCGACGACGAGGGTCCAGCCGCCCCAGGCGCCGACCTCGGAGTGGCCCATGGCGATGTTCAGCTGCGAGACCGTCCACATCCCGGCGCCGCCCTTGCGCACCAGCGTCGTCACGTCCGCCGAGGCCTGGTAGGCGTCGCTGCCCGCGTCCGTGCGGTGGCCGATCACCGTGTCGGCGAGGACCTCCTTGTACGCCCCGCCCGGCTCGGCGACCAGCACCCGGCCGTTGTCCTCCGGCGGCTTCTGCTCGCCCACCCGCAGGTTCCCGCCCCAGTAGAGCCGGGCGTACGAGACCTTCGCGCCCTGGGGGACCTTGAGCTCGGCCCGGGTGGAGTTGTAGGTGTCCGGGTCCTTGTCGACCTCGCTGTAGAACATCTCGAACTCGCCGTTGACCCCCGCCGCCCCCCGCTTGACCTCGGCGCACGGCTCCGCCTGCGGGGACTCCTCCTTGCGGCAGCTGATGCCGGAGTTGGAGGCGCGGACCAGCCCGCCGTGCTGCACGGCCTGGTAACGCTGGGTGAACGGGATCCGGGGCAGCTCCTTGGGCGCGGGTGGCGCGGCGGCGGCCGCGGGAGCGTTCACGGAAAGTGCGAGGCAGGACAGCAGGCCGAGCGCGCCGAGGATTCTGCCGGAGGAACCCATGAGCCTGTCTCCATTTTCGATCAAGGGGACAAAACAGGAGTGCACCTTGTCAGAAATCGGGCTGGAAATCACGTCGGACTCGCTTGTACGGCCTTTTGGGCGATAGCACGCACCCTCGCAACGGGCGGGTCGTTATGAGGTGCACCATTGTTCGAACCGAAAGGAAATACGCAGATGAAGAAGAGGCTGCTGCGCGGCACCACCGTCGCCGCCGCGGGCGTCGCCGTGCTGATGGGCGGCGCGGGCCTCGCTCCGCGCACGGTGGCGGCGCCACGGCCGAGGGCCTCGCCGCCGGCTCCCCCGGCGTGGCGAGCGGCAACCTGGGCCAGATCCCGGTCCACGTCCCCGTGAACGTCTGCGCCCTGACCGTGAACGTGGCCGGCGCGCTGAACCCCGCGTTCGGCACCACCTGCGTGAACGCCTGAGCGTCAATCACACCGCGCGAAACGGCTGCATCCGAGTGAAGCCACGCAACCCGCACCGGGGCGCGGCCGTTGATCCAGGTGCTCCGCTACCGGGCAATCCTGCAAAAAAGGGACGACAATGATCAAGAAGATGATGGCCTCGGCCGCGGTTGCCGCCTCGGTCGTGGGCATGGGTGCCGCGATGGCCCCGCAGGCGATGGCCGTCGGCAACGACAACGGCATCAACACCGTCAACGGCAACAACTCCGCCCAGATCTACGGCAACCAGGCCACCTACGGCAACATGAGCCCGCAGATGGCGCTCATCCAGGGCTCCTTCAACAAGCCCTGCATCGCGCTCCCCGCGAAGGCCAACGTCCAGTCCGTGCTGGCCCTCATCAACGTCGGCGTCCAGGACATCCCGGTCCTGTCCAGCCCGCAGAACCAGCAGTGCACCGAGAACTCCACCCAGGCCAAGGGCGACGAGGCTCTCTCGCACATCCTCAGCAACATCCCGGTCCTCTCCGGCAACGCCTCCGCCGGCAGCTGACCGCACCCCGCGCCCGCGAGGCCGTCGCACCTTCGGGTCGCGGCGGCCTCGCCGCATGTCGGGCCCGTCCGCAGCACCCCTGAATTGTCGTCGCAAATCACCGGCCGAACCACCCTCCCGAATTCCGGCGGGGGCATCGGAGTGAATTGCCGGGCGATCACCGAAAAGGCGCGGTTTCTTTTCACCGGGCCACTCGTTGTTAATTCTGCAGCGGATACGCCTCTGCGGGAAGGATCGAAAACGAAATGACGTACAAGAAGGCAGTGGTGCTGGCCGCCGGCGCGCTGATGGCAGCCGGTGCCGCCTCCCCCGCCATGGCCGACTCGGTGGCCGACGGCAAGGCCGCGGGCTCCCCGGGCGTCCTCTCCGGAAACGTCGCCCAGGTCCCGGTCAACATCCCGGTCAACGTCTGCGGCAACAGCGTCAACATCGTCGGTCTTCTGAACCCCGCGTTCGGCAACACCTGCGTCAACGCCTGACGCTGCGCGTGCGCCCGCGAGGGCAGAACCTCCTCGGGGTGGCCCCGGAGTGCACGGCGGTGCACTCCGGGGCCACCTCCGATACAGCACCGGCGACCGTGCCGGTAGACAGGGAAGGACCCATGCGACAGGTACTGAGCCGACAGGTACTGGGCAAGGGGATGCTCACGGCGGCAGCCGCGTCGAGCCTGCTGTCGATCGCGACCGGTGCGGCCTACGCGCACACCGGCGCGACGGCCGAAGCCTCGCATTCACCCGGCGTGCTGGCCGGCAACAGCGTCTCGGTACCGATCACCTTCGCACCGAACGTGTGCGGCAACAGCGTGGACGGCGGTGCGGCGCTCAACCCCGCGATGGGCAACACCTGCGCCACCGGCGCCGGCTCGCACACCGACGAGGGCCACGACTACGGGCGCTACCTGAGCCCCGAGCACGCCGAGGCCCTCGAGCGCTACCTCGACGAGCGCCCGGGCCGCCACGCAGTGCCCGAACAGCGCCAGGAGGCGCGGCGCCACGAGGTGCCGCGGCAGGAGGTGTCCCGGCCGGAGGCCCCCCGGAAGGAGGGACCCCGCCACGCGAAGCCGCGCCACCAGGAGCCCCGCCACGAGGGCGGCTACGGCGGGCCCGGCGAGGAGCAGGGCCCGCAGGAGGAGTGCGACGACCACCCCGCACCGCCCGCGCACCACGCCCCGCCGTCACCCGAGCACCCGCACCCGAAGCCGGAGCCGGTCGAGGAGCACCCCGCACCGCTGCCCCTCCCGGAGCCGGTCCAGGAGCAGCCCGCACCGCCCGCGGCCCCGGCGCCCGCCCCGCAGCCGCCGGCCGCGGAGGCACCCCAGCCGCTGCCCGCGCCGCAGCCTCCCGCCGAGGAGGTTCCGCACACGCTCCCCGCCCCGGCGCCCGTGGTCGGGGAGGAGGCGCCGGCCGCGCCGCCGCGCGGCAGCCAGCCCGTCGAACGCCCCGCACCGGCACCGGCGCCCGCCCCCGAGGCGGGACCGCCGGCGGACCAGCCACCGGCCGCCCCCGCCGGCGACACCCCCGTCCACGTCCCGCCGGCGCCCGCTCCTGCTCCCGCTCCCGGGGCGGCGCCCGCACCGGTCCCCGCGCCCGCCCCGGCTCCGGCCCCCGCCGCGGTGGGCGCACCCGTGCTGGCCGAGACGGGCGCGGGTCAGCCCGCGGCCGCGGCGGCCCTCGCCTCCGCCCTGATCCTGGGCGGCGCGATTCTGTACCGGCGGTCCCGCATCTCCTGACCCGGCAGTGCCGGTCATCGGAAGAAATGTCGGCCGGAGAATCCCTCTCGGATTCTCCGGCCGCTGTCATGTACCCGCGCGTCCGCGTTTCCACGGCGCACGGGAATCGTTACGCATGGCGAAAGCGGCGCGCCGGTCGCCGCTGATGCCTCTGTCCACGAAAGAAGAGGATTTCGATAATGAAGCTCACGAAGGTCGCCGCTGTCGTCGTCGGCTCCGTCGCCGCCCTCGGCGCCTCCGGTACCGCGTTCGCCGCCGGGCCGGCGGCCGCGATGCCCCCCATGAGCCTGACCGGCGGGGTCACGGAGACCCTGGACGCGGTCGCCCCCGTCACCGAGTCCCTTCCGCAGACGGTGGGCAACGGGCTCGCCGAGCAGGGTGACACCGTCAACAAGGTCGTGGGCACGGCCCAGAAGGTCAACAAGGTGCGCAACGACGTGCCCGGCACTGTCCTCGGCCTCGCGAACGGCGCCACCCAGGCGTCGCCGATGCTGGGCGGCGTACAGCTCAACGGCGGCAAGGGCTGATCCACGCCGGTCGGATCCGGGCCGGTCGGATCCCGGCCGGGTCACGTCCGGCACCTGCCGACAAGACTGTGGGCGCCACCGGCAAGGCCGGGGCGCCCACAGTCGGTTGCGCGACGACGTCAGTCGTTGACGCAGACGTTGCCGAACGCCGGGTTGAGCAGGGCGATCACGTTCACGGTGTTGCCGCAGACGTTGACCGGGATGTGGACCGGGACCTGGAGCAGGTTGCCGGAGAGGACGCCGGGGGAACCCACGGCCGCACCCTCGGCCGACGAGTCGGCGACGGCGGAGCCGGCGGCACCGGCCGCGGCGAGACCAGCGGTGGCCAGGACCAGGGCGGCCTTCTTGGCAGAGTTCATGGGAAGTGCACCTTCTGTTCGACGTTCCGCCCCGCTCCGGGGCTCACACCGAGCGAAACGGTTCCACACTCCCCGACGACACGGTTTCGCACACGATCAGACCTGTTCGGCTCAATCGCCTTCACCGTGTTGCCGTTTCGGGGCCGCTAGGGGACGGCGGGGAGCTGGACCTCCGGGAGTTGGACGTCGGGGATCTCCACGTCGGGGACCTCCGGCACGAGGTCCACCGGGGCCGCCGGATCGGGCAGCGCCGGAGGGGTGAGCGGCGGCAGCTCGGGGATCTCGACCCCCGGGATCTCCGGGAGCTGCACTCCCGGGATGCTCGGCAGGTTGATCTCCGGCAGCTTGATCTCCGGGATCTTGATGTCCGGCAGGGTGACGCCCGCCGGCAGCAGCGCCTTGATCTGGGCGAGGAGCCCGTTGACGAGGTCGTCGATCGGGCCGGCCGGGGCGGCCTTGGTGGACACCGCACCGGACCCGGAGTCGACTGCGCTCGCGGGTGCCGCCGCGCCGGTCAGTATGACGACGGCGAGCGCCGAGGGGACGAGAAGACGGGCGCGGGACGGCCTGGTGCGGTGCATGGGGGTTCCTTCGCGTGGGGACACGGGGACTCCGCGTGGGGACACGGGGACTCGCGGGCGGACCGATCGGCCCGCCCGCTACTCACCGTGGGAACACCTCGCACGGAGCGCAACAGGAGCGCGGGCGACTGGGGTCGCGTACGGGCTTCGCGCACGTGTCCGCAGGCGGCTCACCCGGGCTGGGGAAAACATCGGGACGCGCGGGCCGTTTGAGTGAAGCAGCGGAACCAACCCCCTGACCGGGCAGTTGATCAGGGCGCTCCATCAGCGGGCACTCGTGCGACAAAAGGATCAAGATGTTCAAGAAGTTCATGACCGCCGCCGCGGTCTCCGCCGTTGCCGTCGGCGCTGGCGCTGCTGCCGCGGCCCCGGCCATGGCCATCGGCAACGACAACGGGGTCAACACCGTCAACGGCAACGGTGCCCAGCAGATCTACGGCAACCAGAAGACCCACGGCGACCAGAGCCCGCAGCTCAGCCTGGTCCAGGGCTCCCTGAACAAGCCCTGCATCGGCCTGCCCGCGAAGGTCAACGCCCAGTCGCTGATCGCCGCGCTCAACATCGGCGTCCAGGACATCAACGTCCTGTCCAACCCGCAGAACCAGCAGTGCACCGAGAACTCCACCCAGGCCAAGGGCGACGAGCCGCTCTCGCACATCCGGCCCGCGGGTCCGCGCGGTGATGTGACAGGGGCCCCGGCAGCGTCCAGCTGCCGGGGCCCTCGCACGTGCCGCGCACGGCGGCGCTCAGCCGGTCCAGAAGTCCCACCACCGGGTGAGGACCAGCATCCCGATCACCCCGGTGTGCAGGGCGGGAGGGGCCCAGCCGAACTCGGTGAAGAAGACCCGCAGCGGGCCGGGGGCGGGGAGCACGCGGGTACGGACGTTGTGCGCGGTGACCGCCCAGAACATCAGCAGCGTCGCCACCCAGGCCAGGCAGCACCACAGGCAGAGCGCGTTGATCTCGTAGAGCGACTGGACCATGAGCCAGCTGCAGAAGCCGACGCCGAACAGCGTGCCGGCGTTCAGTCCCAGCCAGAACCAGCCGCGGTAACCGGCGCCCGCCAGCAGGCCCGCGCCGACGCAGACCACGACGGCGTAGGCGACCAGCCCCAGCATGGGGTTGGGGAAGCCGAAGGCCTGCGCCTGCTCGCTCTGCATCACGCTGCCGCAGGAGACGACCGGGTTGAGACTGCAGGCGGGCTTGAAGTCCGGGTCCTCCAGCAGGAGGAACTTGTCGAGGGTGATCACCCAGGAGGCCAGCACTCCGGCCGCCCCGGTGACGGCCAGCAGCCACGCCAATCCCCGTGGTGCGCCGCTGCGTTCGTCCTCGTGTCCGCCTCTGGGCCCTACCTGCTGGCGCGGGACGCCCACTGTATTCGTTGCCATGTGGCCCATAATCCCCCGTCCCCACCCAGAGCGGGCCCAACCATGAGCATTCGTACGCAAGTTGACCTGAAGGTGTGGCAGGAACCTCCGATGCTTCCCGGACGTTTTACCGAACCCCGGACGTGATGTCAGAGCCAGGGGTTACGTTGAGCTTCCGCGAAGTGACAAGCTGCGACGGCCTGGAGACCCACCTTGAGCGATCCGTACGAGACAACCGAGGCGCACCTCGACCGACTCCTCGGCCGCGCCCTCAACTCCTTCGACCTGCCCGACCGGCTGGTGGAGCGCCTCGGCACGGCGCTCGCCCACAGCTCTTCGCTCTGCACCACCCACCACAATCCGGCGGCGGGTGTCTGGCGGGAGACCCGCCGGCACACCTATCTGCTCGCCGACGGCGGCTCGGTCTCGCTGTGGGAGCTGTCGTACCGGCCGGCGGGAGACCGGGCCGTGCGGCACGAGGTCTTCACGAGCAAGGCGGAGACCTGCCTGGCGGTGGCCCGGCTGTTCGGGGAGTCCGCCGCCGGGGCGGTCCCGGATCCGGTGCCGCTCGCGGGCGAGGAGGAACCGGACGGCGATCCGGCGGCGTTCGGTGCGCTGTTCGCCGCCCCGGCACCGGCGGCCCGGCACCGGGAGTACGTGGTGGAGGAGTCCGCCGACCACGCCCGGCGGGTGCTGCGCCGCGCGGAGAACGCGGACCGGCCCGGCGAGCGGGTGGCGGCGCTGCTGCGCGCTGCGTACGCGCACCACATCACGCAGGCGTTCGGGACGCGGCAGGCCCTGCCGAACGGGCGGGACGCCGGCTTCAACCTCTACGAGCACGCCTTCGTGCTGCTGGACGGGACCGAGCTGAGCCTGTGGGAGGTCGAGCACACGGCGACGCCCGACGGGCGGCACATGTGCGAGGTGTACGAGAGCGAGGCCGCCGCGCGCGGGGCGATGGAGTTCCGCGCCCGCGTCGGCTGAGCCCTGCCGCCCGTCCCGCGCCGGGTCCGTCGCCGCCGGCGATGAGGAAGCCGGCCGGGGCCGCGCCGCCGTGCACCCTGCGGACATGCCCACCCGTGGCGGGTGGGCATGTCCGCAGGGACCCGGGATGGTGCCGGGACGCCCGCTAGAAGGCGGGCACCTTCTCCGGAGCAGTGCTCGGGGTGCTGCCCGCGTGCTCGGCGGCGCCCTCGCGCTCCTCCATCGGGATCGCCTTGCGCGGCAGCATGAACATCACCAGGGAGATGACCACCAGCACGCCCACGACCCACCAGAGCGCGCCGCGGAAGGCCTCGACGTAGGGCGGCCCGAAGACCATGTCGTCCTCGATCAGCCCGAAGAAGACGACGGAGGTCAGGGCGAGGCCCAGCGCGTTGCCCATCTGGCCGGTCGTGTTGATCAGGCCGGAGGCGGAACCCGCGTCCCGGCGCGGCACCTCGGACAGCGTGGTGTCGTTGAGCGGGGCGACGATCAGGCCCATGCCGATGCCCATGAGGATCAGCGGGGCGGCCATCTGCCAGGACGCAATCTCCATGCCGTAGTGCTCGGACTCCCAGATGTAGAGGATCAGGCCCGCGGCCATGACCAGGGCGCCCGCCTGGAGCACCTTGCGGCCGAAGCGCGGAACGAGCTTCTCGACGGAGAGGCCGGCGGCCACCGAGACGGCGATGGAGAAGGGGATGCCGGTGGTGCCGGCCCGCAGCGCGCTCCAGCCGAGGCCCATCTGCATGTAGAGCGTCCAGACCAGGAAGAAGATGCCGGTCGCGATGCCGAAGGTCAGCTGGACCGCGATGCCCCCGGCGAAGCTCTTGACCTTGAAGAGGGAGAGCTCGACGAGCGGGGAGCCGTCCTTCTTGATCTTGTACTTCTCGTACGCGATGAACGCGGCGAAGACGAACGGTGACGCGATCATGCAGACGAAGCCCCACAGCGGCCAGCCGTTCTCGCGGCCCTGGGTGAGCGGGAAGATCAGCATGACGAGGGCGAGGGTCGCCAGGACCACGCCCACCAGGTCCAGCCGCAGCGCCTGCGGGGCCTTGGACTCGGTGATGAACTTGCGGCCCAGGATCACACCCGCGATGCCGACGGGCAGGTTGATCAGGAAGATCGGGCGCCATTCGAGGCCGAAGAGGTTCCACTCGGTGAGCAGCGCGCCGAGCATGGGGCCGGAGACGGCGCCGAGGCCCACGATCGCGCCGAACATCCCGAAGACCTTGCCGCGCTCCTGGGGCGGGAAGGTGACGTGGATGATGGCGAGCACCTGCGGCACCATCATGGCGGCCATACCGCCCTGGAGGATGCGGGAGGCGACGAGCATGGCCGGGTCGGCCGCGATGCCGCAGAGCAGCGAGGCGGTGGTGAAGCCGGAGATGCCGATGAGGAAGAGGCGCTTGCGTCCGTAGATGTCACCGAGACGGCCGCCGGTGATGAGCCCTGCGGCGAACGCGAGCGCGTAGCCGGCGGTGATCCACTGGATCGCGCTGGTGGAGGCGCCGAAGTCCTGGCGCAGGGTGGGTATCGCGATGTTGACGATCGTGACGTCGACCAGGTCCATGAAGGCCGCGGTCATCACGATGGCGAGCGCCAGCCAGCGGCGGCGGTCGGGGGGTGAGCTGGGTGCGTCGTGGGCTACGTCGTTCCGCTCTTCTCGTACGGGCCCGTTCTCTCTTTCGGGCGCTGTCCTGGACGTCTCGGTGGTCATGAGGAGAAACCTAGACGGGATGTAGGTCAGTGAGTGTCCTATTTCGCTGGCAACCTGGATCCCATGACCGACACACCGGCACGGCTGCTCTCCCTGCTGTCCCTCCTCCAGACCCCGCGTGAATGGCCGGGGAGCGAGCTGGCGGAGCGGCTGAGGGTGAGCGCGCGGACCATCCGGCGCGACATCGAGCGGCTGCGGGAGCTCGGCTACCCGGTGGAGGCCACCCTCGGGGCCGAGGGCGGCTACCGGCTGGTGGCGGGAGCCGCGATGCCGCCGCTGCTGCTCGACGACGAGGAGGCCGTGGCGATCGCGGTGGGCCTGCGGGCGGGGGCCGGGCATGCGATCGAGGGGGTCGAGGAGGCCTCCGTACGCGCTCTGGCGAAACTGGAGCAGGTCCTGCCGTCGCGGCTGCGACACCGGGTGGGCACGCTGCAGTCGGCCACCATCGCGCTGACGCGGGGGGACGGGGCCAGCGTGGATCCGCGGACGCTGACGACGATGGCGTCGGCGGTGGCGGGGCCGGAGCGGCTGCGGTTCGCCTACCGGGCGCGGGACGGGGCCGAGTCGCGACGGCTGGTGGAGCCGTACCGGCTGGTCAGCACGGGCAGCCGCTGGTATCTCGTCGCCTACGACATGGAGCGGGAGGACTGGCGGACCTTCCGGGTGGACCGGGTGGCCGAGCCCTTCGCGACGGGGGCCCGGTTCGCGCCGCGGGAGCTGCCGATGGACCCGGAGGAGTTCGTACGGCGGGGGCTCGGCGCGCACGGCTCGCGGACGTACGCGGTGGAGGTCTCCTTCGAGGCGGGCGTGGCGGATCTGCCGGAGTGGCTGCGGGCGGCCGCGGTGCCGGGAGGGAGCACGCCGGCCGTGGTCCGCTTCGAGAGCCGGGACGCGCCGGAGTGGCTGGCGGCCCGGCTGGCCCTGACCGGCCTGGCCTTCACGGTCCGCGCACCGGATTCCCTGGCCGAGGCGGCCCGCATGCTGGGCGCACGCCTGAGCGGAGCCGGTGCCCCGCGGGAGGCGGCGGACGGTTAGGGGTGCCCCGCGGGAGGCGGCGGACGGCTGGGCGTGCCCCGCGGGAGGCGGCGGACGGCTGGGGGTGCCCCGGGGGTGTCCTCCCCGCCTTCTGCCCGGGCAGGGGGGAGCCCCGGCGCCTGGGGGGGATAGGCACCGGGGCTCGTTCGGGGGCTCGACGCGGGCGGCTAGGCCACGGCGTCGAAGCCGGTGTCGCGCGCCATCCGCTTCAGCTCCAGCAGGGCGTGCTTCTCGATCTGGCGGATCCGCTCGCGGGTCAGGCCGTGCTGCTTGCCGACCTCCGTCAGGGTCCGCTCGCGGCCGTCGTCGATCCCGTACCGCATCTTGATGATCGACGCGGTGCGCTGGTCGAGCTTGCCGAGCAGGTCCTCCAGCTCCTCGCTGCGCAGCAGCGAGAGCACGGACTGCTCGGGGGAGATCGCCGAGGTGTCCTCCAGGAGGTCACCGAACTGGGTGTCGCCCTCGTCGTCCACCGACATGTTCAGGCTGACCGGGTCACGCGCCCAGTCCAGTACGTCACCGACGCGCTTCTCCGTCGAGTCCAGCTCGGCGGCGATCTCGGCGTGCTCCGGCTCGCGGCCGTTCTCCCGGTTGAACTCGCGCTGGACCCGGCGGATCCGGCCGAGCTCCTCGACCAGGTGGACGGGGAGGCGGATGGTGCGGGACTGGTCGGCGATGGAGCGGGTGATCGCCTGGCGGATCCACCACGTGGCGTACGTGGAGAACTTGAAGCCCTTGGTGTAGTCGAACTTCTCCACGGCGCGGACCAGGCCGGCGTTGCCCTCCTGGATCAGGTCGAGGAGGGGCAGGCCGCTGCGCGGGTAGCGCCGGGCGACGGCGACGACGAGGCGGAGGTTGGAGCGGATGAACACTTCCTTGGCCCGCTCCCCCTCGGCGGCCAGCGCCTCCAGTTCCTCGCGGGTGGGCGCGTCCCCCTCGCGCTCCGTCGCGCCTTCGAGGATCTGCTGGGCGTAGACACCGGCCTCGATGATCTGGGAGAGCTCCACTTCCCTGGCGGCGTCGAGGAGCGGGGTGCGCGCGATCTCGTCCAGGTACATCCCGACCAGGTCGCGGTCTGCGATCTCCCCGCCCACAGCGCGTGCGCTGCTCGTGGACTGACGGCGGGCGACGGCGCGGGTTGCCATGCGTGCTCCCTTGCGATGAGTTCGGTCGCGGTGCGGCTGCCGGACGGCCACCGTGGTGCGGTGGTGCGCCCTCGGACACTCTCCCGAGTGCCCGCTTCCGAAGGAAACAACGACTGGAAACGGGACAGAATTCCCACGCTGGTCCCTCTTTTCCGAGATCTTGCAGTATCCTGCCCCGCCACGAGAGGGGGCCGAATATCGCGCGGCCTCGAAGAGGTGCAGGTCAGCCCCGGAACGGGGGCCGGTCCGACACGGCCCGCGGGCTCGTGCCCGTGAGACGGCCGTCACGCTCGGCGCCGCCTCGTTCACTCGGAACGGTGCCGCCCCGGCTGCACTCCCACCCCTGAGGACGGCCTCCGCGGGCTTGCGGTTGCCTGGACGCCCGTTCGACTGAGGCCCGGGCGCATCTCGACGGAATCGACGGCTCGGTCACCGGCGCCCTGACGGACACCCGCTAGCCGAACTGCAGGCTGCGCTTCGACAGGCCCATCCAGAAGCCGTCCACCGGGTCGCGGCGGGCTCCGAGGTCGCCGGTGGCGTCGGCCGCGCCGAGGGTGACGAAGAGCGGCGCGAAGTGTTCCGTACGGGGATGGGCCAGGCGGCCGGAGGGGGACTTGGCCTCGAAGTCGAGCAGGGCGTCGACGTCGCCGGCGGCCAGCGCCTCGTGGCCCCACGCGTCGAACTCCGCGGACCAGGCCGGGACGCCCGGTCCCGTGTGGCGCAGCGCGGCCAGGTTGTGGGTGAAGAAGCCGCTGCCGACGATGAGGACGCCCTCGTCGCGCAGGGGCGCGAGCTTGCGGCCGAGGTCCATCAGGCGGCGCGGGTCCAGCGTCGGCAGGGACATCTGGAGGACCGGTACGTCGGCCTCCGGGAACATCTCCACCAGCGGGACGTACGCGCCGTGGTCCAGGCCGCGGTCCGGGATGTCCTGGACCGGGGTGCCGGGGGCCTGCAGCAGCGCCCGGACCGAGGCGGCCAGCTCCGGGGCGCCCGGGGCGTCGTAGCGGACCCGGTAGTAGTGCTCGGGGAAGCCCCAGAAGTCGTGGACCAGCGGGGCCGGTTCGGTGGCGCCGAGGGCCAGGGGGGCCTCCTCCCAGTGGGCGGAGACCATCAGTATCGCCGTGGGGCGGGGCAGGTCCGCCGACCAGGCGGCCAGCTCGCCCGGCCAGACCGGGTCGTCGGCGAGCGGCGGCGCCCCGTGGCTGAGGTAGAGGGCCGGCATGCGCGCCGCGCGGGGGGTCGCGCCCGTCGGGGCCTGGGGGGCGGGGGCCGGGGTCATGGGGCGCTCCTCCGTCGTCGTTCAGGGCTGCCTCGAAAAGACTAACCCCGCTTGGTTCAAATTTGAACCAAGCGGGGTGTGCAGTCATTCCCGCGGGCCTGCGGCCCGGATCAGTGGGCGATCACCGGGACCTTGACCTCCGCGCCCTCGGCGGAGCCGGACCCGGAGGCCACCGGGTCGCCCGCACCCGGACGGCCGGTGTTGATCAGGGTCAGGGCGATGGCCGCGCTGGCGGCCAGGATGCCCACCGCCCACCAGATGGCGGAGGCGTAGCCCTCGACCATGGCCTGCGCCTGCACCAGCTGGGCCGCGGCCCCGCCGGCGGCGGCCTCGGCCGCGTGGTCGGTGAGGTACGCCGTGGTGGCCGAGGCGGCGATGGTGTTCAGCAGCGCGGTACCGATGGCGCCGCCGACCTGCTGCGAGGTGTTGACCATGGCCGAGGCGACACCCGCGTCGGCCGGGTTCACCCCGTGCGTGGACAGGGACATGGCCGGCATGAAGGCCGTGCCCATGCCGAGGCCGAGCAGCAGCTGGGCCGGCAGGATCAGCGCCGGGTAGGAGGAGCCGACCTCCAGCTGGGTCAGGAGCAGCATGCCGGCCGCGGCGACCAGGAAGCCCGGGCCCATCAGCAGGCGCGGCGCGACGCGGGTCATCAGGCGGGCGCCGATCTGGGTGGAGCCCAGGATCATGCCCGCGATCATCGGCAGGAAGGCGAAGCCGGTCTTGACGGGCGAGAAGCCCTTCACGACCTGGAGGTAGTAGGTGAGGAAGAGGAACAGGCCGAACATCGCGATGACGGCCAGGCCGAGCGAGAGGTAGACGCCGCCGCGGTTGCGCTCCAGCAGGACGCGCAGGGGCAGCAGCGGGGACTTCACCTTGGACTCGGCGAAGACGAACGCCGCGAGCAGGGCCGCCGAGGAGATGAACATGGCCACGGTGACCGCGTCCGACCAGCCGGCCGACTCGGCGCGGGTGAATCCGTACACCAGGGCCACGAGACCGGTGGTGGACAGGACCACGCCGGGGATGTCCAGCGGGGCGCGGTTGCGGGAGCCTGCGGGCTCGCGGATGACCATCCAGGCGCCCACGGCCGCGACGACCGCGAAGGGGATGTTGACGAAGAAGGTCCAGCGCCAGTTGAGGTACTCGGTGAGGAAGCCGCCGAGGATCAGGCCGACGGCGCCGCCGCCGCCCGCGATCGCGCCGTAGATGCCGAAGGCCTTGGCGCGCTCCTTGGCGTCGGTGAACATCACCGCGAGCAGGGAGAGGGCCGCCGGTGCGAGCAGTGCGCCGAAGGCACCCTGGAGGGCGCGGGCGCCGAGCATCATGGCCTCGCCGTTCGCGGCGCCGCCGAGCGCGGAGGCCAGGGCGAAGCCGACGAGACCGACGACGAAGGCGTTCTTGCGGCCCCACTTGTCGGCGATGCGGCCGCCGAAGAGGAGCAGTCCGCCGAAGGCCAGCGCGTACGCGGTGATGACCCACTGACGGTTGCCGTCGGAAATGCCCAGGTCGGTCTGGGCCGAGGGGAGGGCGATGTTCACGATGGTCGCGTCGAGGACGACCATCAGCTGGGCCAGGGCTATGAAGACGAGCGCCTTCCAGCGGCTGGGATCGGCAGCCGACACGGGTGTCACGGCTGTTTTCGGCATGGGAATACCCACTTCACTGTGCGGAATGACTGAAAAATGCTAGTTCGTAAGCTTTGAAGGTGTCACACGGTTTTCAGCGTCAGGTCGCCCAACGTGGCTGCGGAACCGGGGAGTTCGGAGCGGGCCGGGGCCCGCAGCCCGTCGAGGAAGAGCTGGAGATGACGGTGGGCGAAGCGGTCGGTGTCGAAGCAGGCGGTGCCCGGGAGGGGGCGGCTGAGCTGGGAGAGGGCGACCATCAGGTCGCCGACACCGATGTCCGCGCGGACCAGTCCGGACTCCTGCCCCGCGGCCAGCAGGGTCTCGACGGCCTCCGACAAGGCGGTGCGCGCCGCGAGGAGTTCGGGGTGGTCCCGGTCGAAGCCGTCGGCGAGCATCGGGCACAGGGCGCCGATCCGCTCGTCGGCGGCGGCGTGCGTGAACCGGCACAGCGCGGCGAAGGCGTCGGGCTCCTCGGCGAGTGAGGCCTCGGCCGAGGCCGTGACCCGCTCGGTCGTGAAGAGCACGACGTGGTGGACGAGGGTGTCGCGGTCGGGGAAGTGCCGGTAGAGGGTGGCGTTCCCGATGCCCGCCCGCCGGGCCACCTCGTCGAGGGGGGCCGCCGAGCCGAACTCGACGAACGCTTCGCGGGCCGCCGCCAGGATCCGCTCGCGGTTGCGGACCGCGTCGGCGCGCGGGCGCGGTACGGCGCCCGCGCGGGAGGCGCGGGTCCCGCAGCCCCGGCCGGACTCCGGGGGCGCCGGGTCCACGGCCGCCCGCGGGGCGGTCGGGGCCGCCGTGGCGGGCGGGCTGGGGCGCTTCATTTCCGGGGCCTCCCTGGGGCGGTGGTCGGATCGGGCGGTACGGGTCGGACTCCCAAACGGGGAGCCGTTCCCCGCTTCCGGGGACTCACGTACAAACGGGGAACTGCTCCCCGGTTATTTCACTCCCTCGTGTGAGCCGGGTCACGCCGCCGAGGGTCGCCCGTCACCGTTTGGCCTCTCCCGACGCGCGGGCGCGGCGCGCCCGGCGGAGGGTGAATCGCACAGGGCGCAGACCGGACACGGCCGGCTGCCGCGGACCCGAGGGCGAGCTCCATGACGCAGACCCGCCGCCGGATACGCAGACCACGCCTCACCGGCGCGTACATCGGCCTGACCGCGCTGGCGATCGGGGTCACGGCGACCGCGAGCACGGGGACATCCGGCCGCGGCCAGTCCGCGGCCGGGCCGGTGGCCACGACCGTCGAATCGGCGCTCGCGCCGTGCCGGATCGCCGGGACGATGGGCGTGCAGATGTCCGAGGGCATACCCACCCCGCCCGGGTACTCGCGCTCGACGGGGGAGGTCCGGGCGCTGAACCTGATGATCGACTTCCCCGACGCCAAGGGCGAGGGCACGGCGCTGGACCGGCTGGCGGAGTTCTTCCCGCAGACGTCCGAGTGGTTCCGCACCAGTTCCTACGGCCGCCTGACCTACCGGGCGGAGGCGCCCGTGAGGACCTGGCTGCGGATGCCGATGCCGTTCGCGGCGTACGGGATCGAGCGCGGTTCCTCGTACGAGCCGGGCTACCGGCAGCTCGTCGAGCACATCGCCAAGGCCGCCGACGCCGAGGTGGACTTCAGCCGGTACGACCTGGTCAACATCCTGGTCACGCCGAACGCCGGACCGTCCGCCCTGGACACCGTGCTCTCGGTGACCTTCTCGGGCAACGGCGAGGCGCCGATGGCCGACGGCGTGCCGCTGTCCAACACGTCCTTCGTCTACAGCCGGCAGGACGACGGCTCCGGGACCTACCGGGAGACGGGCTACCGGGTGCTCCCGCACGAGAACGGCCACGTCTTCGGGCTGCCCGACCTCTACACCGCCGACGGCGGGAACACGGTCGGGCACTGGGACATCATGAGCGAGGACTGGGGCGCCAACAACGACCTGATGGGCTGGCACAAGTGGAAGCTGGGCTGGCTGGACAGCACCCAGATCTCCTGTGCGTCGAAGTCCGGCACGAGCGACCACGTCCTGACCCCGCTGGCGGTGGAGGGCGGCATGAAGCTGGCGTTCATCCCGCTGTCGGAGAGCGTCGGGTACGCCGTGGAGGTGCGGACCCGGGCCGGCAACGACGAGGCCGTCTGCCGGCCGGGCGTCCTCATCTACAAGGTGGACTCCGACGTGGACACCGGGCACGGCCCCGTGACCGTGTCGGACAGCTCGACGGCGAGCGGCGGCTGCACCCGCCGGCCCAACGTGCACGCCGAACTGTCGGACGCCCCGTTCCGGCCGGGTGAGACCTTCACCGACGACAAGGCCGGCATCAGCATCTCGGTGGTGGGCGAACTGCGCGACGGCAGCTACCAGGTCCGGGTCATCCGGCCCTGACGTCCTCCCGGGCGGTTCGGCCCTCGGCAGGAAGGCGTCCACGTCCAGCCACACCAGCGTGTCCCGCATGACGTGGTGCTCGGACGCCGGAGGCCCGCCGGAGGCGTCCGAGCCGCCGCCCGTACGTCCCCCTCGCGGACCGTCCGGGGACGCGGGGCGGTGGCCGGTGCGGTCAGCGCCCGAGGGCCTCGCGCAGGATGTCCACGACGGCTCCGCGGTGCGCGTCGGCGAGGAGGAAGAAGTGGTCGCCGTCGAAGCGGCGGACCCGGCAGGGGCCGGTCGTGTGCCCGGCCCAGCCGTCGAGCGGCTCGTGCGGGACCAGCGGATCGGCCGTACCGCCGAGGACGTGCAGGGGCACGGCGAGCCGCACGTCCTCGAACCCCACGGCGGCCTCCCGGCTGAGGTCGATGTCGGCGCGCAGGACGCGCGTGACGTGGGCGAGCATGTCCGGGTCCTGCAGGACCCAGTCCGGGGTGCCCCCGCCGTCCCGCAGCAGCCGGACGGCGTCCTCCTCGGTGGTGGTGGTGTGGGCCCGGCGCCGGGTCCGGCCGGGGACCTGGCCGCTGACGACGGCGGCGCGGCAGTGCGGGCCGAGGAGCTGCGCGGCGCGAATCGCGAGGAGCGCCCCCAGACTGTGACCGAAGACCACGGTGGGCAGCGGGTCCCGGCCGAGCACCTCGTCGGTGACGGAGTCCAGCACCTCGTCGAGACGGCAGCCCGGGGTCTCGCCGAAGCGGCGTTCCCGGCCGGGCAGCGACAGCCCGAGCACTTCGACGTCGTCGGGCAGCGGACCGAAGAGGGGGAAGAGGGTGTTGGGGCCGGCGCCGGAGTGCGGGAACACCAGCAGGCGCAGCCTGGGCGCGGCCGTCTCCCGGAGCCGCAGCAGCGGCCACCAGGGGGCGGCGGAGGAGGACTTCACCGTGGCCATGTCGTCCGTCCCGGTCACGGGCAGTGGATGATCTGGCCGGCGTAGGACAGGCCGCCGCCGAACGCGAAGAGCAGCACGGGTGCCCCCTTCGCGATCTCGCCGCGCTCCACGAGCTTGGAGAGCGCGAGCGGGATGCTGGCGGCCGAGGTGTTGCCGGAGTCGACGACGTCCTTGGCGATGACGGCGTTGACCGCGCCGATCTTGCGGGCCAGGGGCTCGATGATCCGCAGGTTGGCCTGGTGCAGGACGACACCGCCCAGGTCCTCGGGCTTGACTCCCGCCCGCTCGCACACCTGGAGCGCGACCTTCGGCAGGGCGGTGGTGGCCCACCGGTACACCGACTGCCCCTCTTGGGAGAAGGTATGGGACGGCGCCTCGATGCGGACGGCGTGCCCCATTTCGGGTACGGATCCCCACACGACCGGGCTGATCAGGGACTCCTCGGAGGCCACCACCACGGCCGCTCCGGCTCCGTCGCCGATGAGCACGCAGGTGGTCCGGTCGGTCCAGTCGGCGAAGTCCGTCAGCTTCTCCACGCCGATGACGAGGGCCTTCGTCGCGGAACCGGTCCGGATGCTCTGGTCCGCGAGCGCCATTGCGTGCGGAAACCCAGAACACGCCGTGTTCACGTCGATCGCAGCCGGGGCCTTGGCGCCGACGGCCGCTGCGACGCGTGCCGCCATGTTGGGCGAGCGGTCCTGCGCCGTGCAGGTGGCCACGATGACGAAATCTATGTCCGCTCCGGTCAGCCCCGCACGGGCCAGAGCGTTCGCTGCGGCCTTTGCCGCCATGTCCGAGACCGACTCGTCAGCGGCGGCCACCCGGCGGGTCTTGATCCCGACCCGGCTCTGGATCCACTCGTCACTGGTGTCGACCATGAGCTCCAGATCGGCGTTGGTCAGAACTTTTGACGGCTGGTAGTGGCCGAAGGAAAGGACGCGGGACCCGACCATCAGTGCTTCTCCTCATTCCATGGACCCTGAGCCGGATCCGGATTGACCCATGGTCAGCCTATGCAGGGGGCCGGCCGCCCTCGTACGGCGTTCACGCCCACCAGCTGATCCGCGCCACAGTCCTCCAGGGAGGGGGCGTGGGTCAAGATCGCGCGCCGAAGTCGCCTGAGAGCGGGGCGGGTTCGCTCCCCGGCCCCCTCGAATGCCGCGGAGGCCGTTTCCGCCCGCTCTCTTCAAGCCACACGCAAACGGCGCGAAACCGACCCTCGGCGGCAGGCGGAACCACCCCGAACCGGACACCGGGCGCCCCTGACGGACCACTCGCCCGCGGGGACCCCGAGATCAAACTCGATCACTTTCGGTGCAACCGGCACGCACGCCCCGTCGTCCCCCACGGCAGGGCGTTCACGCGAGTCGAAAACATGTTCGCATCAGTCGGCGGTATGTGTACTCTGAACGCGCGTTACTTTCTGAACCAGTTCAATAACAAGGGGGGACCGGTGCACCGACACCGCGTCATGATCTCGGCTGCCGTCGTAGCGGCAGCCATCGGCTTCGTACCGACGGCGGCCCAGGCCGCCGACCAGCCCGCGGAACGCAAGGGGAGCGTCTCCGCGCAGGTGGAATCCGCGAAGGCGGCTGCGGCGAAGTCCGCCGTCTTCCACAGCCCCGCCGAGCGCACGGTCCGCACGACCGGCAAGGCGGCGGCCGCACCGCAGGCCGCGGGAGCCGCAGGAGCCGCGAAGGACAACGCCGGCCTCGCGGTCGACCTGCGCGCCACAGCCACCACCGCGCGCGGCATCAGCCTCGCGTCACAGGTCACCACCGGCGCCGGCACCCCCGTCCGGGTCGACATCGACTGGGGCGACGGCAAGACCGACACCGAGCACGTCACCAGCACGAAGCTCCTGACCTCGAAGCACACCTTCGCGGAGGTCGGGAAGCACAAGGTCACGGTCACCCTGACCGACCAGAACAACAACGTGACCGCCACCAACAGCGTCGAGGTCCAGTCCCTCGGCTCGAAGTTCACCCCGCACGCCCCGACCCGGCTGCTCGACACCCGGTCCGGAATCGGCGGCACCGACCGCCCGGTCACCCCGTACGGCGTGGCCCGCGTGAAGGTCGGCGGCAACAGCGGCATCCCGGCCGACGCGACCGCCGTGGCGCTCAACCTCACCGTCGTCAGCCCTCGTTCCGGCGGCCACATCACCGCCTACCCGTCGGGCGAGGAGCAGCCGACCACCTCGAACGTCAACTTCGTCGCGGGTCAGACCGTGCCGAACATGACGATCGTGCCGGTCGGTGAGGACGGCTACGTCGAGCTCCTCAACCGCAGCTACGGCGACGTCGACCTGCTCGCGGACGTCACCGGCTACTTCAGCCCCTCCGCCACCGCCGGCGGCTACACCTCGCTGAACCCCTTCCGCATCGCAGACAGCCGCACGGGCCAGGGCACTTGGGGTCAGGTCGCCGGGCAGAGCACCTTCGGGCTCCAGGTCGCCGGCAACGGCGCGGTCCCGGCGAGCGGCGTCACCGCGGTGGCCCTCAACGTCACCGTCACGGCCCCCCGCGGCGCGGGGCACCTGACCGTGTTCCCGAGCGGGCAGTCGGCACCGGGCACGTCGAACGTGAACTTCAAGGCCGGTCAGACCATCGCGAACTCGGTGATCGTCCCGGTGGGCTCCGACGGCAGGATCAACATCCGCAACGGCGCCTGGGACCCGGCCGACGTCATCGTCGACGTCGTCGGCTACTACAGCCCCGGCAGCAAGGCCTCCTACATCCCGACGCCGCCGACGCGTCTGCACGACTCGCGCGAGTGGGAGTTCCCCGTCGAAGGGCAGGACTTCCGCTGGCTGCCGCTGTCGGACGGCGACCCCACGGTCACGGCGTTCGTCCTGAACACCACGGTCACCGACACCCAGGGCAGCGGGCACCTCACGGTCTCCCCGGACCCGTACACCTGGGCCCAGCGCGAGAGCGGGGCGCCCAAGCCGACCCCGCCGAACTCCTCCAACCTGAACTGGACGAGGGGCGAGACCGTCCCGAACCTGGTCCAGGCGAGCACCGGAACGACCGGCGTCATCGACTTCTGGAACCGCGGCTGGGACCGCACGCACCTCATCGTCGACATGTTCGGCTTCTACGAGAAGGACTGACCCGCCGGGCGGCCCCGGCCGCCCGGACGACCGTGCCCCGGAACCAGCCGCACAGGCTGCTCCGGGGCACGGCCCTTTCGGGGAGCCCGGCTCAGTCGGTCCGGGGTCCCGCCAGGGCGGGCTCGGGCTCGGCGGGCGTCGCGGGCGCGGCCGGGGCCGCGGGCCGGTCCGCCGGACGGCGGCGCTCCACGTCCTTCTGCACGCGCCGGCCCAGGCGCTGCATCGGCATCTCGACCACGTGGTACATCAGGTGGCTGACGGCCACCACGACACCGAGGAAGACCGCCGTCCAGGCGATCCTGCCGAGCGTCGAGGACGGCTGCGGCGGAACGCCCAGCAGCGGCTCGATGGTGCGCAGCAGCGGGATGTGCAGCAGGTACACGGAGAAGCTGATCGCACCGAGCCAGGTCAGCACCTTCGGGAAGCGGCGCGCCCGCAGGAGGAAGCCGACGCCGAAGAGCACCCATGCCGCGAGGTAGGCGACCGACCAGGCCTTCCAGCCGGAGGACCAGGTCAGGTCGAGGACCTTGCCGTGGTTGTAGAACCGGCCGACCAGCACGCCCGCGACGATGACGAACCCGCAGGCGAGCAGGGCCGGGACACGGGCGAGCTGCCCGTGCTGCGCCCGGTAGACGACCGTACCGGCGAACATCGTCGCGAAGATCATCCAGGTCTCGAAGGCGGGCGCCCGGCCGTTCAGCGCGAGCAGGACCAGGCCGATGCCGCCGAGCAGCAGCGCGCCCACCCCGGTCAGCGTGCGGTTGCCGCTGAGCACACCGGCGAGGCCCATGAGCACGATCGGCGTCACGATCAGCAGGAGCGTGCGGGTCGAACCGAGCTCCGCGTTCAGCAGCTGGGTGCCGACGGCCGTACCGGTCACCAGTGCCACGCCGGCCAGACCGACCGCGATCGGTGCGCTGTGCCGGTGCAGGCCACGGGTGAACAGGGCGGTGACGAGGAAGTAGAAGACCATCTCGTAGCAGAGCGTCCAGGTGACGTTCATGCCGTTGGTCACGCCAAGCAGGTCCTGGAGCATCAGGCCGTTCGCCACCAGCGAGGCCAGGTTGTCGCCGGTGCGCAGCAGCGCGACCGACCCGTCCCCGGCCGGCAGGATCATCGACAGGACGAAGGCGGCGATCAGGGCCGGGTAGATCCGGAAGATCCGCCCGATCCAGAAGGCGCGGACGTCTCCCCGCCGCTCCAGGGAGGCGGGGATGATGTAGCCGCTGACGATGAAGAAGAGCATGACGCCGAACAGGCCCATGTCGAAGTTCCACCAGACGGCGCCCCCGAAGGGCAGCATCCGCAGCACGTCGAAGTGGTGAAGTGCCACGACCAGCGCGGCGACGCCGCGCAGCGCGTCCAGCCAGCCGAGCCGGGCACCCGGCGTGACGGCCGGCACCGCAGCCGGCGCGGCGGACGTCCGCCGGGTGAGTAGGCGTATGAGCTTCACCGCAGGGACGATAGCCGATGTCCGAAGCCCGGCAGCATCGTCCGCGGAGAGGTGAGGTCGGCCACACAGCGCGACGCCCCGCCGACGGGACGTCGGGGCGAAGCCGAACCGCGCCGCAATCGGGGCGACCACGGGCAGGGTGATCCGCTAGGCTGTCAGCGGTCACGCGGCGGTCTCCGCCGAGGCCACGCCCGCCTTCGTAGCTCAGGGGATAGAGCACGGCTCTCCTAAAGCCGGTGTCGCAGGTTCGAATCCTGCCGAGGGCACAGTCGAGGACCCCCCGCCGGAAAACGGCTGGGGGTCCTCTTCGCGTTGTGGTTGGATGGCGCACGTGTCGCGTGACGCCGCCTACTGAGATGTGGGCCGGGCGGTGGTTGGGCAGGCACCCGCTTGTGAAGGACCGGGCCCATGGGCACATACGCCACCGGCTACGGGTGATCTCCCTCGGTTGTAACGCTGCCGTCGCACGCACACACACCGTGAGGAAATCCACACTCCGTGTCATCTTTCAACGAGTTCAACGAGAACGTCATCGCAGAGTTCAGGGCCAACGCCGGTAAGGTCGGCGGGCCCTTCGAAGGGGCCGAGCTGCTCCTTCTCACCACCACCGGAGCCAGGTCCGGCAGGCCGCACACCGTCCCCCTCGGGTTCCTGCGCGACGGCAGCACGCCGCTCGTCGTCGCGTCCGCCGCCGGGGCCGACCGGCACCCCGCCTGGTACCACAACCTCCTCGCCCGCCCCCTCGTCCAGGTCGAGACCGGGACCGAGGAGTACGAGGCCGTCGCCGTGCCCGCCGCCGGGGCGCGGCGCGACGAGCTGTTCGCGCAGGTCGTCCGCGCCGAGCCCGGGTACGGGGAGTACCAGGGGCGTACCGCGCGGGTGATCCCGGTCGTGGCGCTGCAGCGCACGCACGAGGCCCCCGAGGAGGAGGGCGGGGTCGCCGGGAAGCTGCTGAGCGTGCACGGCTGGCTGCGCGTGCAGCTGGCCCACGTACGGGAGCTCGCGGCGGACGGCGCACGGGAGGCGGGCGCACGGGGGGACGGGGTGGCCTCGCTCGGGCTCCAACTGCGCCAGCACTGCCTGGCGTTCTGCCACACCCTGGAGTTCCACCACCGCAGCGAGGACGCGGGGCTCTTCCCGTATCTGGAGCAACAGCACCCGCACATGCGGGAGTTCTTCCGCCGCGTCGACGCCGAGCACCGCGTCATCGCACGGCTTCAGGAGGAGCTCGTGCGGGCCCTGGACGCGCCCGGCGCGGGCGGGGTCGTCGGCGAGGGGTTCAGCGAGCGCGTCGAGCGCATGAGCCGGGAGCTGGAAGGCCATCTCGACCGGGAGGAGGCTCAGTTGCTGCCGGTGCTGCGGGCCCTGGGAGCGTGACGCGGGCCTCGGCGCCGCCCTCCGCCCGGTTGCGGAAGGCGAGGGTGGCGCCGAGGACGCGTGCCTGGCCGACGGCGATGGTCAGGCCCAGCCCGTGGCCCTTGTTCGTGCCCTCGGTACGGAACCGCTGCGGGCCGGTCGCGATCAGGTACTCCGGATAGCCCGGCCCCGCGTCGGTCACCGTCAGGGTCGGGCCGTCCACCGTGACCGTGACCGGGGCGGCGCCGTGGCGGTGCGCGTTGGCCACGAGGTTGCCCAGGATCCGCTCCAGGCGGCGCCGGTCCGTCTCCACCCGCGGGGAGGCCAGCACCGTCAGGGCCGTGTCCGTCCCGGACGCGCGGATCGTGCGGGCCGCCAGGTCGGCCAGGTCGTGCGAGTCCAGCTCCACGCGTTCGCTGCGGGTGTCCAGGCGGGAGATCTCCAGCAGGTCCTCCGTCAGCGAGCGCATCGCCCGCACCCGGTCCCGTACGAGCTCGGCCGGGCGCCCCGGCGGCAGGAGCTCGGCGGCCGCGTTCAGGCCGGTCAGCGGGGTGCGGAGCTCGTGGGCGACGTCCGCCGTGAACCGCTGCTCCGCCTCCAGCTTGCGCTGGAGCGAGGAGGCCATGGTGTCCAGGGCCCGGGAGACCGCAGCCACCTCGTCCTTCTTGCGGGGCGCGTCGCCGACCCGGGCGTCCAGGTCGCCGGCGCTGATCCGGCGGGCCACCTGCGCGGTCACGTGCAGCCGCCGGGTGATCCGGGTGACGCCGACCGCGCCGATGAGGAGGGTGACGCCGATGGCGAGGCCCGAGGAGCCGAGGATGGCCCGGTCGAGATTGAGGATGGTCCGCTCGGCTCCGCGGAAGTCCACGAACACCGCGATCGCGGTGCCGTCCTGGGCGGGCGCGGCCGCCCACATCACGGGGCGCCCGCGGTGCGTGCCGACCTCCGTGCCGCGCTTCCCGCCGCGTGCCAGGGCGCGCAGCCCCGGGGGCAGGCCCGCGGGGTCGATGCCCTCGCCCCGGGGCAGGCGCGCGCCGGTCTCGTACCCCTGGATGCTCCGCTCCAGCTTGGTGAGCGCCTTCTCGCGCGCCGTGCCGACGGTCTGGCGGGTCATGGCACCGTGCACGAGGCACCCGAGCAGCGCGGCGAGCCCGCAGCACATCAGGGTGATGAAGACCGCGGCCTTCCAGGTCAGGGTCGAGGTCCAGGCCGGCAGCCGCAGGCGGGGCCGCAGCCGCGCTCCGCGCTGCATCTCGTTCATGGTCAGGTCACGGTAATGCGCCCGCCCCGGCGGGCGAGCGGCGGGATCCGGCCTCATCCCGCGAGATCCGGCCGTAATCGAGCCGTACCGGTCGGATCGAGCCCGCCCCCGACCGCCGTGACCCGCGCCCCAGACGCTCGAAGCCCTCCCGGCCGGGGCCGGAAGGGCTGCGCCATCGCGGATGCGACCCCCTGGGGCTCCGGGGTCCTGGGATTGTGGGCCCCGGGGTCAGCTCAGGCCGCTGGTGCGTTCGCCGATGCGGTCACCCTGCGGAGTGCCGGCCCGCTTGAGCGCGGCCTTCGTGTGCAGTCCGCCCTTGACCTTGCTCCGTACAGGACCGTCGAAGCCGTGGCCCGGGGGGCGCGGCGGGGAGGAAGTCTCCTGCGCCTTCGCGATGGCCGCCCGGACGTCCCGCTTCTGCTCTTTGTTCATCCCGTCGTCAACTCCCTCAGGAAGCACCCAATCGGACTACTGGGATCGTATGCATATATACGGAGCAACGCACCCGGACCGGAACGTAAAGAAATCAAGGAGTCGAGCCGGTCGCCGGAGCCGGACGCTCCGGCGTTCCCGACGTCGCCCGGACGACCTCCTCCGGGCAGGGCGTGCCCCGCGGCAGCTGGTACTTCGCCGCCACCCGGTACTCCCCCGGCGCCGGGACCAGCAGCTCGGTCCACACGTCGCCCTCGCCGTCCGGGAGCGCCTTGAACAGGCAGCCGGCCGTGTTCGCGAACTCCTTCGGCACGGCACCGCGCGCCTTGGAGTCCGCGGTCTCCTGCGGCGGCGGCACCGGTTTCCCGGCCCCGTCCACCAGCCCCAGCCACGGCGAGTGCGGGATCCGCACCAGCACCCGTCCGGCCTGCCTCGCGTCGATGACCAGCTGGTCGGCGCCCGCCCGCACCACGCTCGCCGGCCCCGTCACCAGGTTCGTCGGCGCGTCGACCTTGAAGAGCTGCCAGTTCGCGTCGCCCCACACCTGCTGGAGGTACGGGAGCCCGGCGCGCACCAGCTTCGCCTCGTCCTCGCCGCCCGAATCGGGTTTGTCGGCCGGCAGCACCACGTAGTGCACGGCCCAGCGCTCCAGCCAGGCCCGGTAGCTGTCGGCGGTGAGGGTGTCGTCGTAGAAGAGCGGGTTGCGCTCCAGGTCGGCCTGCCGGTTCCAGCCGCGCGCAAGGTTCACGTACGAGGGGAAGGCGGAGGACTCGCGGTGGCTGCTGACGGGCACCACCTCGACCCGGCCGCGGTCCGCGCCCGCCTTCTGGAGCTGGTCCACGAGCGGGGCCAGCTCCCGGTTCCAGGCGGCCACCGGGGTCGTGCGGACGATGTCCGTGATGCTGTTGGTGGTGATCCATGCGTTCAGCCCGGCGAACGCGAGCAGCACCCCGTACCAGCGCCGCGAGCGCGGGACCTCGTACGGGAGGGCCGCGAGCAGCACGGCACCGCCGAACAGCATCACCATCCTGGTGACGTTCGAACCGACCTGGGAGTCGATCGCCCAGGTCAGGAAGACCCCGAGGGCGTAGACCGCGGCGGCGATCCGGACCGTCCGCCAGCGCCGCGGCACGAGGAAGAAGATCAGCAGCCCGAACAGGAACGGCAGCCCGGCGGAACCGATCTTCATCGGCTGGGTCCCGGAGAACGGGAAGAGCCAGGCCGACAGCCCGACCACGGCCACCGGCGCCAGCCCGAGCGCGTACGCACCGGGGCGCCGCCGGCTCAGGAACAGCGCGGCCGCCACCACCCCGAGGAAAAGGCCCGCGACGGGACTGGCGGCGGTCGCGATCCCGGCCAGCGGGGCCGCGACCGCGGCCTTCGCCCAGCGCCGCCGCGCCCACTTGCGGGGCCAGCAGAAGACCGCCGCGACCGCACCGAGGGCGAACATCGCACCGAGCCCGAAGGTGACCCGGCCCGAGAGGGCGTTGCAGAACAGCCCGTACGCCCCCGCCAGGGCGGGCCACAGCGGCTCCCGCACGGCCCCGCGGCAGCGGGTCAGGATCAGCGCCAGGAGCCCGGCCGAGACGGTGCCCGCGACCATCATCGTGGTCCGCACGCCGAGCATGTGCATGAGGTACGGCGAGACCACGCTGTACGAGACGGGGTGCATGCCGCCGTACCAGGCGAGGTTGTAGGCCGAGTCGGGATGCCGGCCCACGAATTCCGCCCAGGCGTCCTGCGCGGCGAGATCACCGCCGCTGTTGGCGAAGGCGAAGAACCAGACGACGTGCAGCACGGCCGCGAGCACGGTGGCGACGGCCACCGGGTGGCGGCGGAGCGGATCGAGGAGGCGGCCACTGGTGCGCCGCGGGGGCCCGTCGTGCGGCCCCTGCTGCGGCGGCAGGGCGCCACGGCCCGAGCCGCCACCGTCTGCCGACGCGATGGCTGCCCGGCGCCGGCCCTGCTGCTCAGCGGTGGTCACTGCCGCACTCCCCAACACATGGATCCCCACCGGCACGCGTCCACGCGTCCCGGGTCCCTAGGCGGTGTCCGGCCGGCGGGACCGGGCGGACACTCGCTAGACGCGCACCGGCGCCCCGGGGTTGCCCGGGGCGCCGGAATCCGCGCTCTCACCTGCGGCGGTCGTGGCCGCCCGCGGACGCCCGCGCACCGCCACGCACGGCCGCGCACCGCCACGGACGGCCGCGCACGGCGATCGGCCGACCGGCCGACCGGCCGACCGGCCGACCGGCCGATCAGCCGATGCGCGTCAGCTTGCTGCCGATGCCCGGCGAGGCCAGGTCGCTCTTGAGCGCCACCGGCACCTTGACCTGGCTGGCGCCCTCGCCGACGGTCAGCAAGCCGACCTCGGTGCCGGCCTTCGCCGTCTGCGGCATCTTGGCACCGCCGTCCGCCAGCTTGACGGTCACGGTCAGCGACGCCCATCCGATCGCCTGCACGTCGGCGGTGGCGACGACCGGCGTCCGGCCGCCGAGTCCGTCGTCGACGTAGCCGACGACGTCGCCCTTCTTGACCACGGTCGCACCTTCGAGGGCCTTCTGCGTACCGGTCATCAGCTGCTTGCTCGCGGCGAGCACGGTGTCGATGATCGACGGCTTGTGCTGGCCGAGGACCGCTCCGACGATCAGCTGGTTGGTGTTGCCGATCTTCTTCTGCGCGGCGAAGAGCAGGTTTCCGCCCGCCTTCGTCGTCGTACCGGTCTTGATGCCGAGCGCACCGCTGGGTCCGGTCAGACCGTTCCAGTTGCGCCAGCTCTTGCCGGACGGGTCGACCCAGTTCGGCTTCTTGGTGATGTCGAGCAGCGTCTCGATCTCGACCAGCTTCAGGCCCAGCTTCACCTGGTCCTCGGCGGTGCTGACCGTGGTCGCGTCCAGACCCGAGGGGTCCGTGTACGTGGTGTTGGTCATGCCGAGTTCCTTGGCGGTGTCGTTCATCTTCTTGACGAACGCCTCCTGGGAACCGGAGTCCCAGCGCGCGAGCAGCCGCGCGATGTTGTTGGCCGACGGGATCATGAGGGCGGCGATCGCGTCGTACTCCGAGATCTTGTCGCCCTCCTTGACCGTGTCGAGGGTGGACTCGTTGTTGACGGAGTCGTTCTTCTTGCCCTCGGTCTCGGCCGTCTTGTCGACGTCGATCATCGCGCCCTGCTCACCCTTCTTTATGGGGTGGTCGCGCAGGATGATGTAGGCCGTCATCGACTTGGTGACGCTCGCGATCGGCACCGGCTTCTGCTCGCCGGACTGGCCGAGCGTGCCGAGGCCGGCGGCCGCCATGTACGCCTGTCCCTCGGTGGGCCAGGGCAGCTGCGGCGCGGCGCCCTCGAAGGTGTACGAGGACTTCGCGGTCATCACGAGCTTCGGCTCGGGCAGCGGGCGTACGAGCTGCACGACGGCCAGGATGACCGCCAGGAGCACGACGAGCGGCGCGTAGATCTTGAACCGGCGGACGGCGGTGCGCAGCGGGCTCGGCGGCGGGGGCGGGTTGTTCGTGAGGTCCGCCAGCATGTCGAGCGGCGGCTTGGGCGGCAGCGGCTGCTGCGTGGTCCGCTCGCTGCGGTCGCTCCGGTCGAGCCGCTCGGTGGCGGTCGACGCGGCGGCCGGGGCCGACGGGGTCGGCAGGGGCGGCGGAACCGGGGTCTTCGGCTTCGGCTTCGCCTCCGCCGTGCCGTCTCCGTCGGTGCGCAGCGGCACGAAGGTGCTGGGCTTCGGGGCGCGGAAGACGGCGGTGCGCTCGCTGTCCGCGTCCTCGTCGGCGGGCGCCGGAGCCGGTGCCGACGCCGGAGCGGAAGCGGAAGCGGAAGCGGAAGCGGAAGCGGAAGCGGAAGCGGATCCCGGCTTCGCGAGGGTGGGCTTCGCCTTCTGCCCGCCCTCGGGCTTCACCGTGTCCACCTTCGGCACCCGGAACACCGCGGTGCGCTCACTGTCCGCCGACGGAGCCGCAGCCTTGGGCTCCGCCGACGGCTCGGCCGCAGCGCCGGAGCCCGGCTTCACCGCACGGAACACGGCCGTACGCTCACTGTCCGCAGCCGGAGCCGCAGCCTTCGACTCCGCGGCACGGGACGCAGTCCCCTCCGCTTCGGCCGACGGCTCGGCCGCATCCGCGGAAGCGGAAGCAGCTGCGGGGGACGCAGCCCCGTCGGCCTCAGCCGCC
>NZ_JOBX01000035.1:0-73393 GCF_000720645.1 Streptomyces sp. NRRL S-378
GGCTCGGAGATGTGTATAAGAGACAGGCGCAGGGGTGAAGCGTATGCCGGGCCGCGAGGCGGACGCGGGTACGTGCGGACGCGGGCGGGCGAGGCGGGCACGCACGGGGAACGGCGGACGGGCACGCGCGGGGGACGGGCGCGCGAGGCGGGCAGGCGCGGGGCACCGGCCGACGGGCACGCGCGGAGACGCCGGAAGGGGCTGTCCGTCCCCCGGACCGGACAGCCCCGCGCCTCTTCGGGAGAGGCGCCGCCTACGGGTGCTGGAAGCCCGCGTCCTGGAGGATCTTCTGCGCCTCGGGGGTGCTCAGCCAGGCCACGAACGCGGCCGCGGCCTCGCTGTTCTTGGACTGCTTCAGCGTGGCGGCCGGGTAGGAGGCCACGGCGTTCTGCGCGTCGGGGATGTCCACGGTGACGACCTTGTCGCCCGACTTGGCGGAGTCCGTCCTGTAGACGAGGCCGGCGTCGGCCTCACCCATTTCGACCTTGCCCAGGACGGCGCGGACGTTGGGCTCCTGGGACACCGGCTTCACCTCGACCTTCTGGGCGTCGAGGATCTGCTTGCTGTAGCGGCCGACCGGTACCTCGGGCGCGGCGAGCACGACCTTCAACTTGGTGTCGGCGAGGTCCTTGAGCTCGTCGATCTTGAACGGGTTGCCCTTGCCGGCCGCGATGACCAGGCGGTTCTTCGCGATGATCTTGGCTTCGCCGGTCTCGGCCCTCAGCCCGTCCATGGTCTTGGTGTCGGCGGTGACCAGCGCGTCGGCCGGAGCGCCCTGCTTGACCTGCGCCGCGAGCTCCTGCGAACCGGCGAAGGAGAAGGTGACCTTCGTGCCGGGGCGGGACTTCTCGTACGCCTCGCCCGCGGCCCTGAAGACGTCGGTGAGGGAGGAGGCGGCCAGGACGGTGAGGTTCGCCTGCGGTGCGGCGGGGGCCGACGGTGCGGCGGACCCGGTGTGGGAGGCGGCGGGCTCGTCCTCGCCGCTGCCGCAGGCGGTGAGCCCGGTGAGCAGGGCGGCGGACAGCACGGCGGCGGCGGTGGTGCGGCGACGGGTCGAGGCCGGGGTCGGGGACATGAGCGCAGGCTCCTCGGTCGGGTCGGCGGCCGGCCGGGTGCCGGGTCCGCGCTGTGGTGACCCGCGCCGGTGACGGGCGGAGCGGGTGGGGGCGGTTCGGTGTGGTGTGGTGTGGTGCGAGCGGTGGTGGGGCCGGGGGTGGGCCGTGCTGCCCGGGGTGGCGCGCCGAGGGGTTCAGGCGCGGTCGATGTGCACGCTCGTGGACTTCACACGGGCGGTGGCCCGCATGCCGACCTCCAGCCCGGGCTCCTCGACGGCCTCGCGGGTCAGCAGGGAGACCAGGCGGTGCGGACCCGCCTGGATGTCGACCTGGGCGGACACGTCGCCGAGCCGGACGGCGGTGACGATGCCGGGAAAGGCGTTGCGCGCCGAGGTGTACGGCTCTCCGTCCTCGGCGTGGGCGCCCTGACCCACCTCCACGGAGAAGGCGGCCAGATCGCGGCCGTGGATCAGCCGTCGCCGACCTCGTCGCGATGGGTCACGACCCGGCCGGCGTCGGCCCAGCGCCGTGCGGTGTCCGGGCTGACGCCCAGCAGCCGCGCGGCCTGTCCGATGGTGTAGGACTGCATGTGCGACAAGGTAGGCGCACGCATGGCGCATTTGCAATCCTCTTTGGGTCATCACCATGGTAGGTGCCAGGGGTATTGGTGCATCTGCCAAAAGTCGCAGAAAAGTCGTTCCGTCCCGGTGGGCCCGGATGGCTAGAGTCGGGGCATGGCTGATGAGGTTTCGGGAACGGAAACGGGCACGGTAAGGGTCGACGCGTGGATCTGGTCCGTGCGACTGACCAAGACCCGCTCGATCGCGGCGACGGCGTGCCGGGCGGGCCATGTGAAGGTGAACGGGGAGCGTGCCAAGCCGGCGCAGCCGATCCGCACGGGCGACGAGGTACGGCTCTTCCACGCCGGGCGCGAGCGGATCGTCGTCGTCAAGCGACCGGTGGCCAAGCGGGTCGGCGCGCCCGTCGCCGCCGAGTGCCTGATCGACAAGAGCCCGCCGCCGCCCACCCCGGTGGAGGCCGCGGTCGTCGGTATCCGCGACCGCGGCACGGGCCGCCCCACGAAGCGCGACCGCCGCGAGATCCGAACCCTGCGCGGCCGCTGACACCGCCCACCGCCCGGGCCGTTCACGCCGTGCCTGTGCAGGCGGGCCGCCCGCGGCGGCGGAAGCCTCTGCCGCCACCGCGGCGCCCGGCAGCCACAGCCGCCGCGGCGGGCGCCGAGCGGCGGGCCGCCGCGTACGCGTCGCGGCGTACTGCGGCTGCGCCGCGTGCGACGGGGCATGCACACCGGGCCCGTGCGAGCGGGGCACGTCGCGGCGGTGGTAGCCCCGCCACCGCAGCGCCGCTGGGCGTGCGCGGTACGCCGACCTGCCCGTGGACGCGAGCTGCCCGGCAGGGCCGGACAAGGTGGTGCGCCCGGGCGTTCACGGGCGGGTCCGTGCCGGCGGGGCACCCGCGGAGACCGCGGATGGTGCCGCCGCCGGGTCAGCCGGCTGGCTGAGCGCCCGCTCCCCGGGCGGGTCCGCCCGGGGTCGCGGGCGCCCGTACGGCTGCGCGCGCGGGTGGAGCCGTTCAGGCCTTGCGGTAGGCGTAGGCCTCGGTGGCGGCTTCGGCCACCTGGGTGATCGGGGCGCCGGCGGACGCCGCGACCAGGGCCGCCACCGCGCCCTCGACGAAGGGTGCGTCCACCAGCCGTGAGTCCGGCGGCAGTTCGTCCTCCAGCAGCAGCGTCTTCACCGTCAGGACCGAGCTGCCGAGGTCCACCAGCAGCGCCACCCCGGCGCCCCGGTCCACCTCCCGCGCGGCCGCCACGATCCGCTCCGCGCTCGTGCCGAGCCCGCCGGCCGACGTGCCGCCCGCCGAGGCCACCGGAGCCACCGCCCCGCCCGCCGCCAGGCCCCGCGCCAGCTCCGCCACCGACTCGGCGACCGCCGCGCTGTGCGAGACCAGCACGACCCCGACCAGGGCTCCGTCCGTCATCGCCCGTCCTCCGTCCGCTCGGCCACGTCCGCGAGCGCGCCCAGCAGCAGCGCCGACGAGGTCGCACCCGGATCCTGGTGGCCGATGCTCCGCTCGCCCAGGTAGCTGGCCCGCCCCTTGCGCGCCAGCATCGGCACGGTGGCGAGGGCTCCGTTCTCCGCCGCCTCCGCCGCCGCCCGGTACGACGTGCCCAGCGCGGCCACGCCCGGCAGCAGCGCGTCCAGCATCGTCTTGTCGCCCGGTGCCGCGCCGCCCAGCTGCGCCACTGCGCCGACCCCCTCGTCCAGGGCCTCGCGCAGCTCCGCGTCCGACACCTCGGGCGCCTCCCCGAGCTCCTTGCCGGTCCGCCGCAGCAGCATCCCGTACAGCGGCCCCGACGCTCCGCCGACCGTCGAGATCAGCGTCCGCCCGGCGAGCTGGAGCACCGCGCCCGGCGCCGCCGGGGGCTCCGCCTCCAGGGCCGTGCGCACCGCCGTGAAGCCCCGCAGCAGATTGCTCCCGTGGTCGGCGTCCCCGATGGGGGAGTCGAGCTCGGTGAGCCGGTCCGCCTCACGCTCCACGGCGGCCGCCGCGGCCGTCATCCAGCTCCGGAAGAACTCTGCGTCACGCACCGGATCTCCTCGCCTCGCATCCGCCCGGCCAGTCCTTCCGCCACCATAGATCAGCGACCCCGCCGCGGCGCCGCCGTCCGGGCGGGCGCGTCAATCCGTGCTGACCCCGACCTCGCCGCCGGTGCGCAGAATCGGTCAATTGGCGCCGCATGCGGTCAACCGGAAGCGCGAGATTCGGCCACGTGGTCGTATGTCAGCTTCTGCGGGATTCGACGAGTGCGAGGCGCAGCGTGGCAGCGACGACTGAAGAGCCGTTCAGGGCTCTGTTGGAAGCGGCACCGGACGCGATGGTGATCGTGGACGACGCCGGTGTGATCCGGCTGGTGAACGCACAGACCGAGGCCCTTTTCGGCCATCCCCGCCGGGAACTCCTGGGCCGTCACATCGAGGTCCTGGTGCCCGAGCGGTTCCGCGGGCAGCACCCGGGCCACCGGCTCGGCTACGCGGCCAGCCGCCAGGTCCGCCCGATGGGCGCGGGCCTGGTGCTCTACGGACTGCGCCGCGACGGCGGCGAATTCCCGGTCGAGATCAGCCTGAGCCCGCTCGAGACCCCCGAGGGGCTCCTGATCTCGGCGGCCGTACGCGACGTGAGCGAGCGCAGGGCCGCCGAAGAACGCTTCCGGGCCCTGCTGGAGGCGGCACCGGACGCCATGGTGATCGTCGACGAGCGGGGCGCGATCCAGCTCGTCAACGCGCAGACCGAGGCCCTCTTCGGCTATGCCCGGGAGGACCTGCTGGGAAGACCGGTCGAGGTGCTCGTCCCGGAACGATTCCGCGGGCACCACTCCGACTTCCGGCACGGCTACTTCGTCAACCGCAAGACCCGCCCAATGGGCGCGGGCCTGGAGCTGTACGGACTGCGCCGCGACGGCGGCGAGTTCCCGGTGGAGATCAGCCTGAGCCCGCTGGAGACCCCTGACGGCACCCTGGTCTCCGCCGCCATCCGCGACGTCACCGAACGCAAGTCGGCCGAGGAGATGCTCGCGAGGCTCTACGAGCAGCAGCGCCACGTCGCGCTCACCCTCCAGCGCAGCCTCATGGGATCCCCGCCCGACGTACCGGGGATGCCCACGGCGAGCCGCTACTTCCCGGCCCGGCAGGGGGCCGGGGTGGGCGGCGACTGGTTCGACCTGATCCCGCTGGGCGGCGGCCGGGTCGGAGTGATGGTCGGCGACGTGATGGGGCGCGGCCTGGACGCCGCCGCCGTCATGGGCCAGCTCAGGTCCGCCTCCCACGCGCTCGCCAAGACCGGGATGCCGCCCTGGCAGCTCATGCGCGCCCTGGACGCGGTCGTCAGTGAACTGCCGGACCAGTTCGTCACCTGCTGCTACCTGGTCGTCGACGCCGATTCCGCCGAGATCACCATGTGTTCGGCGGGACACCTCCCGGTCCTGCTCGTCGCCCCGGACGGCGAGGTGACCCGGCTGCCCGTGGAGGTGAGCGTGCCGCTGGGGGTGGGGGAGGTGCCCCACCACGAGACCCGGCACACCGTCGAGCCCGGTTCGGTGCTCGCGCTGTACACGGACGGCTTGGTCGAGACGCCGGACAGCGACATCGAGGGCCAGGTGGACGGGCTCGCCGCCGCGTTGGAGAAGGCCGTCGCGACGACGGACGGCCTGGAGGCGGCCGCCGACCGGCTGCTGGCCGAACTGCTGCCGGAGGCCGACGACAACCCCGACGACGTGACCCTCCTGCTCGTCCGCATTCCCGACACACCGGTGACCTCGCAGAGCATGCTGCTCGCCGCGGACCCGAGCAGCGTCGGCGCCGGGCGCCGGTTCCTGTGCTCCACCCTCGCCCTGTGGGGCAGGGGCGACGAGCACCTCCGCGACACCGCCTGCCTGCTCACCTCCGAGCTGCTCTCCAATGCCGTCAACCACAGCCGCGGCCCGGTCCGGCTCCGTCTGCGCCAGGCCGGCCGGGAACTCAGCGTCGAGGTGTGCGACGGCAGCCCCGTGCTGCCGCAGGCCCGGTTCGCCGCCCCGGACGCGGAATCCGGCCGGGGCCTGCTCCTCGTCGACTCCCTCGCCTCCTCCTGGGGCACGCTCCCGACGGCCGAGGGCAAGGCCGTCTGGTTCTCGCTGCCCCTGCCGGCCCCGCGTTCCGCTCCGACCTCCGCTCCGTCCTCCGCTCCGTCCGCCGCTCCGCCGTCCGACCCGCCAATGGATCCGTCCCCGCCGTTCGATCCCTCCGCCGGGTGCGTGCCCGGCGGGCCCCCGGCGGACCCCCGTACGGAAACGGACTGAGCCCCGGGGCGGCGGCGTGATCGAATGGGCGTGTGAACGGCCGTGACGGAAAGGGTCCCGCTGTGTCAGATACGCCCCCGCCGAACGTCTGGGCCCCGCCGCCCGCAGGCGCTCCGCAATGGCCGGCCCCGGCACAGGGGTGGCCGCCACCCGGTCACGGCCGCCCGCCCTTCGGTGCCGCACCCCTCCCCCAACCGCCGACCGCCACCGCGCCGGACGGCAGTGCCTACCACGAGCAGGCCCGCAACGGCCGCCAGCACGTCCCGCAGCGCATCGGGGAGTTCCTCCTGGTCGCCGTCGGGAACCTGGCCGCACCACTGGTGGTGGTCGCGTTCGGCGCCCTCGCCTGGTACGTGCTGGGGCTGGACTTCGCACCCGAGGACGGCGACCGGATCCTGGGGGATCCGCTCGCCGACGAGGCACTCTCCCTGCTCTCCATAGCCACCGGCATACCCGTGGTGCTGCTCGCCGTGCGGTGGTGCGGCAGGCGCCCCGCAGGCACCGTCGTCTCCGTCATGGGCCGGCTGCGCTGGGGCTGGCTGGCCCGGTGCGCGGCGGTGGCCTTCCCCCTGATCGTGCTCCAGATGGGCGGGCTGACGCTGTGGGGCTACCTCAGCGACGGCGAGGAGGCCGTCGCGGGCGACTTCCCGGGCTGGTCCGGGTTCCTGCTCGGGCTGGTGGTGCTGTGGGCGCTGATCCCCTGTCAGGCCGCGGCCGAGGAGTTCGTGTTCCGGGGCTGGCTCGCCCAGTTCTTCGGCGGGTTCCTCAAGTCCCCCTGGCCCGGCGTCGTCGTCGCGTCCGCCCTCTTCGCCGTCGCCCACGGCATCGGCGAGTGGTCGGGGTTCGCCCTGCTGTTCTACTCCGCCATGTGGTGGGGGTGGCTGACCGTCCGCACCGGCGGCCTCGAGGCCGTCATCGCGGTGCACGTGGCGAACAACATGACCGCGTACGCCATCACCGTCGCCCTGGGGCAGCTGGCCGAATCGGGGAACGCGGCGGACGCCCCGTGGCAGGCGCTCGTCCTCGAGCTCGTCGCCGCCCCGGCGTACTGCCTGCTGATCGCGCGCCTCGCGGGCAGCCATGGCGTACGCCGCCTCAGCGGGCCGGACCCGGCCACCCCCGCCGACCCGGCCAACCCCGCGGATCCGACGAGCCCCACGGGCCCCGCAGTTCCGGCGGACCCGGCCACCCCCGCGGCCCCCAGGGACTCGGCGGCGTCGGCCTGACCCGCTGCCGCACCCCCACAGGCCGGCAGGCCTGCGGGGGTGCGCACCGTCACCAGCGCGTCAGCGCACGCGGGTGGTGGCTCACCGCGTGGCGGCCGAACCGATGCTCACCACCCGGGCCCAGGACGGTGTCGGGTCCGGCACGTAGTACGGATCGTCCTCGTCCCACCGCGCGGCCTTCGGACGGGAGAACAGGCCCACCACCGTCCGGCACGCCGGCCGGACGGCGGGCCACGCGGTCTGCCCGTCCGTCAGGACCACGATGACGTCGGGCCGGGGCCCCGACCGCAGGGCCTTGGCGAAACCCGCGCGCAGGTCCGTGCCGCCACCACCCAGCAGCGGAATGCCCTCGCCCTCGCACAGCGGGTGCACGATCCGCGCCGCCGCGTCGCACGGCACCACGGTGACCAGGTCGCGGCGGCCGCCCACGGCCTGCGAGATCGCGGCGACCTCCAGGAGCGCACTGCCCAGTTCGGCGTCGCTGACCGAACCGGAGGTGTCGATCACCACGGAGACCCGTGGCGGCCTGCGCCGCAGGCTCGGCAGGACGACACCGGGCAGCCCGGCCGAGCGCCGGGAGGGCCGGCCGTAGCTGTAGTCCTCGCCCGCGCCCGCACCGGAGGCCGCAGACCGGACCGCCGCCCCCAGCAACTCGCGCCACGGCTGCGGCGGGTGGAAGGCCTCCTCCGCCCACCGCTTCCACCCCTTCGGGGCGTCGCCCGGCCGCCCGTTGATCCCCTGCGCCACACGGAACCGGACCGCGTCCTGCTCCTGCTCGCCGAGGCCGTGCGCGCCGTCCGGCCCGAGGTCCCACTCGCGGTCCATCCCGTCGGCGCCGCTGCCGCAGTCCAGCCAGACCAGGCCCTGGGTCCGCGGCCCGAGCCCGAACTGTCGCAGGTAGTCCTCCATCAGCTCGCCACCGGACAGACCCAGTTGCTGCGGGGTGACGGCCCCCGCGGGCAGCACCAGCCCGTCGCCGAACACGTCGTCGTTGATCTCGCAGTCCGCGGCGATGTTCATCCGCAGTCGCGCCCCCGGCCCTTCCAGCCCGTGGAGCCGCGCGGCCCGGTCACCGCGCCCGTGGTGGTCGCGCAGCAGGTGCGACACCTCGTGGACCCACACCCCGGCGAGCTCATCCACCGGCGTCCGGTCCACGAAGCCCGGTGAGACGTAGCACCGCCAGTGCTTGTCGACGGCCATCGTGGGCACCCGGCGGGACTCTACGGTGTGCAGGGCGAACAGCGCCGTCGCGAGGTACGGCCGGACCCGCGCGGCGTGCAGCCGTGCGGCGTAGAGCTTGTCGAGGTCCAGCGCCCCCGGTGCCCCCTGGGCCCGCGCGCTCACCTGTGGGCCCCCGCGGGGACTGCCGTACGGCCCGCGCTCCGCTGCGCGGCCTCGTCCGCGCGCCGGGAGAGGGACACCGCCCCGGCGAGCCGCTCGATCTCGGCGGGCACGTCCCACTCCTCGCGGCGCAGTGCGGCCAGCGAGGTCGCGGGGACGACCACGAGGTCCGGAGCGCCCGTCTCCAGGGCCCGCACCATGATCGTCCACGCTGCGTCCCAGCGGGCCTTCTCCGGGCGCCGGCACACCGCGGACACGATCCCCTCCAGGACGGCCTGGCGCTGGTCACCACGTTCGGGCAGGTCGGCGGCGGCCGGGTCGGCGAGCAGCACCTCGGGGTCGGGGAGCTCCATCCGGTCCAGGGCGGCGAGCAGTTCCAGCGCCGGGCCGTCCCCCACGGTCCCCCTGACGAGCATGGAGAGCACTTCCCGGGAGGAGCTCGCCGCGGTGGCGAAGGCGATCAGACGCAGCGTCATGTCCCAACTGCGGGGCGACGGCCAGGCGCCGCCGCGCCGCGTCTCACCGGAGGGCAGGCGGTGTACGAGCGGGGGCCGGGTGGTGAGGAACCCGCACACCGCGCGGCGGGCGAAGTCCACGGCGGCGGGCAGCGCCTGAGCGTCGAGGCGCGGCAGGGTGGCCCGCGGCCAGGTCCCGCCGAGACCGCGTACGACGACATCGTGGTCGTGGGTCCACTGGAGGTGGACGAACCGGTTCGCCAGCGGCGGGCTCAATTCCCAGCCGTCGGCCGCCGACGACCGCGGGTTGGCGGCAGCCACGATCCTTACCCCGGGGGGAAGCTGCAGGGCGCCGACCCGCCGTTCCAGTACGAGGCGCAGCAGGGCGGCCTGGACGGCCGGCGGCGCGGTGGACAGCTCGTCCAGGAAGAGCAGGCCGCGGCCGGCGCGCACCAGGCGCACCGCCCAGTCCGGCGGGGCCATGGGGACGCCCTGCTGCGCGGGGTCGTCGCCGACGACGGGCAGCCCGGAGAAGTCGGACGGTTCGTGCACGCTGGCGATCACGGTGGTGAGCGGCAGGTCCAGGGAGGCGGCGAGCTGGGTCAGGGCGGCGGTCTTGCCGATCCCCGGCTCGCCCCACAGGAGGACGGGCAGGTCGGCGGCGACGGCCAGGGTGAGGGCTTCGAGCTGGTTGTCGGGGCGCGGCTCGGTGGTGGTCTCGCCGAGCAGGGCCAGCAGCTCGCCGGCGACGTCGAGCTGGGAGGCGGGCATGTTCATGGGCGTGTTCACGGACATGTTCACGGGCACGTTCACGGGCATGGGTGATCACCTGTGGGGTCTCGAAGGTGTGCGGGTACGCAGGGCCGGGCCCCGGCCGGAGCCGGGGTCCCGTCGGACTCAGACGGCCCGGTGGCCGCGGCGGGGATGGCGGGAGCGGTGTGCTGGTGCGGGAAGGCGTCGGGGGCCCGGTCCGGCGAGGCCCGCGCGGAACAGCCCGTAGGTGATCCGCCGTCGGGCGGCCGCCTCCAGTTCGTCCCGCAGTGGGCCGGGGCGCAGCAGTGCGCCGGGCCCCAGGAGGCCCTCGACGACGGCCAGTGCCCCGGTGATGTCGCCGTGGTCCAGGCGTTCGCGGACACCGGCGAGGCAGTCCGGGCGGCGGTGTGCCGTGTCGATGGCCCGGAGGCAGGGCAGGGGAGTCCCGGACAGGGCCACGAGCAGTTCCTCGCGGCGGAGTTCGGCCGCATCGTGGTCCAGCGGGGTCAGCACCCCGTCGACGAGGCCGATGCGGTGCCGGGAACCACGGCACTCGACGTAGCGTGGTCCGCCCGGGTCCGCGGTCCGCGACGGCAGGGCCGGCCCAGCCCCCGGTGCCAGGGCGTCGGCGACGAGCGGGTGCAGCCGCCCGGCCTCGATGGAGCCGGTGCGGAGCAGTTCCAGGTCGGGGAGCACCCGGGCCGCCGCGTCGGGCAGGACCGGCAGCGCGTGGGCGCTGCCGTCCGCTGGTGCGGCGCCGATCCGGAGCGAGGGCGGCCGGAGGCCGTACCCGCCCGGGGCCCCGCCCGGGTCCAGGTCCAGGACCAGGCGTCGGCCGGCCCCGAGCCGTACGGTGACGCTGCCGGTGGTCCGTCCCTCGGCCCGGAGCACGATCGCGGTCTCGTCCGCCCATCGGCCGACGGCGCAGGCGTGTTCGGCCGGCAGCGTGACCGCGAGGTCCGGGTCCGGCCCGGTCGGGCCGTCGCAGGGCGGTCGGTCGGCGCCGGAGCGGGCCCGCAGTTCGTCCGTCCTGCGGGCGTCCCACAGGTGGCGGTGCAGGTCGAGGCGGAACCGCCGGTCGGGTCGTGCCCTTCGGCGCGGGTCACCGGCGGCCACCCCGGCCTCGGAGCGGGAGCCGTCCCACAGCGCGAGGCTGATCCGCTGCCCGCCGTCCGCCCAGGCGGGCGGGGTGCGGGCCACGAGGTGCACCGGGGGCGTGCTCCCGGTCGGCGCGGAGGTCCCGTACCGGGCCAGGGTGAGGGTCAGCCCCGGGCGCAGCAGCCCGTCGGGAGCGACGCGCGGCATGTGCCAGCGGAGCAGGTCGGGAGCGAGGTGGCGCAGATCGGCCCGGATCCGGTCGGCGAGGTCTCGGCCGTGGGAGCGGGCGAGGGAACGCAGGTTGAAATCGACGTCGATGCCTGCGGCGGCGCACGCCCCGGCCCAGTCGCCGGCGTGGCGGCGGGCGGTCGCAGTCTCGATCATGGAAGCCGGCACGGCGTACTCGCGTACGCGGAGCCAGAGGGCGAGGCGGGAGTCCCTGTTCGCGGTCTCGGGGAGCATCAGCACTCACCTTGCGCGGTGGGGACCTCCGATCCGTGAAGGTAAGGAGTGGTCATCGCGGTGATCGTATCGACCCCCGTCGCGACCGGCCAGGGGTTTTCCGGCGGCTGCCGTCCCGCCCCGGCCAGCGCTGGTGGTGCCGGTCGATGACGTAGTGGTGGCCGTGCAGCCAACCGCGCCCGGAAGGACGGGCGTCGGCGAGGTGCGGGTGCCCGGGCGGCAGGTCCGGATGCAGGTGTTCCAGCCGGTACGGGTCATGGACCGGCCAGCTCGCGGCCGCGGCCGCGGTGGCGGCCAGGGCGACCGCCCCCAGGGCCGCGACCGTCGGGGCCGGGCCCGCCCACGGGGCGAGCCACCCGGCCAGCGGGTAGGTGATCAGCCAGCAGCCGTGCGAGAGGGAGAACCGGGCGGCGAAGGCGGCGGGCAGGTCCGCGTCCGCGGTGGAGCGGCGGACCACGCGGCCGCCGGGGGTCAGGACGGCGGAGCAGGCGGCCCCGATCGCCGCCCACGCCCCCAGGAGCGCGGGCCAGGACCAGGCGCCGGGTGCGGCCGCGGTGAGCACGGCCACGGCGGCGAGGACCACCGGGAGCGCGGAGGCGGCCGAGAGCATCACGGTGCGGTCGGTGGCGTGCCGCAGCAGCCGCGGCAGGGCGAGCGCGGCGAGTACGGACCCGGCGCCGTACGCGCCGAGGGCGACCGGGACGGCCCCGGCCGGGCGGCCCAGGCCGCGGACGACGGCGACGGTGTCCACGAGGACGACGGCGCCGGCGGCGGCGACCGCCAGATCGAGGGCGAGCAGCGCCCGCAGCCGTGGAGTGGCGCGGAACAGGCGGGCGCCGAGGGCCGCCTTGGTGCGGATCCCGCCGGTCCGCTCGACGGGAGGGGGCGCGGGCAGCGCCGTCGCGGTCACGAGCGCGGCGGAGGCGAGGAAGCCGACGACGGTGCCGGTGAACAGGCGTTCGTAGGGGACGACGGTGAGCAGTGCCGCGGCCAGGAGCGGGCTGAGCAGGCTCTCCAGGTCGTAGGCGAGCCGGCTCAGCGACAGGGCCCGCGTGTAGTCCTGTTCGTCGGGCAGGACCTGGGGGATCGTCGCCTGGAAGGCCGGGGTGAAGGCCGCCGAGGCCGCCTGGAGCAGGACGATCAGGACGTGGATCTGCCACACCTCGGTGACGAGGGGGAGGGCCAGCGCCGCGCCGGCCCGGGTGAGGTCCGCCGTCGCCATGAGGGTCCGCCGGGGGACCCGGTCGGCGACCGCCGTGATCAGCGGGGCGACCGTCACGTAGGCGATCATCTTGATCGCGAGGGCGGTCCCGAGGACTGCCGGGGCGTCGTCGCCGGCGAGGTCGACGGCGAGCAGGCTGAGCGCGACGGTGGCGAGCCCGGTGCCGGCCAGGGCGACGACCTGGGCGGTGAACAGGCGGCGGTAGGTGCCGTTGCGCAGTACGGACGGTCGGGACGGCAGGGACGGTACGGACGCAGAGGAGGGCAAGGTCGGCCCCGTTCCGGTCGGCGGATCGACGACACGACCAGCGTAGCCAACATGTGCGCACCCGTGCACGTATGGGAGAGCGGTGCGGACCGTCGTGGCCGCACCGGGTCCGGCCGGCGCCGGCCGGACCCGGTGCGGCATGCGCGGCGGCTCAGTCGTGCGGCGGGAGGGACCCGATCTGGTGATCGGCGACGTTCATGGCTTCGTCCACCAGCCTGCGCAGGTGCCCGTGGCGCAGGGCGTAGACGACGCGCCGCCCGTCCTTGCGGGTGGTGACCAGCCCGGCGAGACGGAGCTTGGCCAGGTGCTGGCTGACGGAGGGACGGGCCGCGCCGCACGCCTCGGTGAGCGTCGTGACGTCCGCCTCGCCCCGGCCGAGCCGCTCCATCAGCGCCAGGCGCGTGCGGTCCGCGAGCAGGGCCAGCACGGACGCGGCGACCTCCAGCCGGTCGCTCCGCTCCTGCGCATCCTGTGCACGTACCGTTCGTGTGCCTGTGCTCATGCGGACATCGTAGGGCGGCCGGGGCGTGAAGTGTGCGCCACTGCGCACGCATGCTGGGCACACGGGCCCCGCACCCCTCCGCACACGAGCCCCCTACGCACACGGGCCCCGCATCCCCAGGGGGTGCGGGGCCCGTGCACGGGCATGGCGGGTCGGATCAGCCCAGGGCGGGTGCCTGCTGCCGGGCCGTCGCCGCCGCGCCGTCGGTGCGGGCGTCCAGGAGCCGCTGGGCCAGGACGCCGAAGACGACGGCGAACACCGCCCACAGCACCAGTTGGACGGCCAGCGAGGCCATCCGGAACTCCCACAGCAGGGCCGCCGGGAATCCGGGCTGGACGGCGTCGCTGTTGTCCGGCAGGAACACGAACGCCAGGGCGGTGGCGGCGATGAAACCGCCGGACGCGGCCAGCGTCGCATTCCAGTTGCCCAGGCGGGGTGCCAGCCGGCGCCCGAGGATGATCGCGCCGACGCCGAGCAGCACGCTCAGCAGGATCATCAGGAAGAACAGCGTGGTGCGCTGTCCGATGGTGTCCGGGTTGCCGACCGCGGGAGGGGTGGCCGGGTACTTGAGGAACGGCACCAGGTACACCAGGGCGAACGCACCCGCCCCGGTGAGCGCGGCCGTGGCCCGCGGGCTGAACCCGCCGACACGGCCGAGCGCGAACGAGAACGCGAGGGAGGCGATGCCGCCCAGCGCGACCCCGTAGACCAGCACGCCGGTGGCCAGGCCGACGGTCGACTGGACCGGGCGGCTGACGAGCTCTTCCTCCTCCTCGGCGGCCCCGCCCGACGCGGCGTCACCACCGTGACCCGCGTGGCCGGAAGCCGCGCCGGCGGTGTCCTGCGCGGCTGCGGCCTCCTCGACGGCGATGGAGCCCCGTACCGGCGGCTCACCCACCACGTAGGCGACGGCGAAGGCGAAGAGTCCGGCGATCAGGCCCGCGAGCATGCCGCGGACCAGAAGACCTCTGACAGTGGAGGCGTACATGTGCGCGGCCTCTCAGTGGCAGGGGAAGCCGAGCAGGTGACGGCCGTCGTGCACCCACTCGTGCACGCCCTCGCCGGCGAACACGGCGGTGGCGCCCTGCTCGGCACCGACGAAGTACAGCGCGACGAGCATCAGGAGGCCGACGAAGAGGGCCCAGGGCAGGACCGCCTTCACGGGCAGCGGAGCCGACGGCGAGACGGCGGGGGTGGGGATGGCAGCGGAAGCGACGGCCTCGGCCATGATGGAACCTCCTTGGGGAACAACGCGTCCCATACGGTGGTGCAGGACGACGGTCCTCGGGTCTGACTCGCCGCGACGGCCCCCGGGGGAGGTCACCGCAGCACACAGTGGCGCGACCATGCCGGATTCTCACCGGACTTCCGTCTCGCCGTCGTCGCTATGTCTTTATGTCGCGTTGACGCTACCGCGTGGCGGGCCCGCGGCCAAGACCGTGAGTTCCTGATCACACGCCTACCCTGCGGTAATGCCGTTCCGGGAGGCGGGCCGTAGCGGTGCGGAACCCGCGATCTGCGGCGGCCCGGCCCCGAGTGCTGCTAGAATCCCCGGCGTTGGCCTTCGGCGTGCGTGCCCGTGCATGCGTCCGGAGGCTTTTTTCATGCCTTCACACCTGACCACCAGCCAAGCCGCCGCGCCCGCCGCCGGCTACCGGGACCTGCTCCGCACCAGGGAGTTCAGCGGCCTCTACGTCAGTTTCGCCCTCACCGCGGCCGCCGGTGCGCTGTCCGGCATCGCACTCGGAACCCTCGTCGACCGGCAGACCGGTTCGCCGTTCCTGACCGCCGTCAGCATGTACGGCGCCACCTTCGCGACCGTTCTCGGCGCACTGACGCTCATGTCGGTCGCGGACGGGAAGCGGCCCCGCCGCACCCTGCTCCTGCTGCAACTCGCCTCCCTGGCGGGCGTCTGCGCCCAGGCGGTGCCCGGACTGCCGCTCGCGGCCCGGTTCGCCCTCCTGCTGTTCCTCGGCCTCTTCCAGTCCCTCGGGACCGGCGCGCGGCTCGGCCTGCTCGCCGAGGTCGTGCCGGTCTCCGCCTACGCGCCGGCCCGTTCGCTGATGAACGTCACCGCGGGCGGCACGGCGATCCTCGGCTACGCCGTCGGCGCCGTTTTGCTGCGGCACGCGGGCCCGCAGGGAGTCTTCGTCGTCGCCGCTTCCCTCACCGCCCTCGGGACGGCCGTGGTGGCGGCCACCGTCCGGGAGCACTCGGTCCGGCCCACCCGCCGTCCGGGCCTGCGGCAGACCTGGCGGACGAACGCCGAACTGTTCTCCCACCCGGGCCGGCGGGCCCTGCTGCTGGCCCTGTGGGTCCCGGGCGGTCTGATCGTCGGCTGCGAGGCCCTCTTCATCTCCTACGACCCCGGTCACGCCGGGACCTACCTGGCCGCCGGATCCGCGGGCATGCTCCTCGGCGACCTGGTCGTCGGCAGGCTGCTCACCGCCGGACAGCGCCGCCGCCACGCCTTCGCCCTGCGGCTGCTGCTCGCCGCCCCCTTCCTGCTCTTCGCGGTCCACCCGCCCGCTGCGGTCCTGGGGGTCGCGGTGTTCGTCGCCGGCACCGGGTTCGCGGCCACCCTGCCGCTCCAGGAGCAGCTCCTGGAACTGACGCCCGAGGCGATCCGCGGGCAGGTCCAGGGGGTCGAATCGGCGGGCCGGATGACCTGGCAGGGCCTGGGCGCCGCGATCGCCGGCGGCCTGGCGCAGGCCCTCGGCCCCGGCACGGCGATCGCCGTCGCCGCCGCGGCCTCGCTCGCCGTCACCCTCCTCGCCCGGAGGTCCCGCCGGGCGCGGGGGTGACCGGGGCGGCCGCCCCGCACCAGAGATTCGTGCACCTGTTCGGTTATGGGTCTAAGCTGGGGGCATGCACGCGGTCCAGGGTCTACAGGGTTCCCTCTTCGACCAGGGCGACGAGATCCGCCCCGGCCCCCTCGACGGGTTGCGCCGGACGGAGCTGGGCGCCGGGGCCTGGGTCGACCACCTGCCCGGCTGGCTGAGCGGTGCCGACGCGCTCTTCGAGCGGCTGGCCGCCGACGTGCCCTGGCGCGCCGAGCGGCGGCAGATGTACGAGCGGGAGGTCGAGGTGCCCCGGCTGCTCGCCTTCTACGCCGAGGGCGAGGCCCTGCCGCACCCCGCGCTCGTCGAGGCCCGCGATGCGCTGAGCGGCCACTACGCCGCCGAGCTGGGCGAGCCGTTCACCACTGCCGGACTGTGCCTGTACCGCGACGGGCGGGACAGCGTGGCCTGGCACGGCGACCGCACCGGCCGCTCCTCGACCGAGGACACCATGGTCGCCATCGTCAGCGTCGGAGACCCGCGCGACCTGGCCCTCCGCCCGCGCGACGGCGGGGCCACGCTGCTGCGGCTGCCGCTGGGGCACGGCGACCTGGTGGTGATGGGCGGCTCCTGCCAGCGGACGATGGAACACGCCGTACCGAAGTCCGCCCGGGCCGTGGGGCCCCGCATCAGCGTCCAGTTCCGGACGCGCGGCGTGCGCTGACCCTCCCGACGGGCGCGCCGCCCCCGCGGTTGCGGCCGCGTCACAAGGCGTACACCCTGGTGCGCATGGATCTGGGCGCGTTCTCCGTGAGTCTGTCCGTGCGGGACATCGAGGCCTCCAGGGCGTTCTACGAGAAGCTCGGCTTCACCGCCTCCGGCGGTGACCCCGCGCAGAACTGGTTGATCCTCAAGAACGGCGACCACGTGATCGGGCTGTTCCAGGGCGTGTTCGAGAAAAACATGCTGACCTTCAACCCGGGCTGGGACCAGAACGCGGAGCCCCTCGACGCGTTCACCGACGTCCGTGAACTCCAGCGGGAGCTGAGGGCGCTCGGCGTGGGGTTCCTGATGGAGGCCGACGAGTCGGCCTCGGGGCCGGGCAGCTTCCTCGTCGTCGACCCGGACGGCAATCCGGTCCTGGTCGACCAGCACGTCTGACCGGCCCCGTGGGGCCTGGTCCGAGCGGCCCCGTCTGACCCGGCCCCCGGCTGTCGGCTGTGGTCAGACGCGGGTGCGGACGTCGACGCCGGTTTCCTTCGGCGTGCGAGCCGCCGAGGCCGCCGCGTGCAGGGAGCGGAGCGCCAGCATCAGGATCCCGATGTCGTCGAGGTACACCGGGTCCGGGATGAGGTCCACGGGCGAGACGGTGTAGACCAGCGCGGCCCAGAACAGGGCCTTGTCCTGTAGCGGGATACCCGCGTCGACCAGCAGCCTCCGCGCCCTGAGCACGCGTACGAACATCACCGCCGCCACCACGGCGAGGCCCGCCATGACGACCGCGGTCACGATGAGCCAGACCGTTCCGTCCATGGCGCCCATATACCCCATTCGGGGCGTTGGTACCCGTAGAGCCGTCGGAGCGGTTCAGGCGCCCTGCCCGCGCAGGCGGCGCCCGACCTCGCCCAGGCCGTCGGCGAGCGCGTCGAGCTGCTCCGGGGTGAGCACGTCCACCAGGACCTCCCGGACCGTGGCCACGTGCCCCGGCGCGGCCTCCTCCAGCTTGGCGCTGCCGGCGTCGGTGAGCACGGCGAAGACCCCGCGCACGTCCGAGGGGCAGCTGCGGCGGCGGACCAGTCCGGCCTTCTCCATCTGGGTGACCTGGTACGTCAGCCCGCTCTTGGAGTTGATGAGGCCGTTGGCTAGCTCGGTCATCCGCAGCTCCCGGCCGGGTGCCGCGGCGAGCCGCACGAGGATCTCGTACTGCGGGTGCGACAGCCCGGAGTCGTCCTTGAGCTGCTGGTCGAGGCGCCGGTTCACCAGGGCGGAGGCTGCCAGGAAGCCGCTCCAGGCGCGCATCTCACGCTCGTCCAGCCATCTCGGTTCAGCCATGGCCCCACCCTACACGGGTTGTTCGAATTTGAATCACCGGCTAGGGTCCAAGGCTGCGGTTCGAATTTGAACAACTCTTCACCTGCCTCCCGAGCCGCACGACCGGAAGGACCCCCACGATGACCAGCCCCTCCGTCAGCACGACGAAGCCGCAGGCCACCGCGCCGACCGCACCGCCCCGGCCCGCCGCCCTCCCGGCCGCCGGCCAGGACACCGGCCTGCTGCTCCTGCGCATCGTCCTGGGCCTGACCATGGCCGGACACGGCGCACAGAAGCTCTTCGGCTGGTTCGGCGGCGGGGGCATCAGCGGCACCGGCACGTTCTTCACCGCCAGCGGCTACCCCGCCGGCGACGCCATGGCCGTCCTCGCCGGCCTCACCGAGACCCTCGGCGGCCTCGGTCTCGCCGTCGGCCTGCTCACCCCGCTCGCGGGCGCCGCCGTCGTCGGCACCATGATCAACGCGATCGCCGTCCACGGCGCCGGCGCCTTCTTCGCCCCCGCCGGCATCGAGTACGAACTGCTCCTGACGGCGGGCGCCGCGGCCCTCACCCTCACCGGCCCCGGCGCGTACGCCGCCGACCGCTTCCTCCCCGTCCTGCGCACCCATCGCCTGGCCCACGGGGCCCTGGCCCTCGCCCTCGGGATCGTCCTCGCCGCCCTCACGCTCCTCGTGCGCAACTAGGGCGTCTCCCGCCGGTCATGCCGGGCTCGCGGGGTCCGGCGCCGCGCCTCATCCCCCGGACTCCGTCCAGGGGCCCTCGGTTGTCCTCGGTCGACGACGCTCCGCGTCGTTTCCCGCGTCCGCCGTGCGGTGCGCGGCACCGGACCCGCTCCCTGATCCGGCCCGACCGGCCAGGCGCCCACGGTGCCGCGCCCGGGGGTGTCCGGGGCCGTAGCTGATTGGCCCCGGATATTCAGGGGAAGAGCGCTCAAATGACACAACCCATCGAAGACTACGCACTCATCGGCGACCTCATGACCAGCGGGCTCGTCGGCCGCGACGGGTCCATCGACTGGCTGTGCCTGCCGCGCTTCGACTCGGCCGCCTGCTTCGCCAGGCTCCTCGGCGACGAGGAGAACGGCCACTGGCGCATCGCCCCCCTCGGCGCCGCCGACGGCGAACGCTGCACCCGCCGCGCCTACGTCGACGGCTCGCTGGTCCTGGAGTCGTACTGGGAGACCGAGACCGGCACCGTCAAGGTCATCGACTTCATGCCCCAGCGCGACGTCGCCCCCGACGTCGTCCGCATCGTCGAGGGCATCAGCGGCACCGTCAGGATGCTCAGCACCCTGCGCCTGCGCTTCGACTACGGCCACGTCGTGCCCTGGGTGCGCCGCAGCGACGGCGACCGGGTCGCCGTCGCCGGGCCCGACTCCGCCTGGTTCCGCAGCGACCCCCCCGTCCGTACCTGGGGCGAGGACAACAGCACCCGCTCCCAGTTCCCCGTCACCGCCGGCCGCCGCGTCGCCTTCGTCCTCACCTGGCACCCCTCGCACGAACCGCGCCCCGAACCCACCGACCCCTTCGAGGCCCTGGAGAGCAGCCTCTCCGACTGGCGCGAGTGGGCCGCCTCCTGCCGCTACGAGGGCCCCTACCGGGAAGCTGTCACCCGCTCCCTGATCACCCTCAAGGCCCTCACCTACGCCCCGACCGGCGGCATCGTCGCCGCCGCGACCACCTCGCTGCCCGAGGAACTCGGCGGCGTCCGCAACTGGGACTACCGCTACTGCTGGCTGCGCGACTCCACCCTCACCCTCGGCTCCCTCCTCACCACCGGATTCCTCGACGAGGCCCGCGCCTGGCGGGAGTGGCTCCTGCGCGCCGTCGCCGGCGCCCCCGCCGACCTCCAGATCATGTACGGGATCGCGGGCGAGCGCCGGATCCCCGAGAGCGAACTGCCCTGGCTGCGCGGCTACGCCTCCTCCGCGCCCGTCCGCGTCGGCAACGCGGCCGTCGATCAGCTCCAACTCGACGTGTACGGAGAGGTCATGGACTCCCTGCACCTGGCCAGGTCCGCCGGACTGCCCGCCGAGGCCCATTCCTGGCGGATCCAGCTCGCGCTCCTCGACTTCCTGGAGCAGAACTGGCAGCGGCCCGACGAGGGCCTGTGGGAGGTACGCGGCCCCCGCCGGCACTTCGTGCACTCCAAGGTGATGGCCTGGGTGGCCGCGGACCGGGCCGTGCGGACCCTGGAGGGCGACCCCTCACTGCCCGGCGATCCGGACCGCTGGCGCGCCATGCGGGACGCGGTCCACCGCGACGTCTGCGACAAGGGCTTCGACCCCGGGCGGGGCACCTTCACCCAGTACTACGGCTCCCGCGAACTCGACGCGGCGACCCTGCTCATCCCCAGGGTCGGATTCCTGCCGCCCGACGACCCCCGGGTCATCGGCACCGTCGACGCGGTGCGCGCCGAACTCGGCCGCAGCGGACTCGTCCGCCGCTACAGCACCGCCGACACCGACGACGGACTGCCCGGCGACGAAGGCGCCTTCCTCGCCTGCTCGTTCTGGCTGGCCGACGCCCTGTACCTGATCGGCCGCGAGGACGAGGCCCGCGCCCTCTTCGAACGGCTGCTGAGCGTACGCAACGACGTGGGACTGCTCGCCGAGGAGTACGACCCGGTGTCCGGGCGCCAACTCGGCAACTTCCCGCAGGCGTTCAGCCACGTCGGCCTGGTCAACACGGCGCTCACCCTGGCCGGCATGGAAAAGCGGACGACCGAGGCGGGCTGACTCCGTGGACATGCCCCAGCAGCGTGCCGAGGGCGCGGGCCCCTTCACCACCCGGCTCACCTGGCAGCGCCCCGAAGGGGACACGGTGGTGTGGGAGTCGCGGCCCGCGCGCCGGCGCGGAACGCTCGCGGTCCGCAGCCCCGGCGGGACGGCCGTCAGTACCGCCGACGCCGAGGCCCTGCGCCGGCTGCGTCGCCTCAACGGCATCGCGTCCGCCGCGTTCGTCGTCGGCGGTGCGCTCTTCGCCCTCGGCGCCGCGGTCTCGCAGTTCGGCTGGGGGGACACGGCCGAGAGCGCCGTCATCTACTTCGCGGGAGGCCTGTTCTTCAACACGGGCGGCTACGTCTCCCTCCTCCAGGTGCTGAACGGGCCCCGCCACACGCCGGAAGGCGGCGGCCGGCTGGTCACGGGTGCGTGGAAGTGGTGGGGGTACGAGCCGATGCGCCTGGACTGGCTGAGCACGTTCGTGCTGTTCGTCGGGACGCTCGTGTTCGGCATCAACCTCCTGGACTCCTTCCTCCAGGGGCTCACCGTCCAGCAGGCCAACCGGCTGATCTGGACCCCCGACGTGATCGGATGCCTGCTCTTCCTGCTCTCCGGGCACCTGGCGTTCATCGAGATCTGCCACCGCCCCTGGCCCTGTCTGCGCTCGCGCAGCCTCGGCTGGTGGGTCGTCGCGGTGAACCAGTTCGGATCGGTGCTGTTCATGGGCTCGGCCCTGGCGGCCTTCACCCTGCCCGCCACCGGCAACCTGGTCGACACGGGCGTCGCCAACTGGGGGACGCTGTGCGGAGCCCTCTGCTTCTCCGTCGGCGGCGTGCTCCAGGTCTTCGAACGCCCCTAGAGCGCGGCCCGCTCGGGGACGTTCGTCAGGGACGCCAGGAGCAGGGCGATGTCGTCCGGCCGGTCGGCGGTGCCGCCGATCAGCCGGTCGGCGGTCTCGGTCAGCGGAACCGGCAACGCCGCGGCCAGGGCCAGCCGTAGCCGCTCCACCCCCTCGTCGATGTCCACGCCGGGCCGCTCCACCAGCCCGTCCGTGTACAGGGCGAGGACCGCGCCCGGCTCCAGCCGCAGATCCGTGACCGGGTACGAGGCCTCCGGGTCCACGCCGAGCACCACTCCGCCCGCCAGGTCCAGCACCTCCGTCCGGCCGTCGGGGCGGCGCAGCAGCGGCTGCGGGTGCCCCGCCCGGACGGCCTGGGCGGAGCCCGAGGCCGGGTCGAGCACCACGTAGCAGCAGCTGGCGAACTGCCCCGGATCGAGGTCGATGAGCAGCCGGTTGGTGCCGCGCACCACCTGCTCCGGTGTGCTGCCGGCCAGGGCGAAGGCACGTACCGCGCTCCGGAGCTGACCCATGGTCGCGGCGGCGGCCACCCCGTGGCCCTGGACGTCGCCGATGACCAGGGCCAGCCGGCCCGATCCGGCCTCCACGACGTCGTACCAGTCGCCGCCCACGTCCATGCCCGCGGAGCCGGGCAGGTAGCGCCCGACCGTGTCCACGTGCTCCCGTACCGGCAGCCGGTGCGGCAGCAGCGCCGCCTGGAGCCCGTGGGCCAGCGCCGCCTCGCTGTCGTAGCGCCGCGCCCGGGCCAGGGCCTGCGCGATCAGTCCGGCCAGCGCGGTCAGCACCGTACGCTCCTCCGGGCTGAACCCGCGGGGCGCGTCGAAGCCGAGGATGCACGAGCCGACCGGCCGCCCGGACGCGATCAGCGGCAGGAAGGCACGGGCGCCGACGTCGGCGTCCAGGGGGATCCCCGGATAGGCGGCGGCCAGGCGCTGCATCGACTCGAAGAACAACGGCCGGCCCGTGGTCAGCGTTTCCACGCCCGGCAGCCGGACATCGAGCGCGACCCCGTCGAACCGGTTCAGGAAGCCCTGCGGGAAACCGGTCTCCCAGGCCAGGTGCAGATGCCGCTGGTCGAGCAGGTAGATCGCGAGCTGGCGGCCGCCGAAGGCGGGCAGCAGTTCCTCGGTGACCACCGCCGACACCTGCCGGGCCGTGACCGCCTCCGTCAGCGCGATGGCGAGGGCCACCGGCCGGTACAGCGCGGACGCCTGGTCGGCCGGCGAACCCAGCCCCGTGGCGGGGTCCGCCGGCGACGCCGGCGCGTAGGCGGGCGGGTCGGCCGTGCCGATCGTGACGGTCACGCCGTCGGATGCAGGATAGAGGCCCACCGACAGCCATTCGCCCGGCGGATGCCGCCCCCGCCGGGCGGAGAAGTGCACCGGCTCCGAGGACATGAAGACGGCCCGGAAGTGGTCGTCGTGCGAGGGATGGCCCAGCCACGGCAGAGCCTCCCACAACAGCCGCCCGTGCAGGTGCCCGGAGCCGACGCCCACCAGGCGCTCCGCCGCGGAGTTGACGAAGCCGATCCGGCCCTGCCGGTCCAGGGACAGGACCGCCTGCGCGAGCCGCTCCACGGCGCCCCGGGCTCCCGCGGCCCCGGCCTCGGGCGCCTCAGCCGGCACGCTGACCGGATCCCCCTCCCACTCCACCGGCACCCCGGCCGCGGACAGGGCGGACAGCTCGCGCGCCAGCTCCTCCGCGGCCTCCCGGAGCCGTTTGCGGTCCCCGGCCCCGACCGGGGCACCCGGGGTGGGCGGGCGCAGCACCAGCAGTACGCCGAACCGCTCCGGCCCGTCGGCCACCGGTTCGTACAGCGAGGCGAAGGGGAAGGGCAGGCCGGCGACCAGCTGCGGGAAGCGGCTCATGGCCGACGCGGCGTCGGGGAGGTGCACGGCCTGCCCCGAGCGGTAGGCCTCGGCCACCGGAAAGGGCCGGTTGACCTGCATCCGCCACCAGGGCCGGAACAGCGGCAGCGGCAGTCCCGTGAACAGGGCCAGCAGCAGGAGCTCGCCGGAGCGCGAGCGCAGATAGACCCCGCCCGCGTACCCGCCCACGGCCTCCATGGCGCTCACGGCGGCCCGCGCGAGCGCCTGGACCATGGCGTCGGTGGCGGCGCCGGCGCTGTCCGCTCTCGCCCTCACACAGTCAGGATGCGCCCTCGGCGACGGCATCGGCATCCCGGCACCGAGGCCGCGCGGACCGGGTCCGAGGCCGCGCCCACCGGTAGCCGGAGCCCGGCGCGCTTCCCCCACCGCGCGCCGAGCCGGCGCACAGCCGGCCCCGCGAACGCGCCCGCGCGCTGATGACCGAGGGCGGGAAGGGGCGGGCGGAGGTGCAGCGATAGGCCGACCGCTTCCCTCGTCCGGGGGACGTACGGGTGTGCGGGCGGCCACCCGCACGCGCTGCGGGGCACGATACGCACGCGTCCCAGACCCCCGGCAGGCCCCGGAAGGCAGAACATGCGGTTCCAGTACGACACCATCGGCGAGCGCTACGCGGAGTCCACGAACACGGCGGCCTTCTCCGCGGCCGACACCTACACCCTGCACGGGGCCCTCGACGCGCTGGGCGGCCTGCGCGGCCTCGACGCCCTCGACCTGGCCTGCGGATACGGCTACAACACCCGGCTGCTGGCCCGCGGCGGGGCCCGGCGGACCGTCGGCGTGGACGTCTCGGAGGAGATGATCCGGCAGGCCCGCGAGCACGAGGCGACCAAGCACCGCACCGACGTGGAGTACCTCGTCGCCGACGCCACCGGCCTGCCCGACCTCGGCCCCTTCGACGTCGCCACCGCCGCCTACGTCTTCAGCTACGCACCCGACCGCCGCGCCCTCCACGCGATGTTCCGGTCCGTCCGCGCCAACCTGCGCGCGGGCGGCCGGCTGCTCGCCATCGTGCCCAACGCCGGGGCGTTCCCGCGGGTGGACTGGTCACCGTACGGGGTCCGGATCCTCGACCGGGTCCCCGACGGCGACGCACCACTGCTGAAGGCACACTTCCTGACCGAGCCGCCGGTGCCCTTCGAGTTCCGCGAATGGGCCCACGCGGACCTGGCCGAAGCGGCCGTCGAGGCGGGCTTCGTCACCGTCGGCTGGCAGCCGAACCGGACCCCGCCCGCCGACCCCGTACGCGACGAGGCCTACTGGAAGGCCTACCGCGCCTGGCCGATCAGCTCGCTGATGACCTGCACGGCCTGAGTCGTGCACCGCGGGCGTCCTGCGGCACCGGGCCGACCCGGCCGCGACAGCGGCCGCCGGGCCCGGCCCCGGCCGTCACAGGTCCGCAGCCGACCGGACCAGCTCGATGATCCGGTCGCGCGCCGCCCGCCCCTCGGGCACCGGCAGCAGCGGGTACCCGTGCGGCAGGCCCGCCGCTTCGTGGAACTCCACCTCGACGCCCTGCGCGCGGGCCCGGCGCACCAGCTCCCGGCTGTCCGTCGCGAGCACGTCCCGGGTGCCGCTGAACACCGTCAGCGGCGCCAGCCCCCCGAACGCCCCCCGCAGCGGGCTGACCAGCGCGTCCTCGACGTCCAGCGTCCCCGCGTACAGCCGCCCGGCCTCCTTCAGCCCCGCACGGGACAGCACCGGATCGGCCGCCTCGATCACCGCCTGGTCCGGATGGCTCATCGTCACGTCCAGCCAGGGCGAGAGCAGCACGATCCGCGAGGGCTGCTCGCCGGCGCGGTCGCGCAGCCGCTGCGCGGCCGCCAGTGCGAGCCCCGCCCCGGCCGAGTCGCCGATGAGCACCGTCCCGCCGTCACCGCCGCCCGCGATCAGCCCGCTCAGCAGGTCGGTGGCGACCGGGACGGTCCGGTCCGCGGTCCCGCGCGGAGCCAGCACGTACGCCGGTACGACGACCCGCGCCCGCCCCTGCGTCACCAGCGTCCGCACGAGCTCCCAGTGCCGGCGCTCCAGCTCGCCCACGTAGTCGCCGCCGTGCACGTACAGCACCTGCACCGACGGCTCGACCCCGAGCGGGGACACGTCATACACCGGCCAGGCGCCCACGAACGTCCGGGAGATGTCGGCGACCCGGCCCAGCCGGCGCGGCGGCAGGTGCGACGCGGGCCGGCGGGCGGCCGAGGCCACCCGGTCGCGCACCGCCTCGGCGCCCGCGGACCGTCTTCGCCGCCCCCCCACGGCCATGGCGACCGAAAGCGCCCTGCTGCGCAGACTCGGCACGCCCCTCACCTCCCCTTTTCCCTGCCCCGTCAAGGGAGGAGCATAGGCGTGAAGACACACTCGTGAAGCTGCGCTGTCGGCCTGTTTAAGAAAGTCTCGATGGACTGATCACCACGGTGATCGGCAGATTGGTGCCCGTCACCGACGCCGCCGGGCCCCGCACGCTCGCGGCGCCCCCTTCCGCATGCCTGGAGCCACCCATGAAGGCACTCGTCAAGCACAAAGCCGAACCCGGCCTGTGGCTCATGGACGTCCCGGAGCCCGAGTACGGCCCCGGCGACGTGCTGATCAAGGTGCTGCGCACCGGCATCTGCGGAACCGACCTGCACATCCGCTCCTGGGACGGCTGGGCGCAGGGCGCGGTCAAGACCCCGCTCGTCCTCGGCCACGAGTTCGTCGGCGAGGTCGCGGCGGTCGGCGCGGACGTGCGCGACATCGAGCTCGGCGCGCTGGTCAGCGGCGAGGGCCACCTGGTGTGCGGCAAGTGCCGCAACTGTCTCGCCGGCCGCCGCCACCTGTGCCGCAGCACGGTCGGGCTCGGCGTGGGCCGCGACGGCGCCTTCGCCGAGTACGTGGTCCTGCCCGCGCAGAACGTCTGGGTGCACCGCACCGCCGTGGACCTGGACGTCGCCGCGATCTTCGACCCCTTCGGCAACGCCGTGCACACGGCGCTCTCCTTCCCGCTGGTCGGTGAGGACGTACTGATCACCGGCGCCGGCCCGATCGGCATCATGGCGGCCGCCGTGGCCAAGCACGCCGGCGCGCGCAACGTCGTCATCACCGACGTCAGCCCCGAGCGGCTCGAGATCGCCCGAAAGGCGGGCGCCACCCTCGCCGTGAACGTCGCCGAGTCCTCGATCGCCGAGGCCCAGACGCAGCTCGGCCTGCGCGAGGGCTTCGACATCGGCCTGGAGATGTCCGGGCGCGCCGAGGCGATGCGCGACATGATCGACAACATGACGCACGGCGGCCGGATCGCCATGCTGGGTCTGCCGGCGACGGAGTTCGCCGTCGACTGGGCGAAGGTCGTCACCTCGATGATCACGATCAAGGGCATCTACGGCCGGGAGATGTTCGAGACCTGGTACGCGATGACGGTGCTCCTGGAGGGCGGGCTCGACCTCAGCCCCGTCATCACCGGCCGCTACTCGCACCGCGACTTCGAGGCCGCCTTCGACGAGGCGTCGACCGCCCGCAGCGGCAAGATCATCCTGGACTGGACGGCGTAGCGCCGACCGCCCCCGTCCCACCGAACCATCTCCCTCCGGCCGGGCCCCGCACACCCTCCCCCCTCCGCGGGGCCCGGCCCCCTCCGCCGCACAAGGAGCACGCAGCATGTTCGAGACCGTCCGCGACGACCTCCGCACCACCCTCGACGAGATCCGCTCCGCCGGTCTGCACAAGCCCGAGCGCGTCATCGGCACCCCGCAGAACGCGGCCGTCGCCGTCACCTCGGGCGGCACCGCGGGCGAGGTCCTCAACTTCTGCGCCAACAACTACCTGGGCCTGGCCGACCATCCCGAGGTCGTCGCCGCCGCCAAGGACGCGCTGGACCGCTGGGGCTACGGCATGGCCTCCGTCCGCTTCATCTGCGGCACCCAGGAGGTGCACAAGGAGCTGGAGGCACGCCTCTCGGCCTTCCTCGGCCAGGAGGACACGATCCTCTACTCCTCCTGCTTCGACGCCAACGGCGGCGTCTTCGAGACCCTCCTCGGCGCCGAGGACGCGGTCATCTCCGACGCCCTCAACCACGCCTCCATCATCGACGGCATCCGCCTGTCCAAGGCCCGCCGCTTCCGCTACGCCAACCGCGACATGGCCGAGCTGGAGACGCGCCTGAAGGAGGCCACCGAGGGCGGCGCCCGCCGCAAGCTGATCGTCACCGACGGCGTCTTCTCCATGGACGGCTACGTCGCCCCCCTCCAGGAGATCTGCGACCTCGCCGAGCGCTACGACGCCATGGTCATGGTCGACGACTCCCACGCCGTCGGCTTCGTCGGCCCCGGCGGTCGCGGCACGCCCGAGCTGCACGGCGTCATGGACCGCGTCGACATCATCACCGGCACCCTCGGCAAGGCCCTCGGCGGCGCCTCCGGCGGCTACGTCGCCGCACGCGCCGAGATCGTCGAGCTGCTGCGCCAGCGCTCGCGCCCGTACCTCTTCTCCAACTCCCTCGCCCCGGTCATCGCGGCGGCCTCCCTCAAGGTCCTCGACCTGCTGGAGTCGGCCGGAGACCTGCGCGAGCGCCTCGCCGCCAACACCGCGCTCTTCCGCACCAAGATGACCGAGGCCGGCTTCGAGATCCTGCCCGGCGACCACGCCATCGCCCCCGTGATGATCGGTGACGCGGCAGAGGCCGGCCGGATGGCCGAGCTGCTCCTGGAGCGCGGGGTCTACGTGATCGGCTTCTCCTACCCGGTGGTGCCCATGGGCGCGGCCCGCATCCGGGTCCAGCTCTCGGCGGCCCACTCCACGGCCGACGTCGAGCGCGCGGTGGCCGCGTTCGTCGACGCCCGTGCGGCGCTGGAGACCACCGGGGCCTGAGTGACCTCCGCATCCTGAGACAATGGTGCGGTGATCGACCCCCGCCGGCTGCGCATCCTGCGGGCCGTGGCGGACCACCGTACGGTGACCGCCGCGGCCGCAGCCCTCTACCTCACCCCCTCCGCCGTCTCCCAGCAGCTCGCGGCGCTGGAACAGGAGACCGGGCACGCCCTGCTCACCCGCAGCGGCCGCGGCGTACGGCTGACGGCGGCGGGGGAGATCCTGCTCGGCCATGCCCACGAGGTGCTGGCGCAGCTGGAGCGGGCGGAGGCCGAGCTCGCGGCGTACGCGGGCGGCTCGGCCGGCGAGGTCACCGTGGCCGCCTTCGCCACGGGGATCGCCGAGGTGCTCGCCCCGGCCATCGCCCGGCTCGCGCTGGAGCGGCCGGGCATCAGGCTGCGGGTGCGCGACGCCGAGGGCGACCAGAGCCTGCCGCTGCTGCTGGACGGTGAGGCGGACCTCGCGCTCGCGGTCGAGTACCGGGGCGCGCCGGGCGCCGACGACGGCCGGCTCTCCGTCCTCCCGCTCTACGCGGAACCCTTCGACGCGGTGCTGCCCTCGGGGCACCCGCTGGCCGACCTGCCGACGGTGTCGCTGGCGGACCTGTCCGACTCGGACTGGGTGGGCCAGTACCCCGGCAACCCGTGCCACGACGTGACGCTGCTCGCCTGCGAACTGGCCGGCTTCCAGCCGCGGTTCGCGCACTCCTCCGACGACTTCCGCGCCGTGACGGCGCTGGTCGGGGCCGGGGCCGGGGTGGCGCTCGTGCCGCGCTCCGCGCTGCGGGGCATGGACCTCAAGGAGGTCCAGGTCCGCCCGGTCGCCGGACCGGCCGCCACCCGCCGGGTCTTCGCCGCCACCCGCCGCGGAGCTGAGACCCACCCGCTGATCGCCCCCGTCCTGGCGGCACTGGTCCGGGAATCGGAGCGCCTGCCGGCCCACTGAAGGGCGTGGTGGCCGGTTCTGGACACCGCGTGCCGACCGACCGGCCGATTGACCGACCCATTGTCTGCTGACCGGCCGACGGACTGACCGGCCGACCGTGGTGCCGCTGCCGCTGCCGTTCAGACCGTGACCACGTGGACCCCCGCCGCGGTGAAGGCCCCGGCCACCGCCGGGGCGAGGCCCGTGTCGGTGACCAGGACGTCCACGGCCGAGGTGGCGCAGATGCGGGCGAAGGCGCGGACTCCCAGTTTGCTGGAGTCGGCCGCGACGACCACCCGGCGGGCGCGTTCGCACAGCAGGCGGTTGACCGAGGCCTCGTCCTCGTGCCGGGTCGCCGCACCGTCGCGCGGATCGAAGCCGTCCACGCCGAGGACCGCCGTGTCCACGGCGAGCTGACCGAGGACCTGCTCGGCGAGCGGCCCCGTCAGTTCGTACGACTGGGGGCGCGCGACGCCGCCCGTCAGCACGATCTTGAACTGCGGCCGGATCACCAGCTCGCCCGCGATGTTGAGCGCGTTGGTGACCACGGTCAGCGCGGGCGAGCCCTGGGCCAGGTCCGGTCGTCCGGCCAGCGCACGCGCCACCTCCGTGGTCGTGGTGCCGCCCGTCAGCCCGATCACCTCGCCCGGGGAGACCAGCGCCGCGACGGCCTCGCTGATGCGGCCCTTCTCCGCGGCGCGCCGTGACGTCCGGTAGCGCAGGGGGAGTTCGTAGCTGACCCCGTGGAGCACCGCGCCGCCGCGCGTGCGGACCAGCAGCTGCTGTTCGGCGAGCTGGTCGAGGTCCCGGCGGATCGTCGCGGCGGACACCCCGAGGGCCTCGGCCGCCGGTTCCACCTCCAGCTCGCCCCGTTCCACCAGCAGGTCCAGCAGTTTCTGCCAGCGCTCCTTGCGGGTCATCGGCCGCCCCCTCCCGTGCTCGTCCCGTGGCTCCCGTCGGGCCACCCGGCGACACTAACTCAGCAGATCACCCCGTGGTTGCTTGAAGTTGCGCGAAAGCGCCGGATATCTTGCAGGAAAACGCAGAACAGGACTGCGGAGCTACAGAACTCCGCTGCACGCGCACCGCCACACGCAAAACGCATTCAGACCCGTCTGTCGCACGAGGGAGCCTGTATGAGTCACGTCGCGTACGAGTTGGGCACGCAGCCCGCATGCTGGGAGCGGGCCGCCGAACTGGCCCCGGCCCGGCGGGCGGTGCTCCCGCAGCCGGGGGAACGCACCGCGATCGTCGGGTGCGGCACCTCGTACTACATGGCACAGGCGGCAGCCGTACTCCGGGAGGAGGCGGGGCAGGGGCAGACCGACGCCTTCCCCGCATCGGAGTTCCCGCGCCACCGCCGCTACGACAGGGTCGTGGCGCTCACCCGCTCCGGCACCACCACCGAGGTGCTGGACCTGCTGGCCGCGCTGCGGGACGCGGGCGTGCCCACCACCGCCGTCATCGGCGATCCGGCGACCCCGGTGATGACGCTGGCGGACGAGCTCGTCGTCCTCGACTTCGCCGACGAACGGTCCGTCGTGCAGACCCGCTTCGCGACCACCGCCCTCACCCTGCTGCGCGCCCACGTCGGGCTGCACGGCCCCGAGGCCGTCACCGACGCCCGCACCGCCCTGGAGGAACCGCTCCCCGCGGAACTGGCGGGCCGGGGCCAGTTCACCTTCCTCGGCCGCGGCTGGAGCGTAGGCCTCGCCCACGAGGCGGCCCTGAAGATGCGCGAGGCCTCCCTGTCGTGGGCCGAGTCCTACCCGGCGATGGAGTACCGGCACGGGCCGGTCAGCATCTCCGGACCCGGCACCGTCACCTGGTCGCTCGACGAGGCCCCCGACGGGCTCGCCGATCAGGTCCGCCGGACCGGCGGCCACTGGGTGGCCGGCCGGCTCGACCCGCTCGCCGAACTGGTCCGCGTGCACCGCCTCGCCCTGGCCGTGGCCGCCGAACGCGGGCTGGACCCCGACGCGCCGCGCAACCTGACCCGCTCGGTGATCCTCACCACCGGCGAGGAGGCGGTCCGATGACCCTCGTCTGCGCGGGCGCCCTGGTCAGGGAGGCGGCCGGCGCGGGCCGCGCCGTCGCCGCCTTCAACATCATCACGCTGGAGCACGCCGAAGCCGTCGTGGCCGGCGCCGAGGCGGCCGGACTGCCGGTCATCCTGCAACTGAGCGAGAACGCAGTGAAGTTCCGCGGCGGGCAGCTGCTGCCCATCTCCCGCGCCGCGGCCGCCTGCGCGGAGGCCGCCGGGGTCCCCGTCGGGCTGCACCTCGACCACGTCAAGAGCCCCGAGCTGCTGCGGCGGGCGTGCGACGCGGGCTACAGCTCGGTGATGTACGACGCGGCCCAGCTCCCGTACGCCGAGAACCTGGAGGCCACCCGCTCGGCCGCCGACTGGGCGCACGCCAACGGGCTGTGGATCGAGGCCGAACTCGGCGAGGTCGGCGGCAAGGACGGCGCCGCCCCGCCGGACCCGCACGCGCCCGGCGCCCGCACGGACCCCGACGAGGCGCGGCGGTTCGTCGCCGACTCCGGGGTCGACGCCCTGGCCGTCGCCATCGGCAGCATCCACGCTATGACCAGCCGGACCGCCGCCCTCGACCACGCCCTGCTGGCCAGGCTGGCCAAGACGGTGGAGGTGCCGCTCGTCCTGCACGGCTCGTCCGGGCTGCCGGACTCCGAACTCGCGGCGGCCGTCGCGGGCGGCATCCGCAAGGTCAACATCGGTACCGCGCTGAACCTCGCCATGACGGAGGCCATCCGAACCCACCTCACCCCGGCGGACCCCCGGCCGTACCTGACGGCGGCCCGCTCGGCGATGACGGCGACGGCCACGGCTATGATCGGCGCCCTGAACTGAGTCTGCATCGGGGGCGGTCGTGGACGTACGGCGGGGACAGCCGGGGCAGCGGGAAGAGCGGGTGCGGCGGGAACCGCGGGGTCGTGTCGACCGCAGGCGCTTCCTGCTGATCGCCGGGATCCCGCTGCTGACCGTGGGCGCGGGTACGGCTTACGCCGTCTGGCCCGGACCGGACCGGTCCGGGCCACAGGTCCGCACCGACCTGGAACCCCTGAACGCGCGCTTCGGCCCGTACGTGGGGACGCTCGTCGAGGCGCACTGGCTCGGCTACGACATCGACGAGCCCCCCGGCGGCAGCCGCACCGTCCCGGGCCCCGACTCGAGGATCCGCCTGGTCGGCGTAGCCCGTCTGGCAGCCGGTGGCGCGGCGGCGGTCACGGGCCGGGCGGAGTACGCCTTCACGCCCGCGGCCGCGCCGTCCGAACCGCCCGCCCCGCTGGTGCCGTACCTCCCGGCCGGCGCGGCCTGGCAGCACAGCCCCCGGTTCGACGCGCACGCCAACCGCGAGGGCGCCGAGGGGAACCCCTCGGGCGAGTACCTCTTCGACCCGGCCCGGGACCTCGTCCGCTTCGACCTCCTGTACCTCTACACCTGACGGGCGGATGCCGGGGGTCAGATGCCCACGGCCCCGTCGATCCGCTCGCGGAGCAGGTCCGCGTGGCCGTTGTGCCGGGCGTACTCCTCGACCATGTGGATCAGCACCCAGCGCAGGGACACCCGGCCGCGCCAGGCGTCGTCGGCCTCGACGTCGAGGCCGGGGGCCTCGGCCACGAAGCGTTCGGCGAAGGCCACTTCGTCACGCCAGGCCTCCCACGCCTCCTCGACGGCGGCGGGGTCGTCGGGCTGCGCCCCGTCGAAGTCGCCGTCGGGATCGTCCTGCGAGGAGAAGCGGGGCGGGGCGTCCTGACCGGCCAGGACCTGCCGGAACCAGCGGCGCTCCACGTCCGCCATGTGCCGGACCAGCCCGAGCAGCGAAAGCGTGGACGGTTCCACCGAGCGCCGCGCCAACTCGGACCCCAGCCCGGTGCACTTCAGCTCCAGCGTCGCCCGGTGGTCCGCCAGGAAGGCGGCCAGCATGGGCCGTTCCCCGCCGGTCGCGGGACCGGCGAAGCGGCGGTCGCGCTCGGGCTCGACGAAGAATTCCGCTCTGCTCCGGGGGATCGTCATGGTGGCGAGTATGGCCGACAAGGCGAAACGGGCGGTACGCGGGTCCTTCCGAATTCTTGCAACAGGTTCTAATCTGACCGCCGCCATACGCCATACGCCATACGCCATACGCCATACGCCATACGCCATACGCCATACGCCATACGCCATCACGGCAAACCGGCTGGACCGGCTGGACCGCGAGATTCCCGGAGGGGCCGTGCACCTCGAATACACGCCAGAGCAGCAGCAGTTGCGCACCGAGCTGCGCGCCTACTTCGCCGAGCTGGTCCCCGAGGACGTCCACGCCCGCTACGAGGACCCGGCCGCCCAGAAGCGGTTCTACCGGGAGACCATCCGCAGGCTCGGAGCCGACGGCTGGCTCGGCGTGGGCTGGCCGAAGGAGTACGGCGGCCGCGGGATGACCCCGATGGACCAGTTCATCTTCTTCGACGAGGCCGCGCAGGCGGTCGTACCGCTTCCCCTGATGGCGCTCAACACGGTCGGGCCGACCATCATGCAGTTCGGCACCGACGAGCAGAAGGCCTACTTCCTGCCGAGGATCCTCGCCGGTGAGATCGACTTCGCCATCGGCTACAGCGAACCCGACGCGGGCACCGACCTCGCCGCACTCAAGTGCAAGGCCGTGCGCGAGGGCGACGAGGAGACCGGCACCTACGTCGTCAACGGGCAGAAGATCTGGACCACCAACGGTGACACCGCAGACTGGGTCTGGCTCGCCGTGCGCACCGACCCGGACGCCCCCGCCCACAAGGGCATCACCATGCTCCTCGTCCCGACCTCGGACCCCGGCTACTCCTGCACCCTCATCAACACCCTGGCCTCCCACGACACCACGGCCAGCTACTACGAGGACATCCGCGTCCCCGCCGCCCGCCGCGTCGGCCAGGAGAACAAGGGCTGGCGGCTGATCACCAACCAGCTCAACCACGAGCGCGTCACCCTCGCCGCGCACGGCACGATGGCGATCAGGGCGCTCCACGACGTGCAGCGCTGGGCCGCGTCGACGAAGCTCGCGGACGGCCGCCGGGTCATCGACCTGTCCTGGGTCCGCGGCCGCCTCGCCCGCACCCACGTCCGCCTCGACGCGATGAAGCTGCTCAACTGGCAGATGGTGAACGCGGTCGAGTCCGGCACCCTCACCCCGCAGGACGCCTCCGCGGTCAAGGTGTACGGCTCCGAGGCACGCCGCGACGCGTACGCCTGGCTGATGGAGATCGTCGGCGCGGCCGGCCCCCTCAAGGACGGCTCCGCCGGCGCGGTCCTGCACGGCGAACTCGAACGCGGCTACCGCAGCGCGGTCATCTTCACCTTCGGCGGCGGCAACAACGAGATCCAGCGCGAGATCATTTCCTGGATAGGCCTGGGCATGCCCCGAGTCCGCCGCTGACCTCCTGTGACGCACAACGTCGGCTGGCACGCACCAACGGTCGGAACGGCTCCGCGGTCGGATTTCAGGCCTCGGCGGGTGCATCAAGTCGGCAGTGGACGTCGACTACGCCCTCGACGGAGCGGGTGAGGCGTTCGGCCAGGGGGATCAGGTTGCCGTCGCGGACCTGCCCGGTCAGCGTGGCGATCCCCTGGGCCACGGTGACCTTGACCGCTTCGTGGGAGAGGGGGAAGAGGCGGTCGATGACGGTGCGGCGGACCTCGGCGGAGAGTTCTTCGTCGGTGCGGAGGAAGACCTTGAGGAGGTCGGCGCGGCTGACGATGCCCTTGAGGGTGCCGTCGCCGTCGACGACCGGGAGGCGCTTGATGTGCCGCTCGGCCATGAGGCGCGCGGCCTGAGGCAGGGTGGCGTCGGGGCGGATCGTGACGGCCGGCGTGGTCATCATGGTCTCGGCCGTGGTGGAGCCGGCCTTGGCGGTGTCGCCCAGGCGGCGCATCTGCTCGATCAAGCCGGGGCGGTGCTCGTGGAACTCCTCCTTGGGCAGGAGATCGGCCTCGGAGACCACGCCGACGACACGGCCCTCGCCCTCGATGACGGGTAGGGCGGTCACCTTCCACCTCTCCATCGCGGTGGCGATGTCCTTGAAGCCGGTTGAGGGGGTGACGGCGACGACCTTGGTGGTCATGACGTCGGCGACGGTGTACGGGGTGGAAGTCATGGCGGGGTCCTCAGCGTGCGTAGGCGAGCGGGGTGCCGCTGCCGTGAGGGGCGAACAGGTCGAGGAGGCGGGTCCGGGCGGAGTCGAGCCGGTCGGCGATGACGGCGGCCACCGCGGTGGAGACGGACCGGCCGACGGCCGAGTCCTCGTTGCACAGCTCCCGTACGGCCGCGGCGTCGAACTCCAGGGCACGCACCTCGTGGGAGGCGGTGGCGCCGAGGTGCCAGCTGTAGGGCGGGAACATCCAGGACCAGCCGAGGAGCTCGCCGTAGCCGAGGGTGTCGACGACCACGTTCTTGTGGCCGGGGACGTGGGTGTCGAGGTCCACGGTGCCGCACTGGATGATCCAGAACTTCTCGGCCCGCCGGCGTTCGTCGAAGATGCGGGTGCCGGCCGGGAAGGTCACCGGGTGGGAGTGGGCGAGCAGGGCCGCGCGGGCTTCCGGTGCCATCGCTTCGAGGATGGTGTGCATGGTGCTCATGGAGTGCCTCCAACCCTTCGCATCCACCCTGCTCGGGGGGCCACCGTGTCCGGGAGGGCCGCGCGGTGCACACCGCCGGGGCCGTCCGGCCCGGGTCAGCGGACCAGGACGGCCTCCCCGGACTTGGGTACGACGGCCGTCCATCCCAGCTCGTCGTCGATCCGGTCCCGGAGGGTCTCGGCGGCGGTCTCCTCGCCGTGGACCAGGTAGGTGGTGTGCGGTGGCGGAGCGGAGCGCAGCCAGTCGATGATCTGGTCGGCGTCGGCGTGCGTGGAGAAGTGCGGGACGTCGGCGACCTCGGCGCGGACCGGGACGTATTCGCCTGGCTGGCACGAAGCTGATGCTCGGCGAGACGGGCCGTGGTGGCGCTGGTCAGGATCGGGCCGCGGAATCCGTGCCGGACCAGTCGCGGCAGGTACCCGCAGTGGTCAAGGTGGGCGTGGGTCACGACGACGGCGTGGATGTCAGAGGCGTCGCAGGGCAGCTTGTCCCAGTTGCGGCGTCGTAGGTCCGCGACACCCTGGAAGAGTCCGCAGTCGACGAGGATCCGGGCGTGGTCGCTCTCGACCAGGAACTTGCTGCCGGTGACCGTCCGCACCCCGCCGAGGAACCTCAGCAGGGCCGGGCGGGCGGAAGCCGGGGGCAGGGCTGACTGGGACATGGCAGCAGCCCTCCTTTCGGAACGGATGCCGGTCTCCACCGTCGCACCGGAACGCCCTCCCCGCTGGGGACCTACCGGTCCCGGGTAGGGGCCGACCGGCCCAAGCGGGACAGAGGGACACAGGCACAGCCTGACGGTGACCCCGTTCGGCACAGCACACAGAGAGAAGGCCGCGCCATGAAGGCACTCGTCTTCCACGGGCCCGGACAGACCTCCTGGCAGGACGTCCCGGACCCCTCCATCAAGGACGCCGCCGACGCGATCGTCCGGGTCGACGCCGTCACCATCTGCGGCACCGACCTGCACATCATCAAGGGCGACGTCCCCGAGGTGACACCCGGACGGATCCTGGGCCACGAGGCCGTGGGGACCGTCGTCGAGACCGGCGGCGATGTCCGCAGCGTCCGCCCCGGTGACCGCGTCCTGATCTCCTGCATCTCCGCGTGCGGCCGCTGCCGCTTCTGCCGTGAAGGGCACTACGGCCAGTGCCGCGGAGGAGGCGGCTGGGTCCTGGGCCACACCATCGACGGCACCCAGGCCGAGTATGTCCGCGTTCCCTTCGCCGACCTCTCCGTCCATCCCCTTCCCAGCGCTCTGGCGAGCCACGAAGCGGTCCTGCTCGCGGACATCTTCCCGACCTCGTACGAGGTGGGTGTCCTCAACGGCAACGTGCGCCCGGGCGACACGGTCGTCGTGGTCGGCGCCGGACCCATCGGCCTGGCCGCCATCGCCACGGCACAGCTGTACAGCCCGTCCCGGATCATCGCCGTCGACCTCGCGGCTTCCCGTCTGGCAGCTGCGCGGGACCTCGGGGCCGATGCGACCGTCAACGCGCAGGAGGAGCCGGAGCAGCTGGTGGGGGACCTCACGGACGGGCTCGGCGCGGATGTCGTCATCGAGGCCGTCGGCGTACCCGAAGCCTTCGAGATGTGCACCCGCATGGTCCGCCCGGGCGGCCGGGTCGCCAACATCGGCGTGCACGGCAAGCCCGCCGTCCTGCACCTCGAAGACCTGTGGATCAAGGATGTCACCATCACCACCGGCCTCGTCGACACCCACTCGACTCCCATGCTGCTGCGCATGATGGCCGCCGGCCGCCTGCCCGGCGCCGCGATGGTCACGCACCGGTTCGAACTGGACCAGATGGAAGAGGCGTACGACGTCTTCTCCCGCGCCGGCGAGACCGGCGCCCTCAAGGTCGTGCTCGGCGGACCGCAGCACGACACCGTCGCCGTACCGCCCCAGGAGCAGTGATCGCCGTGAAGAGCATCCCGCGATCCCCGGAGCAGTCGTCCGGCGAGATGACCGGACGCACCGACCTGGGCCGTCGCCTGGCGGCCCGCCGTGAAGCCCTCGGCCTTAGCCGAGAGGAACTGGGCCAGCGGTGCGGAGCGGACGGCAACTACATCGCGTACCTGGAGGAGCACGCCGCCGCTCCCGCCATTGGCACCCTCGCTCGCGTCGCTGATGCCCTCGGCCTCACCGTCGACGACCTGACCGGTGCCAGCGCCCATCGAGTCGCCGGCCGATCCACCGCCCGGCGCGACAGTACCCTCGTACCGCTGGACGAGCCCGAATGCCGGCGCCTGCTGAACACGCACGGCGTGGGCCGCATCGCCGTCTTCACCCCCGACGGCCCCGCCGTCTTCCCCGTCAACTACCTGATCGCAGGACCCGACATCGCTTTCCGCACCTCCGCGGAAGCCGTCACGGCCAGGGCCGCCGGAACCGAGGCCGCCTTCGAGATCGACAACATCGACGACGTGACCGCCACGGGTTGGAGCGTGCTGGCGGTGGGCGAACTGGCAGCCGTCACGGACCAGCACGAAATTCAACACCTCAACACCACGGCCCGCTCCCAGCCCTGGGCCGGCGGCCCGCGCACCCACTGGATGAAGCTCACCCCCGCCCGCATCACCGGCCGTCGCGTGGTGCACGACTCATGAACGACCTACGCGCGGTCGTCTTCGACACCGACGGAGTGCTCCTCGCTACGGCGGACCGCCACGCGGCTGCCTGGAAGGAGACCTTCGACGGCTGCCTCCCCGAGTGGCAGCCATCGCACGCCGGTGCACGACCGCGCCCGTTCGACGCAGTCCGCGAGTACCGGGACCTGGTCGACGGCCGCTCCCGCCTCGATGGCGTACGCGCATTCCTGACTGCCCGGCACATCGCCCTTCCGCCCGGAAGCTCGGAGGATCCGCCCGGGTGCGCCACCGTCCACGCGGTCGCCGCCCGCAAGGAGGAAGCCTTCTCCACGATGCTGCGGACCGAAGGCGTCCGTGTCTTCGACGACGTGCGGCCCGCGCTGCGGGAACTGCGGGAGAAGGCGATCCTGTGCGCAGCCGTCTCGGCCTCCCGGCACGCCCGCTCGCTCCTGGAATCCGCAGATCTCCTCAATTGCTTCGACGCCTTGGTGGACGGCCAGGACGCGGCCGCACTCGCCCTGCCAGGCAAACCCGCCCCTGCCCTCTTCCTCGAAGCTGCCGGCCGCCTCGGCGTGACTCCCGCACACACCGCCGTGGTGGAGGATGCACTCGCCGGCGTCGAAGCCGGACACCGAGGCCGTTTCCGCCTCGTGGTGGGACTCAACCGCGAAGACGACCTGCACATGAGGGACGCCCTGCGCGCACATGGTGCTCACCTCGTCCTCCCGGACCTCGGCGGGCTGCCCGCCGCACTCGAAGGCGAACGCGCGTGACCACCGTCTGGCGCTGGGAGTACCCCCGCTACGACCCCAAAACCGAGCGGCTGGTCGAGTCCCTGTGCACCCTGGGCAACGGCCGCTTCGCCACCCGCGGTTCAGCCCCCGAAAGCGTCGCCGACGACGTCCACTACCCGGGTACCTACCTCGCCGGCTGCTACAACCGGCTCGTCTCCACCATCGGCGGACGAACGGTCCCCAACGAGGACATGGTCCGGCTGCCGGACTGGACCGCCCTGAGATACCGCTGCCTGCCCGAGGGCGCACCGGCCGGCGACTGGCTCACACCCGACCATCCGACCCTGCGCCACAGCCACGTGTCGCTGGACCTGCACGCCGGCACGCTCACGCGCCGCATGCTCTTCCACGACGCCGAAGGCCGCCGCCTGGGCGTCACCCACACCCGCCTCGTCCACATGGGCGACCCGCACCTGGCCGCGCAGAACACGGTGCTCAGAGCGTACGGCTGGAGCGGCGGAATCGAGATCGAGGCCGTGCTCGACGGAGACGTCGTCAACGCGGGAGTCGAGCGCTACCGCGCCCTGGCCGGGCGGCATCTCGTCGAGCACCGGGCCGGAGTGGAGGCGGAGGGCACCGCCTGGCTGTCCTGCACCACAACCACCTCCCGAGTACGGATCGGGCTCGCAGTCCGGACATCAGCACGTCCCGCGGCACCGGTGGGCCGGGCATGCACAGCCACCACCGCCACGCAGACATTCGTCTTGCCGATCAAGCGGGCCGCCCCGGTCGTCGTCGTAAAGACCGCCGCCCTGTGCACGTCGCTCGACCGCCCTTCGGCCGATCCGCTGCTGCGGAGCATCGACCGTGCCACGCACGCCCCGGACTTCCCCTCCCTGCTGGCGTCCCACCGGGCCTCCTGGCAACGCCTCTGGAGCGAAGGAGAGTTGAAGGTACCCGGAGAGACGGGCAAGGTTCTGTGGCTGCACGCCTTCCACGTCCTGCAGACCCTCTCGCCGCACACCGCGGAGCTCGACGCCGGAGTCCCCGCCCGCGGCCTCCACGGCGAGGCGTACCGGGGCCACGTCTTCTGGGACGAGCTGTTCGTCCTGCCCTACCTCGCCCTCCACCTCCCCGAGACCGCTCGCGCCCTGTTGATGTACCGGCACCGCCGGCTGCCCACGGCTCGGGAGACCGCCCGCCGGGCTGGAGCGAAAGGGGCGATGTTTCCCTGGCAGAGCGGCAGTTCCGGCGCAGAGGAGACGCAGCGGCTGCACCTCAATCCGCGCTCCGGCCGCTGGCTGCCGGACCACTCGCACCTCCAGCACCATGTGGGGTCGGCCATCGCCTGGAACGTGTGGCAGTACGGGCAGGCCACCGGCGACGCCGGATTCATGCACGGCCCGGGCGCCGAACTGCTCCTGCACGCAGCCCACTTCTGGGCCGACGCGGTGACCTGGGACACAGGCCTCGGCCGCTACCGGATCCGCGGCGTCGTCGGCCCGGACGAGTACCACGATGCCTACCCGGACGCCGCCGCACCCGGCATCGACGACAACGCCTACACCAACGTCACCGCCGCGTGGGTACTGGCCCGCGCCCTCGACCTGTACGGGGAACTCCCGGCGGCCCGGCGGGCAGAGCTCCTCACGCATCTCGGCATCGGCCCCGACGACCTCACCGCCTGGGAGGACGTCTCCCGCCGCCTGTACGTGCCGTTCCATCGCGACGTGATCAGCCAGTTCCACGGCTACGGGGACCTCGCCGAGCTCGACTGGGACGGCTACCGCGCCCGCTACCACGACATCCGCCGCCTGGACCGCATCCTGGAAGCCGAAGGCGACACGCCCAACCGCTACCAGGCGTCCAAGCAGGCCGACACCCTCATGCTCGGCTACCTCTTCCGCCCCGCAGAACTCGAACAGCTGTTGATTCGGCTCGGATACCGCCTTGACGACGACCTCTGGCGCAGGACAGTGGCCTACTACCTGCGGCGCACCTGCCACGGCTCCACGCTCAGCAGCCTCGTCCACGGCTGGGTCCTCGCCCGGGAGCAGGGCTCGGACGCGTGGCGCTACTGCCAGGAAGCCCTGCTCAGTGACATCACCGACGTCCAGGGCGGCACCACTGGTGAGGGGATCCACCTCGGTGCCATGGGTGGCACCCTCGACCTCGTCGAGCGCGGCATCGTCGGACTCGAGCCCCACGACGACGGCCTGCACATCGACCCGGTGCCCTTCTCCGAAGTGCCTGGGTCCTCGTTCTCGATCTCCTACCTGGGGCACCGGGACATCCGTATCCGGTTCCGGCCCGGCCGGCTCGGCATCAGCGTCCCCTCGTCCCTCCTGGGCCCGGTGCCCCTGGTTCTGCCCGGAGACCGGAAGGAATGTGTTGCCGCAGGCCAGGAGCGGTGGTTCCGGTTGCCGAAGAGCTGACAAAGCAGCCACCGCATGCTCGCGTGGCGGTGCGTTCCCGATGCGCACACTGTGGATGTATCAGCCGTCGGAAGGGTGAACGGGATGGACAGGCAGCATGAGGCTCCGCGGATCGTGGTGGGCGTCGACGGATCGCCCTCGTCCCAGGCCGCGCTGCGCTGGGCAGTCCGATATGCAGGGCTGGTGGGCGGGCGAGTAGAGGCGGTCGCGGCGTGGGACCTGCCCGGTGCCGCGTCGTGGTCCGCCCCGGCGGTCGACGCCACGTTCGACGAGGAGGAGGCCGAACGGCGTCTGGTCGAGGAGGTTCGCACGGTTCTCGGTGAGGACGGCGCCGCCTCCGTGCACCAGCGCCTGGTGCGGGGCAATACGGTCGACGTCCTGGTGGATGCGGCAGAGGGTGCGGACATGCTGGTCGTGGGCAGCCGCGGCCGCGGCGGCTTCAGCCGAGCGCTGCTCGGTTCGGTGAGCCAGCAGGTGGCGCTCCACGCGCCCTGCCCGATCACCATCGTCCGGGCGGACACCCCCGCCGAGTGATCCCGCCTGGGTACGCCTGGCGTGCGGGTAGTGGGCCACGGCCTTCTGAGCCGCGGCGCGCATATCGCTGGCTGTGACCACGGTGGCGGCCTGCTGCGCCTGTGCATGCGGGGTTCGGGCGAGACGGATCTTCCGTTGTGCCTCGGACGAGCGCCGGTACGAGGAACCGTTCTCGCGGGAGACAGGCCACAACCACAAGGGCCATGGGAGGCTGCGCAAACCGCAACCTCCTGCCAGGAGACTCGCATGAGCCACCAGCCCCGCATCGGCCGCACCACCCGGACCCCGTCGGGCACACGCAGGCCCCTGCGCCGCCCTGCCTCACCGCTCGTCGCAGCGGGCACGACCCTCACGATCACCGGCGCCGCCCTCTACACGACACTCGGCGAGCGGCCCGGACTCGTCGCCGCCGGCGCACTCATCCTGGGCGCTATCGCCGCCTGGCGGTGCGCCTCCCGCCAGGGCTGATGACAACCCTGCACCGATTGATCATGGGGAGTAGGCGGGGCAGACCGACCGTGCAGTGTGTACGGTGTAAGGAACGCGTCAAGAGCGGCGCGCGGTGTGCCGGGAAGTCTGGTCGGCGTCCCTGGGGCGTATGCCCTTTTTGCCGACACCGAAGGCCACCGCCATGCCAGCCGATCAGCGCGATCCCCCTTCTTCCCGATCACCGCTCTTCGGGGTCCTGCCCTGGCCCGAGCGCACAGCCATCGCAGGGGCTCTGCGGACCGAGACCGTCGGCGGCATGGTCCTCCTGGCCGCCGCCCTCCTGGCCCTGATCTGGGCCAACACACCGCTGTCCGGCGTTTACGAGTCGCTGCGGGACTTCCACTTCGGGATACCAGCCCTCGGCCTGGACCTGTCCGTTCAGCACTGGACGGCCGACGGCCTCCTCGCCCTGTTCTTCCTGGTCGCCGGGATCGAGCTGAAGCGCGAGCTCGTCGTCGGCGAGCTCCGTACCCCGGCCACCGCCGTACTCCCGGTCGTCGCCGCGGTCTGCGGCATGGCCGTCCCCGCCGCGCTCTACCTCGCCACCGTCTGGGCGGGCGGCGGCAGCCCGGGTGGGTGGGCGGTGCCGATGGCCACCGACATCGCCTTCGCCCTCGCCGTCCTTGCCGTCATCTCCACCCACCTCCCCGCGGCTCTGCGGGCCTTCCTCCTCACCCTGGCCGTCGTCGACGACCTGGGCGCGATCCTGGTGATCGCCGTGTTTTTCACCGCCGACCTCAACCTCTGGGCGCTGGCCGCCGCGTTCGCCGGCCTCGGCGTCTTCTACCTGCTCCAGCGCTACCGGGTCCGCGGCTGGTGGTGGTACGTCCCCCTAGGCGTCGCCGTTTGGGCGCTGATGTACAACAGTGGCGTTCACGCCACCGTCGCCGGCGTCGCCATGGGCCTCATCCTGCGTACCCGACGCGACGCGGCACGAGGTCGCCGCCCGGCCGAGACCGCCTCCCCCGGAGAGCGGGTCGCGCACCTGCTGCGGCCGGTCTCCGCCGGGATCGCGGTCCCGCTGTTCGCGCTCTTCGCCGCCGGCGTGAGCCTGTCCGGGCCCGCGCTCGGCGCGGTGTTCACCCAGCCCGAACCCCTCGGGGTCGTCCTCGGCCTGGTCATCGGCAAGACCGTCGGGGTGTTCGCCGGCACCTACCTCACGGCGCGGTTCACCCGGGCCCGCCTCAACCCCGACCTGGCCTGGGCCGACATCCTCGCCCTCGCCGCCCTCGCCGGAATCGGCTTCACCGTCGCCCTCCTGATCGGCGAACTCGCCTTCACCGACCCGGCCGCCACCGCACACATCAAGGCCGCGGTCCTGGTCGGGTCCCTCGTCGCCGCCGCCCTCGCCACCCTGCTGGTGAGGCGCCGCAACACCCTCTACCGGCGCCTGTACGAGGCGGAGAACCTCGACGCCGACGCCGACGGCATCCCCGACATCTACCAGCACAACCAGCCCGGCACCCCCGCCGGCGGCCCGGCCGGCCGCGGCCGCACCTACGGCTGAAGCGCCCGCCGCGCCCGGAAGCCCACCGGCAGCCCGCCCCTACGGAAAGCAGCCCGCCCGTGTCGGAAAGGCGCATCGGCCTCGCCCTGACCGCCGCCGGAGCCCCGACCACCCTGATCGGAATCACGCTGTACTTGCTGCCCGGCCCCGGCTTCATCGTCCTGACCATCGGCCTGTCCCTGCTGGTCACCGGACTCGTCATGACGGCCGCAGGAAACCCCCGCCCCTGAACCGGCCCGGTCACGCCCAGGCCGGCACCGCTTCCCGCGGCGGCGGTCGCCGGCAACGACTCGATATCCGTCGCCCCCGACAGCTTCGCCGCCGTCAAGCAGCACGCCGCCGTCGCCGAGGAGCGGCGCTATGGGGAGGACCGAATGGTCCCCGCAGGGATCCGTCCGGCCCAAGCGGAGCAGCCGTCGACCGCGTGACAGTGGCATCACCAACGCACCATGGAACCAAGGAGCACCCGCCATGAGCACCAAGCGAGTCCTGGTCGCCTACGGCACCAAGCACGGTGCCACCGCAGGCATCGCCGAGCAGATCGGAAAGACCCTCCGCGAGGACGGTCTCGACGCCGTCGTCCTGCCCGCCGACGACGTCCACGACGTCCGCGCCTACGACGCCGTCGTCCTCGGCGGATCCCTCTACGCCGGCCACTGGAGCAGCAAGGCCAAACACTGCGCAGAACGCAACGCCGACTCCCTGCGGCACCGCCCGGTGTGGATGTTCAGCAGCGGCCCGCTCGACCGCTCCGCCGAGGAACACGACATCCCCCCGGTCTCCGCGGTCGCCCGGGAGATGCAGCTGGTCGGAGCGCGCGAGCACATGACCTTCGGTGGCAGTATCACGGCCCACACCCCAGGCTTCCTCGCCAAGGCACTGACCCGCCAGGGCAAGGGCGGAGACTTCCGCAACCCCGAACGGATCCAGAAGTGGGCCCACCACATCAGCGCCGAGCTCGCCGCCTGAAGGGACGGCCCCGGCTCGGCACGCACCAGCACGGAGGCGTGCCATGCACCAGCGGAGGCAAGGGACGGGGGGCAACCCGCTCAGGCGGGATGCCGACCGCACCCGGACCCGAATGCACGCCGCCTTCGCGCTGACCTGGCTTCTTGCCGTCATCGCCGGTGTCGCCCTCGGACGGGTCGCTTGGACGGACGGCAACCGCGCCGCCGAGGACATCGCGCGCCACCGGCACACTGTGACGGCCACCACGGTCAGCGAGACCGCCTACCGAGCCGGAGACCAGCCGAGCAGCCGGCCTGTCACCGTGGCGACCGCCACGTGGCGCTATCCCTCTCAGCGCCCGCACACGGCAACCATTCCCGTTCCGGCAGGAACCCGGAACGGTGACACGGTCCGGGTGTGGGTCGACGCGAACGGCAGTGCGGCCACCGCGCCCCCCGGCCAGGCCGACATCGCTCTGAAGGCGGTCGCAGTCGGCGCTGGAGCGCTGGCCGGGATCGTGCTCGCCGGCAGCGCCCTCGTTGCGGTACGCCTGCGAATCGTAGACGCCCGCAGCACACGGGCCTGGGAAACCGAGTGGGCGAGCATCGAGCCCCTATGGTCCGGCCGCCTTCGCCCCGGTCAGGGAGCCGGCGATGACTGACACCGCCGTCGGCCCGGCTCTCCCGCCGGATCCCCTGGAACCCCTTCCCCTGCTCCGTCGCGAGCTGCACACCGGCCCTCTGGGCCTGTCGAGCCGGGAGGCGGCACGCCGGCTGGCCGTCTACGGTCCGAACGAGGTCCGCCGCACCACCCGGACGAGCGTCCTGCGGGAACTGCTGCGGCAACTGGTCCACCCGCTGGCTCTGCTGCTGTGGGCCGCGGCGGCCCTCGCCTTCACCGCCTCCATACCGGTGCTCGCCTGGGCGATCGTTGCGGTCATCCTCGTCAACGCCGGGTTCGCCCTCGTCCAGGAACAGCAGGCCGAGAAGGCCGTCGAAACCCTGGCCCGATTCCTTCCCGCACAGGCCCGGGTGATCCGCGACGGACAGGCACAGCACGTCCCGGCGCGGGAGCTGGTACCCGGAGACCTCATCGCCCTCGACGAGGGCGACCGGGTACCCGCCGACGCCCGCCTGACCGAGGGAGGAATCGAGGCCGACCTTTCCATGCTGACGGGCGAGTCCACCCCGGTCGAGCGTCTTGCCGGACCGGGGCTGGAAGGCCTTTCCCTGCTCCAGGAGCCCAACCTCGTCTTCAGCGGCACCACCGCCACCGAGGGGCAGGCGCAGGCGATCGTCTTCGCTACCGGAGACCACACCGAACTCGGCCGGATCGCCGCCCTCAGCCAGCGCACCCGCCGCGAACCGAGCCCACTGGAGACGCAGGTCAAGAAGGTCGCCTGGCTGATCGCCGCGGTCGCGGTCGGCATGGGCGCCGTCTTCCTCGTGACGGGAGTGGCGGTCGGCCTGCCGCTGACCGACTCGCTCATGTTCGCCATCGGCCTGCTCGTCGCCAACGTGCCCGAAGGCCTGCTGCCCACCATCACCCTTGCCCTCGCCGTGGGCGTCCGCGTCCTCGCCCGGCAGGGCGCGGTGGTCAAGCGACTGAGCGCCGTGGAGACCCTCGGATCCACCAACGTCATCTGCACCGACAAGACCGGCACCCTCACCCGGAACCGGATGAGCCTGCACGCCACCTGGACTCCGCCCCACCCGGAGGCGAGCGGTTCGGAGGGCGCCGAACTGGTCCGTGCTGCCGCCCAGTGCACGACCGTCACTCGCGAGACAGACGGCCGGCTGCACGGTGACCCGACCGAGATCGCGCTGGTGGAAGGAGCCGCGCAACATGCTGCGCCGCTCGACCCGGCCGACCGGGACGCCCGCCGCCGAGCCTGCTTCCGCTTCGATCCGCGCCTGCGTCGCATGTCGGTGGTCCAAGGGGAACCCGGCAGCCTCCGCGTGATCGTCAAGGGTGCCCCCGAGGCCGTCCTGGCGCTCCTGGCCGAAGGAGAGCCGACCGAGGAGGCCCAGGACGCCGCCGACACCCTGGCCGCGGACGGTATGCGCGTGCTGGCCGTCGCGGTACGTGAACTGCCGTCCGACACGGCGGCTGCGATTTCGCAGCGGCAGGCCGCGGAGCGGGACCTTCACCTGCTCGGGCTGATCGGCCTGTACGACCCGCCGCGCCCCGAGGTCGCCGCCGCGGTCCGGCGCTGCCACGAGGCGGGTCTCACCGTCCACATCGTCACCGGCGACAACGGTGCGACAGCCGCCGCCGTGGCCCGCGCCGTCGGTATCGGTACGACGAACCTGCACGTGGTCGCCCAGTCCGAGACGATCGACGACCACGAGCTCGACCACCTCCTGCGCCTGCACGGCACGGAGATCGTCTTCGCCCGCTCCTCGCCCGAGACCAAACTGAAGGTGGCCGACGCCCTGCGGGCACACGGACAGATCGTGGCCATGACCGGCGACGGGGTCAATGACGCTCCGGCCCTGCACCGTGCCCACATCGGCGTCGCCATGGGGCTCTCGGGCACCGACGTCGCCCGCGAGGCGTCGACCATGGTCCTGACCGACGACAACTTCGCCACCATCGTCACGGCCATCGAGTCCGGCCGCCGCGTTTACGACAACGTCCGCAAGTTCATCGTCTACATCTTCGCCCACCTCACCCCCGAGGTCGTGCCCTTCCTCGTGTTCGCCCTCTCTGCCGGGGCCGTACCGCTGCCGCTGACCGTCCTGCAAATCCTCGCCATCGACCTGGGCACCGAGACCCTTCCGGCCCTTGCCCTCGGCCGTGAGCGAGCCGAGCCGGGAATCATGTCCCGACCGCCCCGGCCCAGTTCCCAGAGCGTGATCGACAAGGACATGCTCGTGCGCAGCTGGGGCTGGCTCGGCACCATCTCCGCCGCCCTCGTCATGACCGCCTTCTTCTACGTCCTGTGGCGCGCGGGCTGGCACCCCGGGGACCCCACCGGACCCGGGACCCCCCTGCACCACGCCTATCTCACCGCGACCACCGCCACGTTCGCGGGCATCGTCACCTGCCAGGTCGGCACGGCCATCGCCGCCCGCACCGACCACGCCGCCCTGCGCGACATCGGCTTCTTCAGCAACCCGCTGCTGCTGGCCGGTATCGCCTTCGAACTCGTCTTCACCGCAGCGCTCGTGTACGCGCCGCCGCTCCAGAACCTCTTCGGTACCGCCGCCCTCCCGCTGGACGTCATCCTCCTCATCTCGGTCTTCCCACCGCTCGTATGGGGAACCGACGAGGTCCGGCGCTGGGTCCGACGCCACCACCACGCCTGAACCGATCGGAGGCACACCATGTCGCACACGAGCGAATGGAAGACCCGCGTCTACCTCTTCGAGGAAGAGCACACGACCAAGGTCCGCGTCGAACTCGACACCGGCACCACCCACCTCACCGGCCACGGCACCGCGCGCTGCAACCCCACGGACAAGGACGTGCCCGAGATCGGCGACGAACTCGCGACCGCCCGAGCGCTGGAGAACCTGGCGGCACAGCTCAAGCGCACCGCCTACGGCGACATGGCCGCAGCGGGGGCCGCACCGCAGCACGCCCCCCTCACGGCCTACGACCTTGGGTGAGCGGGCGGGCCGCCAGCAGCAGGCTCAGACTGGACCCATGGGTGACGGGCCGGCGATCGAGCTGACCGGACTGACCAAGAGGTACGGGCCGGTGACGGGAATCGACCGCCTGAACCTCACTGTGAGACCAGGTGAGGTGTTCGGCTTCCTCGGCCCTAACGGCGCGGGGAAGACAACCACACTGCGGTGCCTGACCGGGCTGCTCCGGCCGAGCGAGGGGCGTGTGCGGGTGCTCGGACTGGACCCGATCGCCGATCACCGCCGGGTTGCCCCGCACCTGGGGTACCTGCCGGGTGAACTTCGCCTCTACCCGGAACTTTCCGGAGCGGAAACCCTCGATCTGCTGTCCGCGCTCCAAGGAGCACCCGTACCCCGCCGCGGCGAGCTGTGCGATCGGCTGGGGCTGACGTCCGCGATCCTCGCCCGCCTCGTCGGGGGTTACTCGCGGGGCATGAAGCAGAAGCTCGGGCTGGTGCAGGCGATGCAGCACGACCCACATCTGGTGGTGCTCGACGAACCGACCGAAGGACTCGACCCTCTGGTCCAGGAGACGTTCTTCGAATTGCTGGGCGAGGCGGCCGACGCCGGACGCACCGTCCTGCTCTCCAGCCACATCCTGCCGGAGGTGCAGCGCACCTGCGGGCGGGTGGCGATCATCCGGGACGGACGGCTGGTCACGGTCCAGAGCGTGGCCCGCCTGCGCGAGGCCCGTGCCAGGCGGATCAGGCTGTCCTTCGCGGACGGAGAGGGGCCACGGCCCTTGGGCGGCGCAGAACGTTGGGCCCCGCGCTGGCAGGGGGCCCGGGTGGAGCTGCTCGTACCGCCGAGCGAAGTGGTGGGCGCTCTGCGCACACTGCTCGGCCTGCCGGTAGCCGACGTCACGGTGGAAGAAGCCGGGCTGGACGAGGCCTTCATGGACCTGTACCGCGACGACGCCGTGGGGGAGGAGCCGTGAGACGGCAGTGGCCGCTCTTGTGGCTCGCCCTGTACCGGCGGCGCCGGATGCTGGTCGCCCTGATCGTCGGGATGGCCGTCTTCGAGGCGCTCATCGTGGTGGTCGCCAACGCGATTCCTCCGGGTCAGCTCTTCTCCGCGGGTGGGAAGGGGCCGCCCTCCGCCTACCGGGCCTTCAGCGGATCCAGCGGCGACGTGTCGATCGCCAGCTATCCCGGGCTGTTGGGCGCCGGCCTCACCCACCCCTTCTGGATCGCCATGCAGCTCACCGCGATCGGTTCACTCGCCGCGGCCGCAGTGGCAGCGGACGTGGAATCCGGCACGGTGGAACTCGTCATGGTGCGTCCCGTCAGCCGTATCCGACTGCTGACGGAGCGGACCGCCGCACTGGTGCTCGCGGCGCTGGCCCTGAACCTGGCAGCAACCCTCACGGTCGCGGCGGCGGTGTCGCTGTCACCGGACATCCACCGTGCGGTACCGCTCGGCGGGGTGTTCGCCGCCGGGGTCATGGGCCTCGGTTTCGCCCTGTGCCTGATCGGGCCGGCGATGGCCGTGTCGGCTGCGGGACGACGGCGGGCCCAGGTGGTCGGCGCGACCATCGCGATCGGAGCCGTGGGATTCGCCGTCAACTTCATCGCGCTGGCCTGGTCGCCGGCAGCATCGCTGAGGTTCCTCAGCCCGTTCCATTACTACGCCCCCGGCGACGCCCTGGCAGAAGGCGACGTGCTCTGGCCCCAGCTCGGGATCCTTGTCGGAACGGGAGTGCTGGGGATCCTGCTGGCGCATGTGCTGCTCCAACGCCGAGACCTGGCGCCCTGAGCGGGTTCACCATTCGAGCGTCTACGCGTCTTCCACCGCTTTCTACTCCCGGACTTCCAGGACCTCGGTCAACGGGCGACGTGGCGTGTCGGGGCCTGCGGGGCCGTAGCCGAGGCGGAAGACCATCTGCACGTGTCCCATGGCCGCGACCGGGGCTCGCACCGTCCACCGCAGCTCCGGCCATTCCAGGGGAGGGGAGGTCATTCCTCCTCGCGGTGTTCGGCGTCCCGGACCAACCCGAGCACGGTGTCGATGTGCCTCGTACCAGGGACGGTCAGCCGGCAGCCCTCCAAGGGGGCCGCAGCCCACGGACCATCCAGCAGTGCCGTCGGCACCGGCTCCTCGCTGAAGGGGTACCGGCTGGTGTGCCGACGCAGGATCGCGTCGTGCAGGGAGGCCAGCTCGCGGTCCACGCCCGTCGTTTCGTCGATGGTCACCGTGGCGAGCAGTCATGGTTCGGCGTCGTCGGGCAAGAGCTGCACGCGAACCGGCAGACCGATCCAGGCCGCGGACACGCGCAGGTTGAACAGTGCTGCGGCGCAACCCAGGTGGAGGCCACGGTGGTTCGGGTCGGTTCGGGTCATGGCGCGTTCCGGGTCGCCGTAAAGAGCGAGGGCGCCGCTGCCGACATGGAACACGAACTTCCACGGCTGGGCGTTGCGCATGGATGGGGCAGTGACGGCGTCGCCGACGAGCTGGATGACGGTGTCGGGGCCGAGGTGTGTTGCGGTCATGGGACTGGTCCTGTCCATGTGGCCTCAGTCGTGCGCCACGACGGCGACCGGTGGGGTCCGACAGTCGGCTGCTTTCAGGCTCTGCCTCCTGCGAGGTCCTTGGAAAGGACCGAGCGGCCCCACCGGCGACCGACCGGCCCTCCTTGCCCGGTCAGCTGCGTTCGGCCTCCGTGCAGGTGAGTCTGTTGTCGACGTCGACGACCCCGTCGACGCTCTGGCAGAGGCGGATCACCACGGGCAGCAGTCCGGGCCGCGGCACGGTGCCGCTGAGGGTCACCAGGCCGTCGTCGACTTCGACGGTGATGGCCGAGGGAGGGAGGTGGAGTGTCCGGGTGAGGACGTCTTCGAGGATCTCTTCCTGTATCGCGTGGTCGCGGCGGAGGAAGAGCTGGATCAGATCGCTGCGGAGGAAGAGCTGGATCAGATCGCTGCGGCTGAGTATGCCGACCACCCGGCCTTCCGCGTCGACGACCGGAAGCCGTTTGACCCGGTGCCGCTGCATGACGCGGGCCGCGCGGACCACGCTCCACTCGGGTCGGGCCGTGACGGCCGGGCTGGTCATCAGCTCCTCGGCTGTTGCGGCGCCACCGGCGGGCCGCCGACGGAGAAGGTCGGCTTCGGATACGACGCCGACCGGGTGCCCGGATTCGTCGATCACGGGCATGGCGGTGATGTCGAACTCCTTCAGGAGCCGGGCGATCTCTTTGAACGCGGTCGTACGCCGGACGGTGACGGCGGTGTGCGTCATCAGGTCCGAGACGCTGCGGTGTCGCATGACGGTCGTGCCCTCATGCGGATACGGGGACGGTGAAATCCGCCTTGACGTCGACGACGCCCGGTACGGTGCCGGCGGCACGTACGACGACGTCTTCCATCGCGGGGTCCGGCAGCGACCCGTTGAGGTAGGCGATGCCGTTGGCGACGTGGACGTGAACCTCGGCGGAACCGTGCGGGATCAGCTGGTAGGTGATCATCTCGCGGATCTCGGCGCCGATGTCCTCGTCGGGGCGCAGGAAGACCTTGAGCAGGTCGCCGCGGCTGACGACGCCGACGAGGCGGCCCTCGCCGTCGACGACGGGAAGGCGCTTGAGGTGCCCGCGGGCCATCAAACGCGCCGCGGTGGGGATGGTGGCGTCCTGCATGACGGTCACGGCCGGCGCGTCATCAGCTGCTCGGCGGTGGTGTCGTGGGGCGTGTCGGCGCCTTGCGGCTTGAGCAGCAGATCGGCTTCGGAGACGACGCCGACCACCCGTCCGTCCTGGGTCAGAACTGGGAGCGCGCTCACGTTCCACATCCGCAGCGCTTCCACGATGTCCTTGAACGCGGTTCCTCGGTCGACGGAGATCACGGCGTGTGTCATGACGTCATCGACGGTGCGCAGGTGCTCCATGGTCTTCCTCCTCGACGGGACGGCTGGTACTCGCGATGGTGTGCAGGTCGACCCGTCCGTGGGTGGGGCCGTCCGGGGCCTTGAGGCGGCCCGCCCGGCCTTGGTGGGCTCCGCCTGGGGGTGGTTCCATGAAAGTGCGGAAAGGGTCCTTGCGAGGATGCGGAGAAGCGGCCGAGTGCCGCGCACCGCACAATCGGGATCCGCGAGAAGCGGGCGGACTCTTTCCGCCCTTTTGCGCGCGGCATACGTCCGATTCACCGGTAGCGCTCCTTCAGTCGTGGGCGATGACGGCCACGGGGGCTGCTGCGTGGTGAAGGATGGCGTGGGCGACCGAGCCCAGGTGCGCGCCGAGGGCGGAGCGGCGCACATGGCGTCCTAAGACGACGAGTTGCGCGCCCTGCGCGGCCCGGACGAGATGGTCACCCGCGGATCCCATGAACACGCTGTGGCTGACGTTCACGTCGGGGAACTTGTGCCGCCAAGGCAGCAGCATGTCGTCCACCATGTGTGTGACGCTCCTGCCGATGTCCCGTTCGTTGTCCGGGTCGAAGAAGGGGACGTAGCTGTAGGCGGGCGGCATCTTCCAGCCGTGTACGGCCCGCAGTGGGCAGTCGCGCCGGGCCGCCTCTTCGAAGGCGAAGGTCAGTACCCGGTCGCACGCTTCGTGGATGTCGACGCCGACGACGACCTCGCCGCTGGAGCCGGTGCCCGGGCCGGCCGGGTCGTCGGCGACGCGAACGAGGACAACCGGGGTGTCGGTCGCGACCACGGTGGACATCGCCACCGAGCCGACGATGAAACCGACCAGACCGCCCAGGCCGCGCGATCCCAGGACCAGTAGCCCGGCGTCGGCGGCCTCGGCAGCGAGGGCGGCGGCCGGCCGTGCTGTCAGGCAGCGGGTCGTGATCTCCAAGTTCGGGTGGCGCCCGTGCAGCTCTTGCGCGGCTTCGGTCAGGGCCTGGTCGGCCCAGCGGTCCACGTCCTGGCGGCCCAGTCCGGGGAACACCGGGTCCAGGGGCCAGTCGACGGCGTGCACGAGGCGCAGCGGCACCTGCCGCAGGACGGCCTCCTGTGCGGCCCAGCGTGCTGCTGCCCGGCTTTCCGGGGAGCCGTCGACTCCGACGGTCACGTGGTTCTGCATGGCTGCGATTCCCTTCGTGCGGTCCGGCGCTCATCACCACGGCATGGCGTGCCGGGCGTGGTCCGCCTGGGTTGCCGTGTCGTCGGTGCGGGCGGTGACGCGTGATGCCACGGCGACGACCCCGTCGAGCTGTTCGACGAGGCTGAGAAGTGCGGGGAGCTGACTGCGGCGCTCGACATGGCCGTACAGGGTGACGATGCCGTCCACCACGTGGACGTCGATGTCACCGGGTGGCACACCGAGTACCTCGGTGAGGACCTCGTCGCTGACGCGTCGGCGTATCTCGGAGTCCGGGCGCAGGAACGTGCGGAGCAGGTCCCGGCGGGTGACGATGCCGACGAGCCGGTCCTCGACGTCCACGACGGGGAGGCGTTCGATACCTCGTCTGGTCATCAGCCGGGCGGCGTCAGCCACTGTCTCTTCGGCATGGACGGCGACCGCGGGCACGGACATGACGCCGCCCGCGGACGGCGGCCCAGCCACTGTGCTGCTCTGCTCGGCGGGATGGGAGCCGGACACCGTGTGGGCCAGCAGGTCGGTCTGCGAGACGACGCCCACCACGCGGTCCTCGTCGTCCAAGACGGGGACTCCGGAGATGTCGTACTGGGCGAGGAGCTTCGCGACGTCCTTGAAGGCGGTGCCCGGGACAACGGAGACGACCTCGTCAGTCATGAGGTCCGCCACCTTGAGGTGCTTCATGAGGCCCTCCTGTTCCGCCGTGTCACGTGAGGCTGTTGTTCGGTGTGGGTGTGCCTCCAACCATCCGCCGGTGACCGCTGGTGAGCGAGGGCCGAACGGTCCCGTCCAGGGGCCGTAGGGCTCCGGGGTGCCGGGGCGCGACGGTGGGGACCTTTGGTCCCGCCTGGGGTCCCGGGCGGCCCTCTTCCCAGGGCGTCGACGGTGCCAGCGTGAGTGGTGTCCCTCATCGGCTTGTCGGTTGGGAGGAATCGTGGAAAGCATCTTCCGCACCCCGGACACCAGCTCGGTCACGGTCGGCGTGGACGGCTCGGAGTCGGCACGCGTCGCCGCCCTGTGGGCGGCCAAGGAGGCCGTGCGCCGTGACCGTCCCCTGCACATCGTTTACGGCGCCGACACCGACGGCAGAGCCTTGTACCTGTCGGCGGAGATCATCGAACGGGTCCGCGTCAACGGCCGGGCGCTCCTGGACGACACGGCGAAGGCGGTGTCGGCCGAGTACCCCGGGCTGACCGTGACCACTGAATTCAGCCGCGCCGGCGCCGTCGACACCCTGCACCGGGCCGGCGGGCTCCACGGCACGGTCGTGGTGGGCAATCGCGGCCTGGGCGGGTTCAACTCCCTCATGCTCGGCTCGGTCGGGCTGGGGACCGCGGCCATCGCCATGACGCCCGTCATCGTCGTCCGAGGCATCGACGGGGCCGAGGAGAGCGGCACGGTCCTCGCAGCGATCCGCGATGAGCACGACCTCCTGATCGCCCGGTACGCCGCCCGGGAAGCCGAGCTGCACAAGGCCTCCCTGCGGCTGCTGCACGTGTGGAACGTGCTCCAGTCGGTCGGTGAGGTGGGCAGCATGCTCGACGGCGTCGACGAGATCGCCGGCGGGCACGCGGAGACCCTTCGGGCCGTCACGGACGTGATCCGCGGCGAGTTCCCCGACCTGGAGGTGCAGGCCGATGCGGAGAAGAGCATCTCCGTGGCCGGCGTCCTGGTCGAGGCGTCCCGACACGCCGACCTCCTCGTCATGGGCGGCCGCCGGGTGCCCGGGCCCCTCGGACTGGCCCCCAGCCTGGGCAAGGCCACGCACAGCCTGCTGCACCACGCCCACTGCCCCGTCCTCCTCATCCCCCGGACCGGCAGCGACTTCGGGAGTCAGTCATGACCAGCCACCCGTCAGCAAGCCGGGACATCGTCGTGGGCATCGACCCGGACAGGGACTGGCACCTCGCCCTGGCCTGGGCAGCCGACGAGGCGCAACGGCGCCGGCTCCCGCTGCGCCTGGTGCTCGCCGTACCGCCCCAGCACGACACCCAACACGTCGACGACACGCCACGCCAGACGGCCCTGAGGCAGGCCGGATCCGACCGGCTCGAACAAGCGTGCAACTGGGTACGTGATCGCCACCCCGAGGTGGCTGTCACCGGTGACCTGCTGAGCGGCTTCCCCGCCCCCGTACTGGGCGGCACGGCGCGAGAAGCTCGCATGATCGTCCTCGGCTCCCGGCACCTGAGCCGCACCGCCGAGTTCTTCAGCGCCGGCTCGCTCGTGGTCCCCGTCACCGCCCAGGCCCGTTGCCCGGTCGTCGTCGTGGGCGACGCCGAGCACATCAGCCAGCAGCCGCCCTATGTCGTCGCCGGGATCGACGGCAGTGCATCCGCCACGGCCGCGCTGGCCTTCGCCTTCGACGAGGCCGACCTTCGAGGGGCGGCGCTGCGGGTCGTCTGCGTGTGGCAGCCGCCGCTCATCATGCTGGACGACGAGGAGGTGGCGCTGCACGCCCAGCGCACCCTGCTCTCCGAGGCCACCGCCGGCCTGGCCGAGAAGTACCCGGACGTGCACGTGACACACGAGGTCCTCACCGGCCACCCCGTCGAGGAACTGGCCCGGGCCGCCGAGCACGCCCTGGCCGTCGTCGTGGGCCGCCGCGGCCGCGGCGGATACACCGGCATGCGGATCGGATCCGTCGTCCACGGCCTCCTGCACCGTGCACACTGCCCCCGTGATCACCGTCTCCACCGGATGAACCGGCCATGACCAGCCGCGCGATCGAAATGCCGTCCGCCGGCTCCTCAGCCCCGGCGGGGCTGACACAGGCCGAGGCCGAACGCCGACTGGCCCGGTACGGCCGCAACGAGGTGGCACCTCCGCCGCCCACCCCCCTCCACCGCCGGGTGCTGGCACAGCTGCGTGATCCACTGATCATGGTGCTGCTCGGTGCCGCACTCCTGACCATCGCGATCGGCGACCACCCGGACGCCGTCGTCATCGGACTGGTGGTCGTCTTCAACACGACGGTGGGAGTAGCCCAGGAGGTCAGGGCGGACCGCGCGGTCGCCGCGCTCTCCGCTCTCTCGGCGCCGCATGCCCGGGTACGTCGCGACGGCGAAGCGTACGAGGTGTCGGCAGCGCTCGTGGTGCCGGGTGACAGCCTGCTGCTCGGTGAGGGAGACATCATCGCCGCAGATGCCGATCTCGCCGAGGCGTCCGCTCTCCTGATGGACGAGTCCATGCTCACCGGCGAATCGGAACCCGTCGCCAAGACCACGGGTGACACGGTCAGCGCCGGCACCGTCGTGGTGCGCGGGCGGGGTGTCGCGACCGCCACCGCCACAGGATCCGCCAGCGCCCTCGGCAGGATCGCAGCCCTTCTCGACGGGGAGCACGCACCGACCCCGCTCCAGCGCCGCCTCGCCTCCCTCGGCCGCGTTCTGGCCGCCGTCACCCTCGCCCTGTGCGTGCTGTTCTTCGCCCTGGGCCTCGTCCGCGGCCTCGGCGTGAGCACGATGGCGGTCACCGCCATCAGCCTGGCCGTCGCCGCGGTGCCCGAGTCCCTGCCCGCTGTGGTCACCCTCGCCCTCGCCCTAGGAGCCCGCCGCATGGCGGCCCGGGGCGCCCTGATCCGACGCCTGCCGGCGGTCGAGACGCTGGGCTCGGTGAGCGTGCTGGCCACGGACAAGACCGGCACCCTCACCGAGGGCCGCATGGTCGTCCAGCACGTGTGGACGACGTCCGGAGCCGCGGACGTGTCCGGCAGCGGATACGAACCCCACGGGGACCTGACCCGGGCCGGACGCCCCCTGACACCCGAGCAGCTCCGCCCGCTGCAGGAACTGCTCACCACGGCGGCCCTGTGCAACGACGCGAGCCTGAAACCGCCCCAGAGCGGTTCCGACGCGTGGACGGCCGTCGGCGATCCCATGGAGGCCGCACTGCTGGCTGCCGCTGCCAAGGCGCGCTGCCCCGGCCCCGCCGAGCTGCACCTCGCCTGTCCTCGGATCGGCGAAGCCCCGTTCGACAGCCTGCGCAAACGGATGACCACCCTCCACCACCTCCCCGACGGTAACGTCCTGATCTGCCTCAAGTGAGCACCGGAGACCGTCCTGGCGCCCGCGGTGCTCGCCGAACCGCCCGACGTCCTGGACCAGGCGCGCCGGCAGGCCGCCGAGCTGGCCGCGCACGGATTCAGGGTCCTGGCGGTGGCAGCCGCCGAACGGCTCCAGTGGAGCCCGCCCGCCGCCGAGGCGGAACACGGACTGAGCCTTCTCGGCCTGATCGCCATCAGCGATCCGCCGAAAGAGGCAGCCTCGGCCACCTTGGCAGCATGCCGCGCCGCCGGCATCACCCCGGTCATGATCACCGGCGACCACCCCGCGACGGCCCACGCCATAGCCGTACGCATCGGACTCGTCGAGGACGGGCCGGCCGACGCGGTGCTCACGGGACCTGAGCTGGCCGCAGCACCGGACACCGACCTCACGGCGGTCCGCGTCTTCGCCCGGACCGATCCCCAGCAGAAGCTGGACATCGTCAACGCCTGGCGAGCCCGTGGCGCAGTGACCGCCATGACCGGGGACGGCGTCAACGACGGCCCCGCCCTCCACCAGGCCGACATCGGCGTCGCCATGGGCGACCGCGGCACCGAGGTGGCCCGCCAGGCCGCGGACCTCGTCCTTACGGACGACGAGCTCTCCACCGTGGTCGCTGCCGTCGAAGAAGGCCGCCGCGTCTACGACAACATCAGACGCTTCCTCGTCTACGCCATGGCCGGCGGAGCCGCCGAGATCCTCGTGATGCTGGCAGGTCCCCTGCTGGGCCTGGCCCTGCCGCTGCGGGCCGGGCAGATCCTGTGGATCAACCTCCTCACCCACGGCCTCACCGGCGTGGCCATGGGCGCCGAACCGGCCGCGCCGGATGCCATGCGGCGTCCGCCCCGCCCGCCGGGGCAGCACATCCTGGCCGCCGGGGTGTGGCAACGCCTCCTCGTCCTCGCCGCGGCCGTGACAGCGTTCAGCCTGACGGCCGGTACGGTCGCGCGCGCCATCGGCTCGCCCTGGCAGAGCGTTCTCTTCCTGTCCCTGCTCGGGGCCCAGCTGGGCGTGGCCCTGGGGCTGCGTGCCCGGTTGCTGACCACCCAGAACCTCTTCCTCCCCGCCTCCGTGGCGGCATCAGCCCTCCTGGCGGTGGCGGCCCTGTACGTTCCCGCACTGCAGTCACTGCTGGACACCGAGCCGGTGGGCTGGACCGGCACAGGACTCGCCGTGGCGGCGGCGCTCGCGGCATTCGCCGCAGCCCGTCTCCTGCGGGGCGCATTCCACAGAAAGGCATGATCATGAACGTGTACTCGCCTGAGCACGGACACGGCGTCCACGCCGAGGTGGGCGACCAGATCGTCGTGGGCGGCCCCACCGTCGGAAAGCCGGGCCGGGACGGCGAAGTCGTGGCCCTGCACCATGAGGACGGCACCCCGCCGTACGACGTGCGCTGGTCCGACACCGGCCGTACCACCGTGTTCTTCCCCGGCCCCGACGCCCACGTCCGGCACCTGCACGACGGAACCGGTACGCCCGGGCACGAGGAGGGGCCGTACGGGGCAATGGCCCGCTGAGGGGGAGGGCCGAGCCCTCGGGCCGGAGATACCGTGGAGACGATGGCGCCACGGTATCTCCGGCCGGAGGTGTGGATGAGCACAGCCGATCAGCCCGGCGGTACGAGCACGCACGAGCAGCCCGCCCGGAGCGGTGTTCCCCGGCTGCGGCTCGACGAACTGCTGGACGAGCTGCAGGTACGGATCGGCGAAGTCAGGGGCACCCGGGACCGGCTGAACGGTCTGCTCGAAGCCGTCATGTCCGTGGGTCGGGAGCTCGACCTGCCACAGGTCCTGCGCGGCATCGTCGAGGCCGCCGTGGTGCTCGTGGACGCCGAGTACGGGGCCCTCGGCGTCATCGGCGACGACAAGAACCTGGCCGAGTTCCTGCCCGTCGGCATCAGCGACGGCCTCCGCGCGCAGATCGGGGACCTGCCGTCCGGCCACGGCATCCTGGGTGAGCTGATCCGCCACCCCGAACCCCTGCGACTCTCGGAGATCTCCGAGCACCCCGCCTCGTACGGCTTCCCGGACCATCACCCCCCGATGCACTCCTTCCTGGGCGTCCCCATCCGGGTCCGCGAGGAGGTATTCGGCAACCTCTACCTGACCGAGAAGCGCGGCGGAGCAGAGTTCGATGCCGAGGACGAGGCGGTCCTGTCCACCCTCGCCGTGGCGGCCGGCATCGCCATCGAGAACGCCCGGCTCTTCGAGGAGGTCCGTCTGCGCGAGCGCTGGCTGGAGGCCGGCTCCGACATCACCAGCGCCCTGCTCTCCGGAGCCCCGGAGAACGAGGTCCTCGGGGGCCTGCTGGAGCGGGCCAAGGACATCACCGGCGCGGACATGGGCGTCTTCTACCTGCTCGGCGCCGGCGGAGAGCTGCGGGGTTCCCTCGCTCTCGGGAAGGGGGCCGAGGCGCACCGCGGGATCGTCCTGCCCAGCGCCCGGGGCACTCTCGCCGAGGCCGCACTGGCCCGCGACGGGCTCATCGCGGTCCCGGACGTGGCGAGCGACGAGCGCGTCACCGTGCAGCCGGAGCGGTGGAGGGGTTTCGGGCCGGCGGTCGCCGTGACCGTCGGCACCAAGGAGAAGCTGAGCGGCGTCCTGATCCTGGCCCGGATGCAGGGGCGCCCCGTTTTCGCCTGCGCCGAAGTCGCCGCACTGCCGGGCTTCGCCGGCCAGGCCGCGCTCGCGCTGGAGCTCGCCGACAGGCGCCGCGACTCCGAACAGATGAGCCTGCTCGAAGACCGCGACCGCATCGCCCGTGACCTGCACGACCTGGCCATCCAGCGCCTCTTCGCCACTGGCATGACCCTCCAGAGCGCCCAGCGCTTCGTCGACCATCCCCAGGCGTCCGAACGCCTCGCGCGGGCCGTGGACGACCTCGACGCGACCATCAAGATCATCCGGTCGACCATCTTCGGACTCCGCGAGCACGAGGCCCCCGGGGAGGCGTCCAGGATGCGCTCTCGGGTGCTCCGGGCCCTGGACGGCGCCTCGCAGGCCCTGGGCTTCGCCCCGGCCCTGCGGATGGAGGGGCTGATCGACACCGACGTCCCCTCGGCCGTCGCGGACGAAACGCTCGCCGTGGTGGGGGAGGCCCTCACCAACGTCGCCCGCCATGCCGAGGCCACCCGTGTGGAGGTCTCGATCTCCGCAGCCGACGGGAACCTGACCGTCACCGTGACCGACAACGGCGTCGGCCTGCACGGGGGTGGCCGGCGCAGCGGTCTGCGGAACCTGGCCGAGCGTGCTGAACGGCTCGGCGGCCGGATGGAGGTCGCGGCACGGGCCGACGGTGAGCAGGGCACTCGCCTGGAGTGGCAAGTGCCTCTGGCCGGGCCGGCGCCGTGACCGCCGCCCGGCGTTCCTACTCCCCGGCGCTCCTACCGCCCGGCCGTCCCGGCGTCGTGCTCGTGGACCTGCGCGGCGATCACGGCCGCCTGCACCCGCCGTTCCACGCCGAGCTTGCCCAGCAGCCGTGAGATGTGGTTCTTGACCGTCTTCTCGGACAGGTAGAGCTGCTTGGCGATCTGGCGGTTGGTGAGGCCCTCGCCGATGAGCTCCAGGACGGCCCGTTCCCGTTCGGACAGAGCCGACAGGCGGGCGTCCTCCGGTACCTTCCCCGTCTCCGGGTCGCGCAGGGAGTGCATCAGGCGGGCGGTGGTGGCCGGGTCCAGCATGGACTGGCCGGTGGCGACCGTGCGTACGGCGGAGACCAGGTCGGAGCCCTTGATCTGCTTCAGGACGTATCCGGCCGCACCCGCCATGATCGAGTCCAGCAGGGCGTCCTCGTCGTCGAACGAGGTCAGCATCAGACAGGCGAGGCCCGGCATGCGCGAGCGCAGCTCCCGGCAGACGGTGATGCCGTCGCCGTCGGGGAGCCGCACGTCCAGCACCGCGACGTCCGGACGGAGCGCCGGCGCGCGGGCGAGCGCCTGCTCGACCGTGCCGGCTTCGCCCACGACGGTGATGTCCGGCTCTGCGTCCAGGAGGTCACTCAGCCCGCGCCGCACCACCTCGTGGTCGTCGAGGAGGAACACTTTGACCGGCGCCTCGGCAGGCGCGTTCGGATCCTCGGACATGGTCACCCCTGGCTCGGTCCGCCTGCTGTGCGATTACCTCAGAATTATCCCAAAATGCACCACAACATACCTGCGGCCGGTGAGAAGGCACGCTAGGCGGCGACGTTGCCTTCCAGTTCCATCCGGACGTCCACCACGCCCTCGACCGCGCGGATGGCTCGTGCGAGGAGGGGGACCAGGGCCCGGTCCCGCAGGGGGCCGCGCAGAGTGACCACTCCGTCCTGTACGGCGAAGTCCACGTTCACGCCGGGTGCCAGGTCGGTGAGCACGGTCTGGCGGATCTCTTCCCCGAGCTCCTCGTCGGACCGCAGGAACACCTTGAGGAGGTCGCTGCGGCTGACCACGCCCTCCAGCATGCCGAGCGCGCTCACGACGGGCAGGCGCTTGACGTGCTTGCGAGCCATGATCCTTGCGGCTTCGGCCACCGGCGCGTCAGGGTGCACGGTGATCGCCGGGCACGACATGAGCTCCTCGGCCAGCACCGCACCGGCCTTCGACGCCTCCTCCAACTGCTCGGGCAGCGCGGGATCCGTCCGCCGGAATTCCTCCTTCGGCAACAGGTCCGCTTCGGAGACCACGCCGACGACCCGGCCCTCGCCTTCCAGAACGGGGACCGCGCTGACCTTCCACTGGTGCATCAGCTCGACGATCTCCTTGTAGGACGCCTCGCGGCCGATGGCGACGGCCGTGTGCGTCATGACGTCACTGACGGTGTAGCGGGATGCGGGCATGACCGGCTCCTTCGCGGTACGGACGATCAGAGGAAGCGCCGCTGCCGTAGAGCGCGTACAGGTCGAGACGGCGCGCGCGAGCGGCCTGCAGTGGGTTGGCGAGGCGGCGTCGGCGTCCGAAGCGGTGCTCATGAACGGCCTCCTGTTCGAGTCCGTCTTCAGTCTTGGCGTTCCCCCCGGTCCCGGGCATGGGCCCTGTGGTCCCGCCCGGGGGCCGATCGGCCCATGCACGCGATCGGCACCGGCGGAGATCCTGGCAGCGGACGACCCGTTCACGGCCTTCCGCCCCAGTCCTCCTGGCAGGCGCGCGACGAACGGGAACGGGCACGGCAGGGGAACCAGGGTTCGCAGCCCTCACCACGCCGTCCGTCCGGATCGCGGCCTGCCGCTCGACGAAGGACGCCCACGATGAAGAGCCACCCGGTCGGTGCGACCAGCACTCCACGTCCCGTCAGTGCGCCGGGACGGCAGATGGAAGAGCTCAGCGCCGACGAGGCGCTGCACCTGCTCGGCACCGCCGAACTGGGCCGGATCGTCTTCACCCGCCACGCACTGCCCGCCGTACGCCCGGTCAACCACGTTCTCGACCGCGGCGACATCATCGTCCGCGTCCAGGACGGATCGACGCTGACGGCGCTGCTCGCGGCCGAGCACGGTGCGGGCGTGGTCGTCGCCTACGAGGCAGACGACATCGATCCGGGTGAGCACCTGGGCTGGAGCGTGGTGGCCACCGGCTACGCCACCGCTGTCACCGATCCCGACGAGATCGAGCGCTACGTGCGCCTCCTGGAACCCTGGGCCACGGGCAGCACATCGGGGGCGATCCGGATCCGACCCGACCTGGTCACCGGCTTCCGCCTGCGCGAGAGCGGCCCGTAGCGGCGCCCGTTGCGCGTGCCGCACCCTTCCCGGTCTCCTCGTCCACCGCCACCCCTCACTCAGCTCTGTTCGGGAAATCGCTGGGCTGCGGGCTGGAGGTGTGTTTCCATGCCGTCGTGGAGAGCGGGAGTGCGTACGGGGTGAGGCCGGGGGCGAGTGTCCGGGTGCGGGAGGATCGGGATCTCGGCAGGTGCGTTCGTGTGCTGGGTGATGTCCGGTGTTACGCGGCGGCCGCCACCTGACGGTGGCGCCCCGGAACCTCGGCCGGCCGAACTCACAAGGAGGGCACGTGCCACAGGACGTGGAGTTCCATCTGCCCTTCCCCGTTCGGTGCAGCCCGGATCTGGAAGGCGCGCGGCGGCGGAACCTGGAGTGGGTGCGGCGGGTCGGCCTGGTCGAGGAGGGCCGTTCCCTGGACTGGTACGCGTCCTGGGACATGCCGCGCCTCGCCGCACTGGGATTCCCGTACGCACAGGGCATGATGCTGGACCTGTGCGCCGACGCGATGGCGTTCTTCTTCGTCTTCGACGACCAGTTCGACGGGATGCTGGGGCGGAACCCGGCGCGCGCCGCCACCGTGTGCCAAAGGATGACCGACATCGTCCACGGCGCCGTCCCCGCCGGGGACGCGGACGCCTGCTCGGTCGCGTTCGCCGACATCTGGGCGCGTGCCACCGGTGGCGCGCATCCGGGCTGGGTGGCCCGGGCGGCCCACGAGTGGGAGTACTACTTCGCGGCGCAGGCCCACGAGGCGGTGGGCCGTCTGCGCGGCGTCCCGGCCGACATGGAGACCTATCTGCAGGTCCGGCGGGGCATCGCCGGCACCGACCTGCCGCTGTCCTTCGGTGAGCGGGCCGCCGGTGTGACCGTTCCCCCGTCCGCCTTCCACAGCCCGCAGCTGCGCCTGATGCGGCAGGCCGCCATCGACGTCACGTTGATGTGCAACGACGTCTACTCCCTGGAGAAGGAGGAAGCACGCGGCGACATGGACAACCTGGTCCTGGTGATCGAACACGCCCGCCGGTGCGGCCGGGAGGAGGCGATCGCCGAGGCCCGCGAGGAGGTCCGCCGACGCGTGATGCGGTTCGGGGAACTCGCGCTCCAGGTGCCAGGCCTCTGCGCGCTGCTGGGCCTGACCGACCGGGAGACCGCCGTCGTGGACCGGTACGTCGAGATCATGCGCCTGTGGATGAGCGGCTACCACGCCTGGCAGACCCGGACCCACCGTTACACCGACGCACCCCGCGTCGTGCCCGCCCCCGGTCCCGGCCACTTCGACCGGGTCCTGGGCGTCGAGCCGTAGCTGCTGCAGCTGCCGTCGTGCGCCCCATCCACCGTGATACGACCCGTCAACCGTGGGCCGAGGCCGGCCGTGAGCCGGGTGCCGGTGCGTCACCGGATCTCCAGGACCTCCGTCACCGGGCGACGCGGGGTGGCCGCTCCCGACGGGCCGTAGCCGAGGCGCACCACCATCTGGACGTGGCCCACGGAGGCGAGCGGATCGCGGACCGTCCAGCGGAGCTCCGGCCATTCGAGGGGCTGCGAGGTCATCGACGTGGCGAGGCCGTCGGCGGTGGCCCGCAGGAGTACGCGCTCGAGGGCCTGGCCGGCCCGCAGCCAGTCGGCCGGGGTGTCGGTCGGCGTGCCGAGCAGGGCGAGCTGGGGGTGCTTCTCGAAGACGGCCCATCCGCGGCCCGGGACCGGGTGGGCCCGGCCGAAGTCGCGTACGGGCGCCGTCGCCGCGCCGGAACTCCGCGGGCCGAACGCCGCGGCGGGAATCCCGTCACCTCGCGCGGTCGCGGTGGCGGTCGTGGTCGTGGGAGACGGGCCCGGCGCCCCGGTGGTCCATGAGGCCGTCTCCGCCCGGACGAGCGGGTCCATCTCCTCACGGTGCTCCGCGTCCCGTACGAGTGCCAGCACGGTCTCGGTGTGCCAGCTGTCGGGGACGGTCAGCCGGCAGCCCTCCAGACGGGCGGCTGCCCGCAGGCCGTCCAGCAGCGCGGGCGCAATGCGCTCGTCGCCGAACGGGTGGCGGCTGGTGTGCCGGCGCCGGAGCGCGTCGTGCAGCGCGGCGAGCTCGTGGTTCTCCTCCGTGGGCGGCCCGAGGGCGACGGTGGCCAGCAGCCACGGGTCGCCGGCGTCGGGCAGCAGGGCCACCTGGGTACCGAGCCCGTTCCACGCCGCCGACACGCGCAGGTTGAACAGGGCCGCGGAGCAGCCGAGGTGGAGGGCGCGGTGGTCGGGGTCCGTCCGTGTCATGGCCCGTTCCGGATCGCCGCGCAGTTCGAGAGTGCCGGTCGCCGAGTGCAGGAGGAACCGCCAGGGCTGGGCGTTGTGCATCGAGGGGGCCGTGACGGCGTCCGCCACGAGCCTGGCGGCGGTGTCCGCGTCGACGTGGGATGCGCTCATGTGAATCGTCCTGTCCGTGTGTTCCTTCGGGTGTCCGGCCGGAGGTCACCCCGGCATCGCGTGGCGGACGTTGCCGACCCCGGTGCTCTCCTCGTCGTCGGTGCGGGCCGTGAGGCGTGAGGCCACGGCAACGACGCCGTCGATCCGTTCGACGAGGGAGAGGATCACGGGCAGCCGGCTGCGGCGCGCAACGGTGCCGTCGAGGGTGACGATGCCGTCCACCACGTGCACCTCGACGTCGGCGGCCGGTACGTCCGCCACGTCCCTGAGGGCCTCCTGGACGCGTCGGCGTATCTCGGAGTCCGGGCGCAGGAACATGCGGAGCAGGTCCCGGCGGGTGATGATGCCGACCAGCCGGTCCTCCTCGTCCACGACGGGCAGCCGTTCGATGCCGCGGCGCGTCATCAGCCGGGCCGCGTCGGCCGCCGTTCCGCCGGCGAGGACGGTGATCGCCGGGGCGGACATGATCTCGCCCGCCGTGGTCGGCCGGGCCGCCGGCCTCTCGTCCGGGGACGCGTACGGATCGGGTCCGGCGTGGGCCAGCACGTCGGTCTGCGAGACGACACCCACCACACGGTCCTCGTCGTCCAGGACGGGGACACCGCTGATGTCGTACTGGGCGAGGAGCTTCGCGACGTCCTTGAAGGCGGTTCCCGGAACGACCGAGACGACCTCGTCGCTCATCAGGTCCGTCACCTTGAGGCTTTGCATGGGGCTCTCCTGCTCTGCCGGGTCCTGCCGTGCGTGCCGCTTCGCCGCAAAGGGCTGTGCGGGGGTGCGCTCGTCAACCAGCATCCGCCGGAGCCTGCGGGGGAGGGAGGGGCCGAACGGTCCCGTCCGGGGACCGGAAGGGTCCCCGGTCCCGGTGGTACGGGGCCGGGGCCCGGGACCGGCGAGGACAGCGTGGCTCTCTCGCCGCTGTCCCGCGCGGGGACCGGAGCGCCGCCACCCGGGTGAGCGACGGGCCGACGGGAGCGACGCCCCTCGCGGCTACGGCCCGTACGGGCGCCGGACCACCTCGTGAGCGTCGAGGAGGCGGTCTCAGCCGTGCCCGGGCACGGGCACGGGCACGGGCAGGGGACCGTGCCCGGGCAGCGGTTCGCGGGCGTCGTGCCAGGCGGGCGGGAGGGCGGTGACGCCCGTCCGGGCGGCGATCACCCCGCCCGCGATGGCGCAGGTGGTGTCGATGTCCCCGCGCCCGGCGACGGTGGACCACAGGCCCTCGTGCAGGTCGTCGAGGTGCCCCGCCGCGCACCAGAGGGCGTAGGGGACGGTGTCGGGCCCGGACATCCGGTATCCGGAGCCCAGGACCTCCGCGGCGTGCCGGACCGAGGCGTGCGGCGACATCCGGGCCGCGATCCGTACTCCCGAGCGGACGTCACTGTCGGGCAGTCGTGCGGCGACCTCGTGGAGGAAGTCCGGCCGGGCCGGCGCGGTCCCGCCCCGGCTGCGCGCTGCCAGGGCTGCGGCGACGGCCACCGCCACCGCTCCGGCCACCGCCTCCGGGTGGTGGTGCGAGACGATGCTCTGCTCGGCGGCCAGCCCGGCGGCGACGCCGAGGTCCGCGCAGTGCCAGGCGCCGAGCGGGGCCACGCGCATGGCCGCGCCGTTGCCCCAGGAACCCTGGCCGTCGAACTGCCCGGCCACCACCTCCCGCCAGGGCTCGCCGTCGCCGATCCGGCGCAGGACGTCGTGCATCGAGGCTCCGTAACCGCGGTGCGTGTCGTCGGCGTAGGCCTCGGCGAGGCGGCGGGCCAGACGGTCCTGGTCGATCGTGCCGCCGCCCTCGGTGAGCTCCCGTACCAGGACGAGCGCCTGGGCGGTGTCGTCGGTCCATTCCCACAGCGGCTCCGGGGGGACGGTCCGTGCCTCGAGGGCCGCCGGCCCCTCGCGGCGCAGGATGCCGAACCAGCGTTCACCGAAGGCATCGCCGAAGGCGAGCCCGGAGAGCGAGTCCAGCGCGGGGACGGGCACGTCGATCATCGGACCAGTATCACCAGGCGGCGGCGCCCCCGGTACCGCGTTTCGGTGGCGGCCGCGTCGCCGCCCGCACCGGTCAGTGCGCGACGGCGACAGCGGTGGCTGCCGGAGCGGCCTTGTAGGGGGCGAAGCCGGCGTTGTCCTTGCAGCCGAGCTGCTGCCAGGTCTTGTCGTTGGTGACCGGGTCGGTACCCGTCAGCCGGTACTTGCACGCGCCCTTGATGAAGTGGCCCTGCACGCCCCCGGGGAAGTCGATCTCCTTGTTCCACAGGTACGGCGACTGGTAGTTGTTCACGCGGGCGGTCGCGTTGACGTCGATGCCGCCGGGTGCGTAGATCTCGTACACCCAGCCGGTCTTCTCCGTGCCGTAGGTCGCGAACCTCTTGGCCACCGACTGGTCGCAACTGGTGCTGAGGTGGGCGCTGAGCTGGCCGCCTCCCTTGACGATGTACTCGGCGAGCGGGATCAGCTGGTCGCCGCGCGGGGTGAAGCCGGTCCGGAAGATCTCCTCGACGTTCTCCCTCGTGTCGCCGCGCCACAGGGTGTTGACGTCCTCCCGCCACTGCCAGCGCTCGCTGGAGGCGGTGGCGGCGACGGTGGGGGCGATGTGCGCGACGGTCGTGGTGCGCCACCAGTCCGCGGCCCGGTACTCGACGACCGGGCCGCAGGGCGCGGTGGTGTCGTCCTCCGTCGCCGGTGCCGCCGGTGCCGCCGTGGCGGTCGGGGTGACGACGGAGAGCAGGAAGGTGGCGGCCAGGACCCGCAGAGCGGCCTTCAGCATGATGTGGCGACCCATCAGTCGAGGTGGTGAGGGGAAGGAGCACCCCGTTTATAGGGGTGCTGTCCCTCTGCCGGCCGCGGGCCGCAGGACGGACCACTCGTGCGGGGGGATCAGTCGTACTGGGAAAAGGATTCACCGGACCGGGGCCGAGGCCGGCCGCCGCGCCGGCTCCTCGTTCCGCAGGGCGTCCGGCGCCGTCGTCACCCGCAGCAGCCCGGGACCGCCCGGCAGGGCGACGGCGAGGCCCCGGCCGTCGTGGCGCCATGTCCGGACCGCGGCGGCCGTCGCTCTGGCGCCCGCCCGCCGGAACCGGCCCGGGTCCCCGGGATGGCGGGCCCCGCGGCTACGGCACCGCCGGGGTCGTCGCCGGTTCGACGATGCGGCCGTCGCGGAGTTCCACGACCCGGTCGGCGAGTTCGATGCGGTTGGGGTCGTGGGTGGCGACCAGGATGGTGACCGACTCGCTGCGCACCACCGCGCGCAGCAGCTCCATGATCGACCGGCCGGTCTCCGAGTCGAGCTGGCCCGTCGGCTCGTCCGCGATGATCAGGTCGGGGTCGTTGGCGAGGGCGCGGGCCACCGCCACGCGCTGCTGCTGACCGCCGGAGAGTTCGCCGGGGCGCTGCTCGGCGTGGTCCGCGAGGCCGACCAGGGCGAGCAGGGTCCGGGCGCGCTCCTCGCGCTCCTTGGCCGGGATGCGGCGCAGCCGCATCGGTACGCCGACGTTCTCGGCGGCGGTGAGGACGGGAATCAGGCCGAAGGACTGGAAGACGAAGCCGATGCGGTCGCGGCGCAGGGCGAGCAGGTCCGGCTCGCCCAGGGTCGCCAGGTCGGTGCCGTCGATGCTGATCCGGCCACCGGTCGGGGTGTCGAGGCCGCCGACGAGGTTCAGCAGGGTGGTCTTGCCGGAGCCCGACCGGCCCTTGAGAGCGGTGAGTTCGCCCCGGCGCACCTCGAAGGACACGCCGCGCAGGGCGTGGACGGCCTGCGCTCCGCTGCCGAAGCTGTGGTGTACGTCGTCCACGACCACGATCGGCGTGCCGTCGTCCTTCCGTGCCGCCGGGACCGTGGCCGTTTCCTGGTGGTCCGTCATCGCCTGTACCCCCCGTTGGGTCGTCCGGGCGGAGCGTCCGGCTCCGTATCTCGCGCCCCGGTCACGCTGCCGCTGCAACATTCTGATCGCATTTGCGCATCCGTTGCACCAATCACGCAAGCCCCTTCCGTCCTTGGCTCGAATCTGACAACATCGTCCGCTATCCGGTACCAGGGGTCCGGATGGGGGAGGAACTCACCACGTGCTCGGCTTCGTCGTGCGCCGGCTGCGCGGGCGTTGGCCGCTCGCCGTCGCCGTGCTGCTCACCGTCCTGATCACCGCGACCGCTCTGACCGCGCTGACGGCCTTCACCCGCGGCGTGGGGGAGGAGGGCCTGCGGCGGGCCCTGACCGGCCCGGAACAGCCCCGGACCACCGTCGTGATCACCAGCGGCCATCCCGCCGCCGACCGCGCCAAGGACGACGAGTCCGTCCGGGCCTACGCGGACGAGGTGTTCGGGCGGCTTCCCGTCACCACCGAGAACGTGGCCCGCAGCCGCTCGTACGGACTCCCCGGCGCCGCCGCCTCGGGCCAGGACGCCGACCTCACCCTGCTCGCCGCCCTCGCCCGGGAGCACGTCGACCTGCTCGCCGGCCGGTGGCCCGAACCGGTCACCGCCCCCGCCCCCGCCCCGTCCTCGACCCCCGGGGCCGTCACCCCCGCCCCGGCGCCGACCCAGGTCGCCGTGCCGCGCGCCGCCCTGGCCCGCCTCGGCCTCACCGAGTCCGCGCTGCCCGCACCCGTCCGGCTCGACGACCGGTTCGGCGGCCCCCAGCTGACCGTGCTGGTCACCGGCATGTACCGGGCTGCCGACCCGGACGCCGGATACTGGAAACTCGACCCGCTCGGCGGCCGCGAGGTGCAGTCCAGCACCCTGGCCACCTACGGTCCGCTCCTGGTGGACGACAGCGCCTTCACCACGGGCGCGCTCCTCCAGAACTACCGACTCACGCTGCTCACGCCGGACCTGCGCACCCTCCGCACGGCCGAGGCCGAGACCGTCCGCACCGCGGCGGACGCCGCCGCGGCGGCCCTGGAGGGCGCCACCTCCCTGCGCGCCACCACCGAGCTGCCGAAGGTCCTCACCGAGCTGGACTCCGGCATGCGCGTGGCCCGTTCGACCCTGATGATGGGCGCCCTCCAGCTCGCCGTCCTCTCCACCGCCGCCCTGCTCCTCGTCTCCCACATCGTCGCGGTCCGCCAGGAACCGGAGCGCGTCCTGCTCACCGCGCGCGGCGCCTCCCGTCGGCGCCTCGGCGCCCTGAGCGCGGCCGAGTCCCTGCTGCTGGCCCTGCCCGCCGCCGTCCTTGCACCGCTGCTGACCCCGCCCCTGCTGAGCCTGTTCAGCCGGTTCGGACCGCTGGAGCGGGTCCACCTGCGGATCCCGGACACCTGGCTGGTCTGGCCCGTCGCCGCCGGCTGCGCCCTCGCCTGCGTCCTGCTGACGACCCTGCCCGCCGTCCTGCGGGGCGCCTCGGCCGCCGTACTGCGCCGCGTCGGCGGCCGACAGGCCATGGTGACCGGGGCCGCCCGCTCCGGCCTGGACCTGGCCGTGGTGGTCCTCGCCGTCCTCGGCTACCAGCAGCTCTCGCAGTACGGCGACGCGGACACCCCGCCCGCGACCACCGGCTTCGGCGAGGGACTCGGTGTGGACCCCGTCCTCGTCGCCGCCCCCGCCCTCGCCCTGTGCGGAGGCACGCTGCTCGTCCTGCGCCTGCTGCCGTTCGCGGCGCGCGCCGGGGGACGGCTCGCCGCCCGCGGCCGGAGCCTCGCCCCGGCCCTGTTCGGCTGGCAGCTCGCCCGGCGCCCCGGCCGGGCCACCGGGCCCGTACTGCTCCTCGTACTCGCCGTCTCCAGCGGCATCCTGGCCCTCGGTCAGGACTCCGCCTGGTCCGCGTCCCAGCGCGACCAGGCCGACTTCGCGACCGCCGGCGGTCTGCGGATCTCGGCGAGCAGCATGCCCGCCATGGGACAGGGCGGCCGCTACGGGGCACTGCCGGGCGGCGACCGCCTCAACCCGGTGATCCGCCGGGAGCAGCAACTGCCCGGCGGCACCGTCGCCGACGTCATGGCGCTGGACGCCGCCAAGACGGCCGCGCACGTACCGCTGCGCGCCGACCTGCGCGGCGGCCGCGCCATGCGCGAGCTCTTCGCCCCGCTCGCCGCCACCGGCGCACAGGCCCCCGGCACCGCACTGCCCGGCACCCCCCGCCGGATCGACCTCGACGTGTCGGTACGGTCCGCCGGCACCGGCTGGGCCGCCGTCAGCGTGCTGCTGCGCGACCGGTTCGGGGTCCTGCACGGCACGCAGTCGGTCACCCTGCCCGCCGTCGGCAGCACCACCCTCGCCTTCCCCCTGGACACCCTGACCGGCGCCCCGGTCGGGACCGCCGCGGCCCCGCTGACCCTCGCCGGCCTGCGGCTCTCGTACGCCGGGGACGGCAGCCCACCCGGCGACGGCAGCGAACTGACCCTGCACCGGATCGCCGTCGCCGACACCGCGGACGGCGTCGCGACGGCGGTTCCCGCACCCGCCGCCGGCGCCCCGGCCGGCTGGCGCACCTCGCCCTCGCAGGAGCAGCGCGTCCAGCGGGCCCCCGAACTCTCCCCCGTCCCGGCCGGATCCACGGACCTGGCACGCCTGCGCTACTGGGGCGGCTTCGGCACCGACAGGGGCGTCACCGCCGTACTGTTCCCGGCGCCCGCCGCGCCGCCCGCCGACGCCGTCCCGGCCGTCGCCACCACCCGCTACCTGCGGACCGTGGGGGCCTCCGTCGGAGACACCGTCCCCGTCCCGATGGACGGAGCGACCGTCCCCATGCGGATCACCGCCGCCGTGGACTCCCTCCCCGTGGCCGGCCGGACGGCGCTCGCCGCGGACCTCCGCGCGCTCGGCCGCTTCCTCGTGGAAGCCGCCGGCCGGCAGCCGGCCGCGCCCACCGAGTGGTGGCTGCCCGCCACCTCGGCGGCCGACCCGGTCCCGGCCCGCGCCGCCGCCGAACTGCGTGCGGGAGTCAGGACCGAGCGCGTCCAACTCCGCGAGGAGATCACGGACCGTCTGCTGGACGACCCGCTGAGCGCCGGCCCGCAGAGCGCGCTCGCCGCCCTCGCCGTCGCCTGCGCGGTGCTCGCGGCCATCGGCTTCGCGACCTCCACGGCCGCCGAACGACGGGTGCGCGGCCGGGAGTTCTCCGTCCTGCTCGCACTCGGCACACCGCGCCGGTCGCTCGCCGGGGCGGCCGCCGCCGAAGGCGGAGTGCTGATCCTCATCGGGACCGCCGTCGGCACCGGCCTGGGCGTCGCCCTCGTCCATCTGATGGCGCCCCTGATCGTGCTGACCCCCTCGGCCGGGCGGCCGTTCCCGCCCGTACAGGTGGACATGTCGCTCTGGCAGATCCTGCTGACGGCCGCCGCCATCGCCGCCGTTCCCCTGCTGTCGGCCGTCTTCAGCGGCCCCCGGGGCCGCGACATCGCCGCCCGGCTGCGCCCCGTGGAGGAGATGTGACCACCCCGCCGCCGTCCGCCACCCCGCCGCCGTCCGCCACCCCGCCGCGG
>NZ_JOBX01000036.1:0-78342 GCF_000720645.1 Streptomyces sp. NRRL S-378
CCTCACACCTCCGCCCCGCACCACCCCGCGCCCCACACCCCCGCCGCGCCTCCCCGAGCCGCTCCGGCCGTCCCGCCCCGAGGTGGGTGGGCAACCACCGGCCCGGAGGGCGGGGCCGCGGGGGTGGGGGCGCCGCCCGACGGGACCCCCGTACACACCCGCGCCCCGCGCCCCCGCGCCGCCGCAGGCCGCTTCGGTTCAGCCCGCTTCGGGCTTCGGCGCCTTCAGGACCTTGCTGACCCACTCCAGGGAGCCTTCCTTCATGCCCCGGACGTAGTGCCAGCCGTTGTGCTCACCGTTCTGGATGTCGCGGATGGTCGTCTTGATCGGCCCCTTGCCGTACTGCTGCTGGAACTTCGTCATCCGCTCCTTGCCGGACTCCTTGGTGCCGATCTGGAAGTTGATGTAGACCTCGGGGCCCTTGGTGTCGATCAGCTTCTGGGCGAGCTTCTCGGGGTTGTTCGCGTCCATCTCCGCCTGGTGGCCCTTCCACAGCGGGGAGTCGGGGACGATCTCGCCACCGCTGGCGATGACCGCCTTGAACTTGTCCGGGTGCTGGAGGACCGTCTTCATGCCGACGAACGCGCCCGAGGAGGAGCCCATGAAGGCCCAGCCGTCACGGGACTTGTAGGTACGGAAGTTGGCCTTGGCGAAGGCCGGGACGTCCTCGGCGATCCAGGTGCCCATCTTGGCCTGGCCGGGGATGTCGGAGCCGTCGTAGTAGTACTTGGCGTCCGGGTTGAGCACCGGCATGACCACGATGTACGGGAGGCTGGTGCCCGCCTTGACGCCCTCGTTGATGGCCTTCTGCAGGCCGAGGCTGGTGTCGGCCCAGTAGTTGTTCGGGAAGCCGTTGCCGCCCGGGAGCGCGATGAGCACCGGGAAGCCGCTCTTGGCGTACTTCGGGTCGTCGTACTGCTTGGGGGCCCACACCCACACGTCGCCTTCGAAGCCCGACTTCGCGCCCGCGACGCGGGTCTTGGCGATGATCGTGCCGTCGTCGAGCTTGGCGGTCTGCTTGAAGTCCGACTTCGGGCCGGTCGGCATGAGCACGTCCGGGTCGCCGGAGGGCTTGGCCGCGGCCGACGGCGCGCCCGCGTCCGACTTGCCCTCGGCCGGCGGCGGGTTCTTGCCGAAGGTCACGGCCTCGCCGTTGCCCGAGAACCAGTCGAGTTTCCAGGCGGTGAATCCACCGCCGCCGAGGAGCAGCGCGAGGGCGACCACGGCGCCGATCCATATTCGGCGCCGGGACCGCTTGGGCTGCGGGGGCTCGGCATCGTGCGGGTGGCCGGCCGGGGCGGGCGGGTAGCCGTACGGCGCCTCGTACGGCTGGTGCTGCGGCTGCTCCGCGTGCTGCGGGTGCTGGTACTGCTGGTGGCCGCCCTGCCCCTGGGGCGGGTAGTCCTGGTACGACGGCTGGTCGTCAGGCCGCGGGCGCTGCGGGTACTGGTGCACGAACTTCGCTCCGAACGGTCTTGACTGCCCTCGAGGGCAGAACGGCTGGTCTCCCCTAAGTCCTGATGAGCAAACCACCCGCACAGTTCCAAATTCGAGCAAAAAACATACGGTGTACGCGGACGAGCGGGATCTCACCGCTGGGCGTCGAGCACCTCCGCGCACCGCCCGAGCAGTTCGATGAGCAACTCCCGTTCCCCCTCGGTGAATGCGGCGGCGAGCGCCCGTTCCACGCGCACCGCGCCCGCGTCCGCGAGTTCCATGACCGCGCGCCCCTCATCGGTGAGCCGGGTCTCCAGCACGTTGCGGTGCCACTCGTGCGGGGTCCGCTCGATGAGCCCGCGCTCCTGAAGGTTCTTCAGCACGGTGTTCATGGTCGGCGGCGTCACCCCGCACAGGCGCGCGAGCGCGGCGGCCGAGATGCCGGGCTTCTCGGCCAGCCAGAGCAGCGCGGCGTACTGCGGAACCGTTACGGCGGCCGGCTTGCAGGCCGCGTTCTTCGCCGCCAGGAGCGCCTGCTCGGCGCGCTTCACATGAGAGCCGATGCGCTCCTCGGGGGCCATGGAGGTCATGACGGCATCCTATGACCCTTGCATACATTAGAGCTCTAACATAGATTCGCCCTCACTCGGTCAGTAGAGGACGTCCAGTGGGGGATGCGATGACGCTTCAGACGACGCAGGCAGAGATGACGCAGGCAGAGATGCCGCGGGCAGAGACGACGCGGGCACAGATGACACGGGCAGAGATGAAGGCGGCCGCACCGAAGAAGCTGACGGAGGTGAAGAAGCAGAAGAGGGCCGCGAGGCCGTTCCTGGTCGCGGCCGTGGCCGGGGTGCTCGCCCTCGGGGCGGCGGGGCCGGCTCCGGCCGCCACCCGGGCCGCGGGCCCGTCGGGCGACCCCCGGATATCCACCGCCTTCTCGCTGCCCGGGGCGAAGGTCTACCCGGAGGGCATAGCCGCGGACCCGCGCACGCACACGGTCTACGTCGGCTCGTACGCGGACGGCACGGTCTACCGGGCCCGGCCCGGCCGGTCCGAGGCCGAGGTGTTCCTGCCCTCCGGTACCGACGGCCGCCGCACGGCCAACGGCCTGCGGGTCGACGCCCGCGGCCGCCTGTGGGTCACCGACTCGACCACGGGCGTGGCCGTCTACGACACCGCGACCGGGACCCGGCTGGCCCACTTCGAAGTGGCCGCGGAAGCCTCCGCACGCTTCGTGAACGACCTGACCATCACCCCGGACGGCACGGCGTACCTGACGGACAGCATCCGTGGCATGATCTACCGCGTGACCCCGCGGCAACTGGCCGCCGGCAGCGGTGTCCTGACCGAGGCCCACGACCTCACCCCGGCCCTGCGCCCCCGCCCGGCCGGCGGCTTCAGCCTCAACGGGATCACCTCCGACCGCGCGGGCCGTTATCTCCTCACTGTCGACATGCCGACCGGTGACCTCTACCGCGTGGACCTGCGTACGGGGGCCATCAGCCGGGTCGCCCTCACCGGCGGGGACATGAAGGCCGCCGACGGCCTCGACCTGGCCCCCGACGGCACCCTGCGCGTGGCGCACAACACCACCAACACGCTGACCCGCTGGCAGCTCGGCGCGGACGGCACCTGCGCCCGGCTGACGCGTACGATCACGGACCCGTCCCTGCAGATCCCCACGACCCTGGCACGCGTCCCGGGACGCACCCTGGTGGTCCGCTCCCAGTTCGACAAGGGCGGCCCGATGAACCCCGGCTCGGGCACCCCGACCACCTTCACGGTGGCCTCGGTGCGCGGCCTCTGACGGCCCCGACCCGCGCCCGCGCTCCGTACCCGCGCCCGCACCCGTGCCCGCGCCCCGCGCCCGCCCCCGACGTCAGGCCCCGCCGTCGGGGCGGCGTTCCTACGGGCCCGCGCATCGGCGACGGCGTAGGGCAGTCCCGGCAGCAGCAGGAGCGGCGCCGCCCACAGCGGCGCCGTGAACACCGGGGCGTCGCCGGCCAGCCGGCCGGCACTATCTCGTGCCGCAAGGCAATGAGGGGGCGGGGCCGGGGGCCGCCTACCTGGGCGCGGCGACCCGGCGGGTGGCGGAGCGCAGCGCGAGGGCCATCACCACTTCGAACACGCCGAGCAGGACGAGCCACAGCCCCAGCAGCCGGGTCAGGGCGACCGCGGAGTCCACCGGGAAGCAGAGCACGACGATTCCGGCGACGGTGCCGAGCGCCCCCAGGCCGAAGAGCATGCCGCGGTGGACGAGGAGGCGGTCGGCGATGGCGACGTAGGCCGTGAGCAGCCCTGTGATCAGCCAGAACACTCCGACGATCAGGGACAGTGCGCCGATCGTCTGCATCGGATGGCGCAGCACGAGGACGCCGGCCAGGAAGGCCAGGATCGCGATCAGCACGCTCGCCAGCCTGCTGCCGCCGGCGTCGTTGCTGTGCGAGAAGGCCGCAACGAAGCGGAACCCGCCCACCACGAGCAGCTGCAGGCCGATGAGCACGGCCAGGATGTGCAACGTCTCATCGGGCCAGACGAGCACCAGGATGCCCGGGATCAGGGTCGCGAGGGCGATGCCGAGCGCCCAGTGCCACGAGCTACCGAGCCGCTTGAGCGCGTCCTCGGGGTCATGCTGCGCGCGTTGCGGTCCCGCGTCGGGATGTACGGTCATCACGCCTCCCGGGCCGTCGGCCGGTTCCCGGCCTGCCTCAGCCATTTACACCCACTTTATGCCGCTATGCGCCTACTCGCGGCTCCGGCGGGAGGGTGCGCCCGGCCGCGAAGGCGGCCGTACCTCCAGTACCGTCCCCGTCCCGCCGGGCACCGCCGTCTCGTGGAGGGCGATCCGGTCGCCGGGAGCGAGGTGCCGCCACCGCTCGGGGGTCAGCGGAAGCAGCCGTACGACGGCGCGCTCGCCCGGCGCGAGTTCGTGGGCGTACTCGACCCACATGCACGCGACGTGCAGGTCGGGCGCCCCGTCGGGCCGGCGGCTGCCGATGTCCCACAGCGGCCGCATCACCCCGGCGCCGGGCATCGGCGTCCGCCGGAACGAGGACCCGCCGACGGGTTCGAGCGTCAGCTGGGCCCGGACGACCCCCGCCCGGTCCTCGTACTCCCGCCACCGGCACCAGGCCTCGCTCCGCGCCAGTCCCAACATCGCGGCGGCCCGCCCCAGCTCCTCCCAGAACCCGGCCGGCGCCGTCCAGCCCTGCCCCAGCTCCTCCAGCAGACCGAGGGCGACCTCCCACTCGTCGTGTGCCAGGCAGTCCCACACGTCGGCCACGGTCACGTCGCCCTCGCCCGCCGCGCCTTGGGGCACGAGCAGCGCGGCGGCCTCCAGCATCGCGACGACATCCATCCGCCGAGTATGGATCACCCCGCATCTCTGCCGGTGAGTCACTCATGGCCGGACGCCAGGCGTGACCGGTCGTGACGCGGAATGTTGGCGAGAGCCGTCGGACGGGGCTCGTTGGCTCTCCGGCTCGAGCCGCGGGCCACTACCGTGAAGCCATGACCGCACTGCCCGACTGGATGCGCCCGCCGCGCGCGGAAGGCTGGTTCGCGGAGGACCTCGGCCGCCTCCCCGAGGCACCCCGCCACACTGAGCTGATCGACGGCGCCCTCGTCTTCATGATGTCGCCCCAGCGGTCCTGGCACGGCCGGCTCGTCACCGCCCTGACCACCACTCTCATGGCGCAGGCGCCGGCCGGCTTCGAGGTCTAGCGCGAGATGACGATCCGCCTCGATGACCGGAACCGCCCCGAGCCGGACCTCTTGCTGACGAATCTGCCCTATGACCCCGACCGCACCTGGTACGCCCCGGAGGACGTGCAGCTCGTCGTGGAGGCGGTCTCCCCCGAGTCGGCCCATCGCGACCGCACAGTAAAACTCCGCAAGTATGCGGAGGCCGGCATCCCGCACTACTGGTGCATCGAGGACGAGGACGGGGCACCCGTCGTACACGTCTACGAGCTGGACAGACCCACGGGTGCCTACGCGCCCGCCGGGATCTTCCGGGGCACCCTCCAGCGTCCGGTGCCCTTCGAGGTCAGTCTGGACCTCGACAAGCTCACACCGCCCCGCAGCAGCTGAGAAGGCGGCACCAGGGCGGCACGGGAATGCAGAAGGGGGCGGACTCACCGGAGTCCGCCCCCTTCCGGCCTGCACTCTTGACGAAGCCACCTGACGTGCAGTGCCGCAGCGGCTACACGTTGAAGCGGATGCCTGCCAGCCGATCCTGACCTGCGGCGGAGCCGCACGCACCGCCCTGAACAGGCATTTCCCGTTGGCGTGCGTGGGGTCCCGACGGTCCTTAGGGGTGTCGTGCGGACCGTCTGCGGACTGGCTACGGGGTCTCGACAGAGTCGAGGTACCTGCGCAGGTCCGCGGCGATGCCTTCGCGCCACCGTCGGCAGCGGCCACGGGTCCTGGTCGCCATTTGCCACAGCGAGGCTGCTCGCGAGCCAGACGACGAGGTGCCGGCACGAAGGAGGCCCGGAGCATGCATGCTGGCGAAATTGGCCACCCAATCGGCGGCTCATCCCAACGAGTTCCTGCAAACCCAGATTGTGTACACATGGCACACTCGGTACCCTTGATGCATGACTCAGCCGCTGCCCATAGAGTCCATCCGCGACGTACGCGCTCACTTGGCCGAAGTCGTCGAACGGGCCGACCGCGACGACACGCCCACCGTCATCACCCGTCGCGGCAAGCAGGTCGCCGCTGTGGTCTCGATCGAGGTGCTGCGCAAGTATCAGGAGTGGGAAGAGCGCGAGATCAACCGCATCATCGACGAGCGCATGGCGAGCCCGGCCGCCGGCGTCCCGATCGAGGACGTGATGAGGGAGACGCTGGCACGCAGTGAGTGACTACCGCACGGTGTTCCGGCCCGAGGCCCAGGCCGAGCTGCGCAAGATCCCGCGCGACATGGCGCTTCGCATCCTGGCCAAACTGACAGAGCTGGAGAGCGACCCTTTCGGCTTCAACACCACCGCACTCGTATCCCAGCCTGAGCGCCGCCGCCTACGGGTCGGCGACTACCGTGTCGTCTACACGATCGACAACGGGGAGCTGGTGGTGTGGGTCGTGCACGTCGGGCACCGCTCCACGGTCTACAACACGTAGCCGCTCCCGGTTTGCGGACTGTTGCGGACAGCAGAACGGCCTGACCTGCATCCTCCCAGGTCAGGCCGCCTCTCGATACGCGATCAGACGTTGAAGCGGAATGTCTGCGGCCCGATCCTGACCTGCGGCGGAGCCCCGCACAGCGCCCTGACCTGGGTTTTCCTCGTTGGCCTGCGTTGGGTCCCGACGGCCATTTACGGATGTCCTGCGGACTGGCTGCGGACTGGCCGGGCCTGCGGAGGCCGAGAAATCCATGGCGCACCGGCCGGACCTGCAACGAGACTGCGCAGGTGAGCGACCGCTACCCCTGTCCCTGCTGCGGGCACCGCGTGCTCGACGCCATGCCCGGCTCCTACGAGATCTGCCCCGTCTGCTTCTGGGAGGACGACGGGGTCCAGTTCCGCTGGCCGACCATGGACGGCGGAGCGAACAAGGTCTCCCTGATCGAGGCGCAGCGGAACTACCAGGACTTCGGCGCCTGCGACCAGCATGGCCGCCAGTACGTCCGCCCGCCGGCCGCGGACGAGCCGATCGACCCCGCCTGGCGCCCCATCGACCTGACGCGCGACTCCTTCGAGGACTGGGACGCGGACGAACGCGACCCGTGGCCCGACGACCGCTCGGTGCTCTGCTGGTGGCTCCCCACTTTCTGGCGCCGGGAGCATCCATGACCACCCACATCGAGAGACTCATCCAGCAGCTCGATGACTCGACCGGACCGTCGTACGACGCCCGCGCAGAACTGATCGACATCGGCTCCGACGCCATCCCCGCCATCATCGACGGACTGCCCTTCCTTGGCGGCTTCGGTCAGCTGACCGCCATCGAGGTCTTCGAAGAGGTGGCGGACCCACGCTGCGGCCCCGCCCTGATCGCGCTCCTGAGCAGCAACGACCCCACCGTCCGCGAATGGGCGGCGATGGCCCTGGCGAGCCTGAAGATCGACGGCGCGGTCGAGCCCGTGCGCCACGCCTACCGCGCCTGCCTGGAACGGGCGACGCCACCGGACTGGAGCGAGCCGGACGGCATCCGCTGGGCCCTGACGGAACTCGGTGCCCGCAGCCCTGTCGTCCCGCCGCTCACCGTGCGCCTACGCGCCATCGCTGCGGACGACGCCCCTGGCTGGCCCTCGGCCCACTTCACCGAGATCATCAACGACCTGGCCGACCACGCCCAGGTGATCCTCTACTCCCAGTTCTGGCAGGTGGACGCCGGCCGCACGTACGGCGTCTCCGGCCCCAGCCTGGACTGGGAACTCGACTGGACCGCGCCCTGGGAGCACTTGGTCGAAGAGTCCCGCACCTGGTCTCTGCTGGAAGCCTCCGAAGCCCCCGCCGGCGACAACATCTTCGTCGCCCCCACCTGGATCGACCGTACCGACCTGTACCCAGAGAGGTGACCGATGCCGTTCCAGCACCCCGAGGAGATCGGCTACGGCTACGTGATCGAGCGCTACGCGGCGAGGAAGGACTCAGGCCACGCGCGCTACCTCGTCCTGAAAAGTGGTCGATTCCTGCGGCCCGAGTGGCCTCACGCCGAACATTTCGCCCGTCACCTCATCGACGACTCGGCCACGATCACCGATGCCGAGCTGGAGGCCCTTCTCGGCTACGAGTGGCGCTCACGCCTCACCGCCGCCTGGCTGATCGGCGTAGGCCGACGCGCCGCGTTCCGTGAACGCATCGGCGACCTGCTCCTGGCCAGCGAGTTCTGCTTCTCCGGCAGCGCCTACTGCTTCGCCCTGGCCCGCTTCGGCACCCACGCGGACGCCGAGATCCTCACCGCCTACCTCGACCGCTACCTCCCCCGCACCGACCTCCGCTACGACCAACCCGCCGCCCTCGGCGCCCTCCTCCGCCTCGACGCCCACCTCGGCACCCACCATGCGGACCGCTTCACCCAGCCTGACGGTCTCTGGGACCAGTGGGTCAATGCTCTGGCCCACCTCCGCGACCACCCCGCCTACACCCCCGTCGAGCGTCGCCGCTGGACGGACCTCCAATGCGACTTCGCCAACGACTGGACCCAACCACCGACTGCGGCTAAGTGAAGTCCGAGTACGGCATGTACCGGCCACAGGTGCGGCACATGAAGAGCCAGCCGTTGGGCTGATCTCACATGTGACATCTCATCCGATGTACCGAAAGCCGCACCCGCTCCTTCCCTTCGGCCTAGCCTGAGCGGCATGCGAGTCCGTCACACCGGACCCAACCGTGGGGGATGCACATGAGGTTGCTGTCACACGTTGAAGCAAGCCCAGAGCAGATGCGGATCCTGGCCGACACGCGGCCGGGCTTCCATCTCGTCCGTGGCGCCGCCGGGAGCGGCAAGACCACCACTGCCCTGTTGCGTCTGCGGCAGCTGTGCGCCACCAGGCTTAGCCGTCGCGAGCGACTGCAACTCGTTGACCCTGTGCGAGTGCTGGTACTCACCTACAACAAGACCCTTCAGGGATACGTCGCAGAGCTGGCCCGTCAGCAAGTCTCCGGTTCGCCCGGACTGGTCCTTCGCGTTGAAACCTTTAGCAAGTGGGCAGTCGGGATGGTCGGCAACGAGGGCCTCGTCGATCGCGAGCGGACACGGCCGGCCATCGGCAGCTTGGCCGCTTCTGTTCCATTGCCAGTCGACTTCGTCATCGACGAGGTCGAATACCTCATGGGACGCTTCCGCCCTGAAGAGATGGAGGACTACCTCGGCGCCCGTCGAGAAGGACGAGGGCAAGCTCCCCGCGTTGAGCGAGCGCTACGCCAGCGCCTACTGACCGAGGTGGTCCTTCCATATGCCGCACACAAGGAGAAGCAGGGCTGGCGCGACTGGAACGACATCGCCGCAGAAGCTGCCTTGGTAGAAGGGCAGCCGACCTGGGATGTTGTGATCGTAGATGAGGCACAGGACTTCAGCGCCAACCAGGTACGTGCAATCGCTGCACATGTTGGTGCCGAACACACCACGACATTCGTCATGGACGCGACTCAGCGTATCTACCCGCGCTTCTTCACCTGGCCCGAGGCTGGTGTCCAGCTCGCGAACTCTCATGTCTTGCGCAGCAACTACCGGAACACCCGGCAGGTTGCTGCCTTCGCGCGCGGACTCGTTGAAGGGCTACCCCACGAGGATGACGGCTCACTTCCTGACTTTCACGCATCCGATCGCGACGGCCCGCTCCCTACTGTTGCAGTTGGCCGATTCAGCGCTCAAGTGCACTACGCGATCCGACGCCTGCGCAACGACATCGACCTGACGAGCGAGTCTGTCGCATTCCTCCACCCCAAGGGCGGCGGATGGTTCGACCACCTCCGACAGGAGCTGAATCGCGAAGGCGTTGCCTGGTGTGACCTGACTCGTGCATCCGGTTGGCCGTCTGGGCCCGAGTCAGTCGCTCTCTGCACCATCCACTCGGCCAAGGGGCTGGAATTCGACCATGTGTTCATGCTTGGCTTGAACCAGCAGGTCACCCCTCACGGCGACGAGGAAGGCGATGCAACGCTGGACATGCTACGCAGGCTGCTGGCTATGGGCGTAGGTCGATCCCGGAGGACCGTGACGCTGGGGTACAAGGCCGACGATCCGTCAACACTCATCGACCTCTTGGCTGCCGGCACGTACGAGGAGGTGCGCCTGTGACGTCTACTCAGGACGCCGCGGAGACCAAGGACACGGTCGAATCGATCATCGCGAGCCGGAAGATCTCCGAGGCCCTCCACTTCACGACCAATCTGGGCCTGCTGGGAATACTCGGCACATCTGCAGTACTCAGCCGCCGCCAACTCCCATCCGAGAAGTACGTAGAGCACATCTATACACCCAATTGCAGCACGCGGAAAGATCACGCTTGGCTTGACTATGTCAATCTCAGCATTTCCCGCATCAACGATTCCATGTTCGATGCCAGCAAGCGGTGGCATGAGGTCGATAAAGTGTGGTGGGCTGCACTAAGTTTCGAAGCCCAGATCCTCAGCGCCCCTGGCGTCTATTTCACCACCACAAACAACATCTACCCATCCGTACGCCGAGGCACTGGAGCGGACGGATTGAACGCCCTGTTCGCCGAAGTGATCAGCGGACGCTACTCTCAGCCGGTGATGCGAAGAGCCGGGCAGCCGACCTCTTGGACCACTGACCGACAGGCGGAGGTACTTTACCCGAGCCGCCTCCCTCTGGCGCAGCTGCAGCGCATATATGTGCGCGAGGAGCACCACGCAGATGACATCAGCGGCTGGTTTGCCAGCTTCCCATCCACCCCCACTGTTCCTGTCATCTGCGCACCCAAGGTCTTCACATGAGCCCGAATGATGCAAGTATGCACATCCAGCAGCGACTGCGCTCGGCGCTATGGGCAGCCTGGGCAGATGCACTCGGATTCATCAGCGAGTTGACAGACGAGGCGGGGCTCCGCCGACGCCTGGCCGGGGGAACCCTTGAACACCCGGTTGAGTGGCAGCGTCGTATTGGTGGAAAATTTGGGGTAACCGTTCCACTTCCCGCCGGAACTTACAGCGACGACACTCAACTTCGCCTGGCAGTCGGACGGGCGATCCGCCCTAGTGGTTTCGATCCAGAAGTCTTCTCGAAGATCGAGCTCCCCGTCTGGACTAGCTACGCCCTTGGTGGCGGGAGAGCATCCAAGGCAGCCGCATCCCACATCGCCGGCGCTAGCGTTCCCTGGTTCGGCAACTTCTACAAAGGGTGGACCGACGCTGGAGGAAATGGTGCCGCAATGCGCGTTCAGCCCCACGTCTGGGCAGCGCAGGACCCGAGTAGGGTTGGATCGCATCTTCTGGATGTCCTGATCGATGCCGTGATCACCCATGGCCACCCACGGGCCCTTGTTGGCGCTCTCTTCCACGCGATGACTTTGGGGTTCACGCTCGATCGCGGCCGAACTCCCAACCCCGCCGAGTGGGCGACCATTGTTGACGAAATGCATCAATTCCCCACAATGATTCGCCAACACACAGAGCTCTCCCTGTGGTGTTCCGCCTGGGAGCGCAGTGCCGAGAAAACGCTGGACGCCGCCTGGGAATCTACGATTCTCGAGGTGACCGATATGTTTAACGCTGCTGAAGAGTTTACATATTCCGGCGACGCGGCACTACAAAAGGAGGATTTCGAGTCCCTCCGTACCGCCTACGAGCTACTCATCGAAAAGCTTAACTTGCGTTCACCTGCCACGAGAGGGAGCGGGACGAATACGGTCGTAGCCGCCCTAGCCTTGGCAGTTGCAGGTTCAAGCCGCCCCATCCCTACCTTGCAAATCGCAGCTCAGGCCGTGGGGACAGACACAGATACAATCGCCACGATGGCAGCTGCCTTGGCAGGAAGCGTTACCGCCGACGAGCCGCCTAGCAATGTCGCCGATTATGAATACATTGCGACTGAAGCCGTCCGCCTCGCAGCGATTTCCGCGGGAAACCGGGAGCGCGTCGAGAATTTCACCTACCCGGATCTTCTCCATTGGGAGGCTCCCAGAACCCAGGCGGGCGCTGTCGGTCTGGTGGAGGGCAAGCCCGCTTTGGCCGGGCTTGGTCTGTGCGATGGCTTGACGCTGGCTGGGACCTCTCAGTCATTCTCCTGGTCCTGGACGACGCTGAATTTTGGTCAGACCGTCCTGGCCAAGCACCGCACAGTGCTGGACGAGCTGCCAGCCACACAATGCCCTGCGCCCCCGCCGAGGGGTACAGTTCATAAAGAGTCAGGCCCAGCCCGGTCGGAACCCACGCACAGCATGGTCCAGCAGGAAATTGAGCTCCTCATGCCCGTGACAACACCACAAGAGCAACGAACACCCTCAGGCCCTAACCGTCGACGACCCAGCGGGGGTCAAGCCCTTGATGTCGATGCCATGTTGGAATGGCTTCGCGCTCAGGGGCACACTGACCAGGCCATCGGGTATGCCGTTCGACGCATCGCCGAACTCGGCACAACGGAACAAATGATCGCCTTCACTGCAACCATCCAAGCTGAGATCCGGCTGCATGCAGGTCAGAAGCACCGTACTTTCTAGCCCGACCCGTCAGATCGCCTCAGACGGCGGACGGCCGAGAGGAACTCGGACCCTGGTTTGAGTTCAGGGGGCGTGATGTTCACGCTGTTGGCCAACCCATGACGGAGACCGCGGCGCCATTGTGCAGATAGTGACGGAGGGCGCTGTCCGTGGTGTCGACGAAGGCTTCGGGGATGGCGTTAGCGTCAACCCAGCGGACTTGGGAGTGCTTGCGGGGTTCGCGGTTTTCGGGTTCGCCGGTCCAGTCGTGGGCGGCGAAGACCACCGTGAGGAAGCCGTTGGGGGCTTCGACGCCCCAGGCTCCGTGGATGATGTGGGCGACCTTGAGGGACTCGGGCTTCACGGTGAGGCCTGTCTCCTCGTAGAGCTCGCGGACTGCGGTCTCCGTGATGGGCTCGCCCGGTTCGCTCTTGCCGACGGGGAGGTCCCACAGGCCCTGGGCGAACTTGGCGTTCTCGCTGCGCTGGAGGAGGACGACGCGGTTGGTGGCCTTGTCGTGGACGATGACGGCGGCGACCAGCAGGGTCATCGATTCGAGCGCCGGCTTGAGGGCTTGGGAGCGGTCGTCGGTCTGCTGGGCCACGGTGTTCCCTTCGTCGGGCGGGTTGTTGGGCATGTTAGGCGAGGGCCTCGCGGGCGCGGCGGGCGAGATCGGCGGCGCCGGGAACGCGGCGGCGCTGGTAGACCGCGAGCGTGGAGCGGATCGAAGTGATCGCCTTACGGGTGCGGTCGGAGGTCATGCCCTCCCTGAGGACCAGGGCCTGGGTCCAGGCGGCGACAGCCTCGTCAGCGCGGGCCTGGGCGGCGAGGCTGTCGCCGAGGTCGGCGTGGGTGAGGGCGTGGACGCGCTTGTACTTCTCGGGGTCCCAGCGGGTGAGGGCGTCGCGGTGCTGCTGTTCGGTGCCGATGTGGTCGGCGAGGTCGGTCAGGGTGCGGGCGGTGTGGCTGGCCACGGTGCCGGCGGCGGGGCCGCTGACGCGGGAGTAGCTGGGCTGGGGGCCATCGTCCCGTAGCAGGGCGTCTTCGGCGGCGAGGAGGGCACGTGCGGCTGAGGGGCTCGCGTCCGTGGCGGCGTAGGCGCGGGCGTGGGTGATGTGGAGGAGGGCCTCGGTCTGGCCGTCGACGTGGCCGAGGCCGCGTCGCAGGGCGCCTTCAACGAGGTCGACGCAGTGGTGGGGCTGCTTGAGGCTCAGGGCCTGGTGGGCGAGGGCGCGCATCATCCAGGCGGCGTGGCCGTGGGGGTCGGCTTCGCAGGCGAGTTGATAGCCGACCTGGTAATAGCGCTGGGCGGCGCCTTCATGGCCCAGGTCGTGGTGCTTCCATCCTGCGAGGTAAGCGAGTTCGGCGACGGCGCCGAAGGCGGCATGACGTAACGGTTCCGAGGGGAAGCGTCCCCGGAGCATCGGGGCGGCGGTGTCGGCGAGGTACGCGGTGACGGTGGTCAGGCCGTGGCCGCCGCCCAGGCGTTCGTCGGCGGCACTGAAGGCCGCGGTGATCTGGCGTACGACGTCGATGTCCTCGCCTCCGACGAGCGAGCGGCCGGTGCGGGCGCGGAGCATCCGGGAGGTGGCTTCGTGGTCGTGGAGCAGCGGCATGGCGACGCCGGCCGTGGTGAAGGCGGCGATGGCGAGGAAGCGGCGGCGTTCGACGTCGGCACGGCCGAGGTCCGTGACGGTCACGACCGGATCGCCGCTCGAGGTGGCTTCCGCGTCGCCAAGCTGGAGGCCGATCTCGGTCGGGGTGACGACGCGGCCCAGGCGGCGCGAGAGGGCTTCGGCGAGGTACTGACCGGCCTGGCCTGAGGGCACGCGGGTGCCCTTGGCCCAGTGGGAAATCGCGGACTTGTTGGTCTGGAGCAGTTCGCCGTTCTCGGCGGCGATGCGGCGGACGTCCTTGGCGAGGGCTTCGTACGTGCATCCGGCGGCGTGGATCGCCTCACGCAGGCGGAAGTTGGCATCGGTCGGCGCTGGCACATTCCTCCGTCCCGGAGCTGTAAACCGCGTATACCGCTTGGGCTCGGTCACACCGTACCCACTCTGCGTAGCGGGCGGTTCACTTATCGACAGCCGCCCCACTCTCGGGCCGGGCGGCCCCCACGTTCCGTACGCCCTACCAGGCTCGGGCATTCCTATGCCCTGGCCCGGACGATCAGAGACGGAGAAACGGTGACCACCATCGACACCGCGACCATCACGGTCGAGCTGCCCGACGCCTTCGACCCGCGCTGGAGCCGCCTGCCCGGCATCCAGGTGGACGGCCGACGCATCACCATCGACCCGGCCGAGTACTTCTTCCGCTTCGAGTCCAACACCTGGCTCGTCGCTGACTGGGAGCTGGTCAAGACCCAGCTCCTCGACGTGGACGAGACGACCGAGAGCGCGGTCGAGCAGCTGGCGCTCGACTTCATCAAGAACCACGGAGAGTCCACCTCCGACGCCGCCCGCGTCCTGGCCACCGCGTACGAGGTGTACGCGTACCTCTTCCGCGACGAACACCTCGCCGGCCTCGGACTCCCGCAGATCACCGCCGACCACCTGCGGATGCTCCGCGAGGCCGCCACGCTCATGGCGCTCAACAAGGTCGAGCTGGACGGTCACATCTCCAACGTCGGCCCGTGCTGGTTCTTCCCCGCCGCCACCTCCGTCGTCTTCGACCTGAACGACGAAACGGGCGGGATGCTCGACGAGGTCTACCACGGCGGCTGGTTCAACGAGCACCGCCGGATCGAGTCCATCAAGGCCCACGTCGCTCTCGGCGGCCGCCTCGTGCACGGCTGCCAGTCCGTGCCGGACCAGTCGGGCGGCGTCGTCGCGCCCTACGGTGCCTCGATGGCCAACTTCCGTGACGACCTGGCCGCGTTCAAGGCGGGCTGGATCAAGCAGGTCTACGCCCACCGCGTGACCGCGGCCGAGTAGCCCCCACCCCCACTACGGCTTCGGGGCGGGCCGACACGTTCGCCCGCCCTGGAGCCCACCAGCCCCTGGAGACACCCCCATGGACCAGAGCCTGATCGCCGCCCTGCTGGACGACCTGTGCGCCCTCATCCGCAAGCCCCTCCCTGAACGCAATGAGATCCGCGTCTGGGGCATGTCCGGAGTCGAGCGCGTCACCTTCTCCGACGGCACCACGGCCGTCTTCAAGTACGCCAAGGAGCCCTTCGACCGCGAGGCCCAGGCCCTGCGGATCGCCCACCACCGCGGGCTGCCGGTCCCCGAGCTCCACGCCACCGCCATGCAGGACAAGTGGCTCGGGATGCTCATGGACGACCTCGGCACCCCCGTACGGGACGCCGACGACCTCGACGGCGTCGCCGCCGCCGTGATGCTCCACGCCGCCCGCCCGGCCAGCGGTCTGCCCTTCCTCGACGGCACGGGCCTCGCGGCCCTGCCCGGCCGGGCCCTCGACCACCTCCAGCGGCTTCGGAAGGCCGGCCGGTGGACGGACTGCGACGACATCGAGACCACGCTGGGGAAGGTCTCCGCAGCATCCGAGGCCCGCGCCCAGGGGGCGACGCTCGACCCCTTCGGCTGGGTGCACTCCGAGTTCCACCCCACGAGCGTCCACATCGGGGAGGAGGGCTGGCACCTCCTCGACTTCGCCCGCGCCTTCACCGGCCCCGGCCTGATCGACCTCGCCTCCTACCACGGCACCACCGAGACGCCCAGCCCCGTCCGACTGCGGGTGTTCCTGGAGCAGTACGTCGCCGCCGGAGGGCACGAGGACGCCCTCGCCGCCCGGGGCGGCCTGACCGCCGAGGCATGGGCCCTGGGTTGGCACCGCATGTGGGCCGTCGAGTGGTTCATGGAGCAGGCGATCCGCTGGATCAACGACCCGACCAGGGACTTCGCGTACATCCCCGTCGTCCGCCGCCACCTGAACGACGTGGTCCTACTCCTGGAGGTCTAGGTGCTCGCCCAGGTCTCCCCCTGGTACGCCCACGCCGCCCAGCGTCTCGCCACCGCACCGGCCCACGCGCTCGTTCCTCCGGCACGGATGGAGTGGAGTACCCACCCCGGTCTGGGCCCCGGCGCGGAGATCCTCGGCCGGGACCTGCGCGGCAAGCGCCTCCTGGAGCTCGGGTGCGGTCCCGGCCACAACGTGGCTCACCTTGCCCGACACCACCAGGCCCGCGTCACCGGAGTCGACCTGGTGGGCCTCCAGGTGCGGCGAGCACGCTCGCACCACGGCCACATCGAGGGCGCCACCTTTACCGCCGGCCATGCACTGCACCACCTCCAGGCCACCGGCCAGACCTTCGACGCGGTCTACTCGGTATTCGGCGCCGTCGGCCTGGTCGCTCCGGAGCTCCTGCTCGCCGCAATCTCCCGCCACCTCGTGCCCGGCGGCGTACTGGCCTTCTCCGTACCCCACCCGGCACGGGCCGGAAGACATCCTTCGACGGACAACCGTCCCCGCGAGGACTACGTCACCATGCCCGACCGCACCCGGCTGCCCATCGCCCGCTGGGAGTACGACGCCCACCGCTGGGCCGCCCATCTCTCCCGGACCGGCCTGCGGATCACCTCGGCCATCGACCTGCAGCACCCGCGCCTCAACCCGTGGCCCACCACCCTCCTGATCACCGCCCGGAAACGCTGACCGACGGAGGCAACGATGCCCCTGCCCTACCTCCTGCTCGACATCGACGGCGTCCTCATACCGTTCCCGGCGTCCGACGGCAGCACCCCACCCACCCACGTCCGCCACACCGTCCTGCCCACGGGCCGCAACCCCGACGACCCAGTACCGATCTGGCTCGACCCCGCCCACGGCCCGTTGCTCGCCGACTTCCTGGCCAGCGGTCTCGTCGCCCCCGTGTGGTGCACGAGCTGGCGCAAGGACGCCACCACCATCGTCGGGCCACTCCTCGGACTGCCGGAGTTCCCGTACCTCGACCTCCCCCGCCCCCGGATCACCACCAGCCACCCCAACGGCTACCTCTGGAAGCGCGACCACGTCGAACCGTGGCTCGGCGGGTCGGCGGTCGCCTGGGTTGACGACGACTTCACCGACCTCGATCACGTCTGGGCGGCGGAGCGGACCGCCAAGGGAACGCCGACTCTCCTCGTTCAGCCCGACTCACACCACGGGCTGCAACCCGGGCATCTGGCCGAGCTCACGACGTGGGTCTCGCAGTTACCCGCAGCCCGCGCCGCCTGACGACTGATGTCCTCGCTGCCACGAGCAGCGAGGACATCAGAGTGCTGCTCGAGCGTGAGCTGTCTGCGGCCTATGGCAGGCATCGGCGCCCCTGATGTCGGAGTCGGCTGGAACACTGCGGTCGTGATCAACGAGATGACCCCAGACCTTCCTGATGCTCCCGACGGCTGCCTGCCACACAGAGCACAGGCAGAGTTCGCAGGCACCGCCTGGGAGAAGCTGCCGCACGTCTGTACGGGCCTGCACGGTGTCCCTGACACACCGGACGTCCTCGGTGCTGTGCTCGCCGCCGACCCAGCCCACCGAGTACGGGCGGTGGGCGATCTGTATCGGCTGCTCCTCAATCAGGAACAGGTCTTTCCAGCGACCGCTCCGGCGGCCTTGGTCCTCGCCTGTCTTCTCGACGATCCGCGCACCCTCGCCGAAGACCGGTGGGAGCGCAGGGCCGGTGTGCGGTCGCTTCGCGCCGAACTGCTGAACTGGCTGGCTTCGTTCGCCGACATCGCCCGCCTGGACGTCAAGGACGGCGTCGGCACGGCGCGGGATCTGGCCGCCGCCCGTGCGGCACGGCCAATACTCCACGACCGCATCGCGGATTTCTGTGACGCCGACGATCCACTGGTGAGGGAGGCCGCGCTCGCGGCCACCGCCCTGCTCCTGGCCGACCCCGCCCTCACCTCGTCCGTACCCCGGTACGCGCCCGCCGTTCGCGAGGTCCTTGCCGTGAGCGCGGACTCTTACTACCGGTGGATCGCCCGGGAACGGCTGGCTGCCTGGGGTGAGGATGTCACCGGCCTCGTCACTGCGGAGGAGGAGCGCCGCGCGGCCCTGGACCGGGCAGGCGCGCTGGCGGAGGACCCGTTCGGCGGCCAGGAGCAGGAGCAGGCGATCCGCTGGCTGGAAGAGCAACCCGAGGACACTGCAGCTCCGGAACAGCTCGGCCGCCGACGTGAGGACCGGGCCGCGCCCATACCGGCCGCCCCGCACGAGCCGGCACCCGAGCCGCCCGTGGCCGCCCTGGGGAGCGAGGCTGGATACCGCGGCCCGTGGCGGATCGCCCGGAAGGAGGAGCGCGCCGAGTGGACGTTCACGCCGTACGTAGGAGTCGGCCCCCTGCACTTCGGGATGACCGTGGAAGAGATCACCCGCGTCCTCGGCGAAGAACCGGCCGTATCGTCCTATTCCCACCACGGCGAAGACCAGAAGCTCAACTATGCCGACTTCGCTGAGAGCGGGATCAGGGCCCTCTTCCATGACGACCGCCTGGGGTGCGTCGCCGCAGACGCCCTCACGGGCCCCCAGGTGAGACTGGACGCAGCCCCGCTGACGGGCTGCGCGCCCTCCCACGTGGAGGACTGGCTCGTCCACCGCACAACACGGCCCGGCAGCCTGGCGTACAGCGTCGCCGGCGATCCGGTCTTCGCCGACCTCGGCCTGGCGATCCGCTCCCAGCGGGCCGGCGACGTCGTCCTGACCCGCCCCCTCTTCCTGCTCCACGACTGGCTCGACCTATGGCACTCCCTGCCCAGCGAAGAGTGGAACTGCTCCTGAACCGTGGTTCGCCGGCCGGCCCCACCCGAGTGCGAGGGTGACCGGAGCGACACACCTGTCCACTGGAGCGGATGGGGAATCAACGCGAGCAGCATTGTGGCTGGCAAGCAGTCGGCCGAAGAACCGACCGGACGCCCCCCGCCACAACGCGTGGAGGGGACATCGGGCCGTGGCGTCAGCGGTGTCGACTGCGCTCTTCGGTCCTCGTGGCCACCGGTGTGACCGGAGAATGCGGCCTGGCAGACCTGGCCGAGGTGCCGCTGATGGTGCTTTGCCTGCGAGCGGCTTGCGCCCGCCGGTTCGGTTGAGCGGTGATGCGCCAGTTGAGGACCTCGGCGGGGTGCTCGGCGCTGTCGAGCTCTCGTTGGGTGCCCACCTCGGTCAGGAGACGACGGGAGCTGTGGCCGGCGGTCTCGGCGTGGGCGAGGGTTGTGGTCAGGGCGGTCCAAGCGGGGTCGGCGAGGATCCGGTCGGCGTGGTCGGGGAGGGTCGCGCGAACGTCCTGCTCGAAGCGACGGACAGTTGCGGCTCGTGGTGCGCGGCGGGTCAGGTCAGCCAAGACGGGTGCGGCGGCCTGCTGGTAGCCCGCCTGGAGGTGGCGGAGGGCTTCTTCGGCCGCAGCGGCCTGTTGTTCGTGGCCGCGCTGCTCGTGCCACTTGGCTGCGGCGCGGGCCAGGTGCACGGTGGCGAAGAGCAGGGCGATGGCGAGTCCGCCCGGCTCGGTGGAGGCGTAGGCGAGTTCCTTGGCGGCCTTGCGCAGGGCGGTGGCGGCCTGGTGGTCGGCGCGGGTGGCGGAGCGGCGGGCGCGGTTGAACGCCGTCGCCGCCGCCCGTAGTTCCGCCCGGTGTGGGCCGGTCGTGGCGCTTGCGATGTTGTACAGGGCGTCGCCGAAGGCGGCCAGGTGGCCCTGGGCGGCGGCATCGTCGCCGGAGTCGAGGACGGTGCGTGCCCCCTGTATGGCGGTGGTGGTGTGACGCCATGGGTCGGCGGGGTCCGCCGCATACCGCGGGCGGTCGGCTACCTCCTGGTCGAGGAGGCGTTCGCGTAGGCGGTTGATGGAGAGGTCGGGGGCGAGTTTCGAGCCGCCGTACCAGACGGGTTCGCCGGTCGCGTTGGTGTCGCCGGGGGCGGCGAGGCTGTAGCCGATCACGTCGCCGGTCTCGGGGCCGAGGCGTGTTTTGACCTTGATGCCGAGGGACTGCAGCACGGTGAAGTAGTCGGCCTCATTGCGTACGGCGGCGGCGACCGCGTACGCCTGCTCGCGCAGCCACTGCCGTGCCGTGGCCGTCTGGCCCTGGCGCTCGGCCTTGGCACGTTCGGCGCCGGTGGGAGTGCGGGGCGCGGTGAGGTCGCCGGACTTCAGGCGGCGCAGACCGAACTCGGCTTCGATCTTGCGGCACTCGGCTTGGGCCCGCTGTCCGTCGTGGTGGGTGCGCGGGCGGCGTCCGTCGGCGCGGACGGTGGTGGCCATGATGTGGATGTGGTCGTCAGCGTGGCGTACGGCGATCCACCGGCATGCCTTCTCGTCACCTTCGGGGGCGATGCCGGCAGCGTGAACGATGCGGCGGGCGACCTCGGCCCACTCGGCGTCGGTGAGGTAGCGGTCGCCGGGCGCGGTACGGACCGGACAGTGCCAGACGTGCCGAGGCGGCTTCTTACCGCCCAGCTCGCGGGTGCGCAGGTCGACGTGGTGGTCGAGGCGCTTGGCGAGGAGGGTGTAGCTGGCCTCGGGGTCGCGGCCAGGGTCGGGGGCGCCGGCCATGTCCCAGGCGGCGACGATGTGCGGGTCGGTGTGTTCGTCGCGGCGGCCGGGGCCGAAGAGGTAGACGATCAGCCCGCGGGTGTCGGAGCCGGTGGAGACGTCAGGAACCATGTGCGGTGCCTTCCGTCAGGAGCTGGTCGATCAGTCGGTAGCTGCTCTCGGCCGCTTGCTCGACGCGGTCCAGCACCGCCTCGGCACGCTCGGGCACTGTTCCTCGGTGGATGGCTGCGGTGATCTGGTTGAGGTTGCCTCCGATGCGGTTCAGCGCGACCGTGTGTGCCTCGACGGCCTCGATCAGCGGGCGGAGAGGATCGTCCTCCGGGCTGCCGACCAGTCCTGCCTTGCCCAGGGCGACGGCCAGGGCGGCGTCCCCGACGAATCCGGCGAACTTCTGACCGCGCTGATGGGCGGCGGCGCTGATCACGCGGACCGCAGTCCGCGTGAAGCGGATGGTCTTCTCCTGGTCGCGCTTCTCCACCGTGCGCTTGCGGTTCATCAACGCGGGCAGGACGGGGGCATCGAGGTCCCGCCAGGACGGCTGCTCGACGGGCGGTTGGACATCGGTCGGCAGCTGAGTGCTCGGGTCGACGGAGTCGGGTGCGGGCGGACAGCTGGTCTCGGCTATGCCCTCCTCCGGCTCGGGCGCCCCCTGGCGCTCGGCCTTCTCCTCCGCCACCCCTGGGGCGGGGGCAAGCGCGGACGAAGCCTCGTTAGAGGCTCGTTCGCTCCAGCTTGCTGCTGATCGGCGGGTCAGGCCGAAGAACGCCTTACGGCGGCGGGTGGGGGCGTTGGCGGTGGTCGATTCGGGCATGGTGATGCTCCGGTAGTCATGTGGGGTGGGGCTTCGTCACATCCGTTGCATCCGTCCCGTAGCTGGTCAGGACAGGTACGGAGACAGTCGCAGGTACGGACTGATCCGTATCGGCAAGGAACTCCGTCCCCGCGCTGACCTGCGCGGGGACGGATGCGACGGATTGATACGGAGCTGGTGTCAGCGAGTGAGCCTGGGGCCGGCAGGCCCGCCAGGCGGACCGATGGGCAGCGTTCCGGATGGAGGGGCCGGTGGCTTGCCCGAGGCTCGACGTGCGGGCACGGCCTCCTCGGCTGTGGGCACCGGTGGGGCGGGGTCGGGGCAGTACCGGGCCCAGGCGTCGAGGAACTGATTACGGGCGTATGCCTTCGCTGCCTGCCGTTCTCGAAACGGTGGTTGGCCGGACTGATGCCGAAGTCGCGGAGCAGGTTGGCCAGGTGGTAGGCGTTCAGGCCCTTCGTCCCGTACTCGGCCCAGGGCGCCTCCGCGTCCTGGACGAGGGCGGCGAGCAGGTCGTGGCTGCGCAGCGCCTCCTTGTCGCCCTGTTGCTCGAAGACGCGGCGGATGTCCCGGAGCAGCCGGGTCTTCAGTGTCGTCTGCTCGTCCTGGACCACCTCGTTCCGGGTCATCGCCAGGCAGGCGGCACGGGCATGGGCGGGCCAGTGGCCGCCGGCCAGGTCGGCGACGATGACCAAGGGCTCCCAGGTGTCTGCGGCCCGGTCTTCGACCGGCATAGGTGGCACCAGCCGGTGCGCTGCCCCGCGCAGTGGGGTCAGCCACGCGGCCAGCCGGTCGCGCAGGGCGTTCAGTTCCGGGACGGAGTGCCGGGAGCGGAAGGGAGCGACCTTCTCGCCGGGCTTGCGTTTCTGCATGCGGAGCACGACGGCGCGGTCCATGATCGTGTCCGGAAGGTCGCCGATGCCTGCCAGCGCGGCCATGGCGAAAGTCGGGAACGCGGTCGGCTTGTGCTCCGGGCCGGAGATCCGCCACGCGGGGCGGTTGCGCTGATGTCCGGCGTTCAGCAGGCCACGGAGGTCCTCCTTCTCGCCTGCCTTCGGGCCGAAGATGGTGTCGGCCTCATCCACCAGCAGTGTCGGCGGATCCTCGCCGATGATCCGGAAGACGACCGCCGGAGAAGTGTTCACCGTCATCATCGGCCGGGACACGGTCTCGTGGAGCACATCCAGGACACGGGACTTGCCGCACCCCTTGGTCGGTCCCACCACCGCCAGCCGTGGGGCGTGCTGGAGGGCGGGCTGGATGTGGGAGGCCGCCACCCACAGGGTGACCGCGATCAGTGCCTCCTCGCTCGGCAGCACGACGTACCGGCCGATCACGGCGCGCAGCTCGTCCAGCACGGCGGCTCCGTCCCCGTCCGCCGTGAGGCCGGCGCGCTCGCGGTCCCCGGTCCCCGGTCCGGGTTCGGGGACCGTCCCCGCAACACCTCGGTCAACCCGGACCGACGGTCCGGGTTCGACAACCGACTGACCGGAACTCTCCGCCCGGTCCCCAGCGTCCGGTCCGGCCCCATCCGGACCGGACGGGTGGTCCGGGTTGTTGGTCCGGTCCAGCAGGCTGCTGAGCTGCGAATTCTCCGTCGGTCCGGGTTCCTGGTCCGGGTTGGCCAGAACTTCGGTCCGGGTTTCGGTCACGGGTCGGTCCGGTTCCGGACCGACCGGACCAACGGCGTGGTCCGGTCGGACGCCGGTCCCCGAAGAGGTGGACCGGACGTTCGCTCGGTCCGGACCGAGCCACGGGATGCCCTGACCGGGGACCGCGACCGGCGGCCAACCGTCTGTGGCGGACGCGGTCGGCGGGGTGAGGGAGATGGTGTCCTCCATAGGCGTTCCTTTCTGGCGAGGGGCGGAGCGGGGCCTGGTCCGCCTTCTCGTCGGTTGGTCGTTCAGACGTGGGTGGAGGGCCCCGGCAGCTTCGGGTCTGTGGCTACGCGGCCAGACCCCACTCGTCCTGGCCATCGATCAGCGCTCGCTCGTACCGCAGCAGTTCGGCCTCGGGGTACAGCACCCGCTTGCCGACCTTGATGCCGCGCGGCCCCTTCTCGATGTGGCGCCAGTAGCGGACGGTGCTCTCGGCCGTGCGGTAGCGCTCGGCGACCTCGGCGGTGGTCAGGTATCGCATGCATTCCCATTCGACTAGGTGACGTTTCGGATCTGAATAATTTTGTACCCGACGATCCCCGGTTACCCAAATCGGGAAGTCCATGTTTCAATCTGCATAGCGAGAATGGTTGCGATGGAGGTGCGATGGCAGGCGACAGGCCCGAGTCCGGCGAGGTGCCGCTGCTCTACAGCGAGGGGAACGTGGCCGCACGCGTCGCCCTGGAGCGCGAGGTCAGGGGATGGAGCACGACGGAACTGGCGGAACGGGTCACGCGGGCCGGGGTGAAGATGAACCAGACCGCTGTCTGGCGCATCGAGAACGGCACCCCCCGCCGGCGCATCAACCTCGACGAGGCCCTCGCCTTCTCCCGTGTCTTCGAGCTTCCCCTCGAAGAGCTGATGTCCCCGCCCCCGGAAGGGCTCGACATCGACAGTCGGCGGCTCGTCCAAGAAGCCGTCGAAGCGTTCTACGAGACCCGCGACGCACGCGACCGTCTCCATCACGCCGTGGTCGCCATCTCCGACCACATCAAGACCCATCCCGACAGCTCGGGAGCCATCCACGAGCAGTGCCTCCGCCTCATGGGCGACGAGCGGGATGCTCGCACGCTCAGCAGCGACATCGAGGACGGTGGCCACTACTGACAACCGACACGAAGGAGAAGCCGCTTGGCCAACATCCAGAAGCGCCCCAACGGCAAATGGCGAGCCCGCTACCGCGACCTCGACGGCAAGGAGCACGCCCGCCACTTCGACCGCAAGGTCGACGCCCAGCGATGGATCGACGAGGTCACGGCCAGCCTGGTCACCGGCCAGTACGTCGACCCGCGGTCGGCGAAGAAGCCATTCAAGGAGTACGCGGAGGAGTGGCGGGGCATCCAGCCGCACCGGCCTTCCACGGCCAAGGCGGTGGCCCAGCACCTGCGCTGTTACGTCTACCCGGCCTGGGAGAAGCGGGCGCTCGGCGCAATCAAGCCCGTCGATGTACAGAGCTGGATCACCAGCCTGACCACCACGCACGGGCTGGCCGCCAGCACCTCACGGACGGTCTTCAACACGGTCAACGCCGTCTTCCGGGCGGCCGTCCCTGACCGGATGATCCCTCACAACCCGTGTGCCGAGGCGAAGCTGCCCTCAGTGCCCCGGAAGAAGGTCGTGCCGCTGGCCGTCGAGCAGGTACGGACGCTGTCCGAGGAGATTCCCGCCCGCTACGAGGGCCTCGTGCTGCTCGGCGCGGCCACCGGGCTCCGCCCAGGCGAGCTCTTCGGTCTCCAGCTCCGGCACGTGGACCTGCTGCACGCGACCGTCTCGGTCGAGCAGCAGATCCAGCAGACCGCCAAGCACGGCGTGTACGTCTGCCCGCCCAAGACCGCTCGCTCGCACCGCACGGTCCCGCTCCCCCGCATGGCGGTGGATGCGATGAAGGCCCACCTGCGGGACTTCCCCGCCGATGGGCCCGAGGGCTGGATCTTCACGGCGCCGCAGGGCGGCCCCGTGGTCTACACGCACTTCATGGACGGGTCCTGGCGGCCCGCCTGCGCGAAGGCCGGCATAGCGAAGGGCACCGGACCCCACGCCCTCCGGCACCACTACGCCAGCCTACTGATCAAGCACGGCGAGTCCGTGAAGACGGTCTCCGAGCGCCTCGGCCACACCAACGCGGCCATGACGCTGAACATCTACACCCACCTGTGGCCCGACTCCGAGGAGCGGACCCGGGCCGCCGTCGACAAGGCGTACGCGGACCGGTCCGCCGATGCCCGGCCACAGGTCGACGAAGCGGCGTAGCCCCCGCGCGCTGACCTAAGTCAGCACGCTGCGGACTCTGCGCGGACCGCAAAGGCCGCCCAACCCGCTCCGCCGCAGGTCAGACGGCCTTCCGCCGAACGTATTAGACGTTGAAGCGGAACTCCACCACGTCGCCGTCCTGCATGACGTAGTCCTTGCCCTCCATGCGGGCCTTGCCCTTGGCGCGGGCTTCGGCCACCGAACCGCAGTCGACCAGGTCCGCGAAGGAGATGACCTCGGCCTTGATGAAGCCGCGCTGGAAGTCGGTGTGGATCACGCCGGCCGCCTCGGGGGCCGTCGCGCCCTGCTTGATGGTCCAGGCGCGGGTTTCCTTCGGGCCGGCCGTCAGGTAGGTCTGCAGGCCCAGCGTGGCGAAGCCGACGCGGCCGAGGGTGGCGAGACCGGGCTCGTCCTGGCCGACCGACTGCAGGAGCTCCAGGGCCTCCTCGTCGTCCAGCTCGGAGAGGTCCTGCTCCAGCTTGGCGTTGAGGAAGATCGCCTCGGCCGGGGCGACCAGCGCCGACTGCTCCGCCTTGAAGGCGTCGTCCGTCAGCTCGTCCTCGTCCACGTTGAAGACGTAGAGGAAGGGCTTCGTGGTGAGCAGGTGGAGCTCGTGGAGGAGGTCGCCCTGCTCCGTGCCCTTCGTGATGCCCTTCGAGAAGAGGGTGTCGCCGGCTTCGAGGATCTTCTTGGCCTCGACGACGGCCGCGAGGACCGCGACCTTGTCCTTCTGGAGGCGGGACTCCTTCGTCAGGCGCGGCTCGGCCTTCTCGATGGACTGGAGGTCGGCGAGGATCAGCTCGGTGTTGATCGTCTCGATGTCGTCCTTCGGCGAGACCTTGCCGTCGACGTGGACGACGTTCTCGTCCTTGAAGGCACGGATGACCTGGCAGATGGCGTCCGACTCGCGGATGTTCGCGAGGAACTTGTTGCCCAGGCCCTCACCCTCCGAGGCGCCGCGCACGATGCCCGCGATGTCGACGAAGTCGACGGTCGCCGGGAGGACCCGCTGGGAGCCGAAGATGCCCGCGAGGACGGCCAGACGGGGGTCAGGCACGCCGACGACGCCGACGTTCGGCTCGATGGTGGCGAACGGGTAGTTGGCCGCCAGCACGTCGTTCTTGGTCAGGGCGTTGAACAGGGTCGACTTGCCGACATTCGGCAGGCCGACGATTCCGATCGTGAGCGACACGTTGGCGACTTCCCGTAGCTGGAGGGGGCGGCGGCCCGGGAGTGGGCCACCGGACAGTTTACTTTCCGATGAGTGGCGGTCGATGTACGCGTGTCCGGGCCCGGTTCCGGCCGCCCTCCCGCCTAATTTGGTGGGGTGGAGCAATACAGGACGCGACCGGCCCCTCACCCGCAGCGACCCCCGGCCCAGCGCCGGGGCCCGCGGCCCACGGGCGTGCCCGCCCAGCACGGCGGCGCCCCCCGGCCGGCGCCCGTACGCCGTGGGCGCATGCCCCGCCCCCGGCTGACCGGCCTCGGCGGCGGGCTCTTCGCGTGCGCCTCCATGGTGCTCGTCGCCGGGATCTGTGCGCTGCTGTTCGGCTCCTCGCTCTTCGTCTACGGGCTGCTCTTCCCGCCCGTCGCGGCCGTCACCGCGCTCTGGGTGCGGCCCGCCGACCTGATCACCGCGCCGATCGGCGTCCCCATCGCCTTCGCCGCCGGAGTGTGGCCCATCTCGGGCGGCTCCGGCGGCTTCGGCGGCCAGCTGATGGGGCTGGTCTCCGCGCTGTCCCTGCACGCCGGCTGGCTGTACGCGGGGACGCTCGTGGCCGCTCTCATCGCGCTGGTGCGCAAGGCGGTGCTCATCGGCCGGCGCCGCCTCCCCCGTCGCGCCGCCTGACGGAGGGCACGGCCAGGACCCGCCTCCCCCGTCAGGCGGCGCGACGGAGGACACGGCCAGGACCCGCCTCCCCCGTCGCGCCGCCCGACGGAGGGCACGGCCAGGACCCGCCTACCTCTTCGCCGCCATCGCCGCTCCGACGATGCCCGCGTTGTTCTGCAGTGCCGCCGGGACGATCTCGGCCCGCACGCCCTCGATCAGGGGCAGGAACTTCTCCGGCTTGCGGCTGACGCCGCCGCCGATGATGAAGAGGTCCGGGGAGAAGAGCATCTCCACGTGCTGCATGTACTTGCTCAGCCGGTGCGCCCAGCGCTCCCAGGTGAGGTCCCCCTCCTCCTTGGCCTTCACCGAGGCCCGCGTCTCCGCGTCGTGCCCCTTCAGCTCCAGGTGGCCCAGCTCCGTGTTCGGGACCAGCCGTCCGTCCGTGAAGAGCGCGCTCCCGATGCCCGTGCCGAGGGTGAGCAGGAGTACCGTGCCGCCGCGCCCGCGTCCGGCCCCGTACGTCATCTCCGCGACGCCCGCCGCGTCGGCGTCGTTCAGCACCGTGACCGGCTGCCCGCCGAGTTCGCGCGAGAGCAGCGCCGCCGTGTCGACGCCGATCCAGGACTTGTCCATGTTGGCCGCCGTGCGGGTGACCCCGCCCGTGACCACGCCGGGGAACGTCACCCCGACCGGGCCGTCCCAGCCGAAGTGGCGCACCACCTCGACGACGCAGCCGGCCACCCCGTCGGGGGTGGCCGGCTGTGGTGTGAGCACTTTGTGGCGCTCCTGCGCCAGGTCGCCTCGCTCCAGGTCCACGGGAGCGCCCTTGATCCCGGATCCGCCGATGTCCACGCCGAAGATCTGCATGGACATACCGTACGAAAGGAGTTACTTGTCGGCGACCAGTTCCGCGGCTTCGGCGCGCAGGTCACGGCGGAGTTCCTTGGGCAGGGAGAAGGTGATGTGCTCCTCCGCCGTCTTGACGATCTCCACGTCGGCGTAGCCGCGCGCGGCCAGCCATTCCAGGACCTCCTCGACCAGGACCTCCGGCACCGAGGCGCCCGAGGTGAGGCCGACGGTGGCGACGCCCTCCAGCCAGGCCTCGTCGATCTCGCTCGCGAAGTCGACGAGGTACGCGGCCTTCGCACCGGCGTCCTTGGCGACCTCGACCAGCCGGATCGAGTTCGAGGAGTTCTTCGAGCCGACGACGATGACCAGGTCGGAGTCCGCGCCCATCACCTTGACGGCGGCCTGCCGGTTCGAGGTGGCGTAGCAGATGTCGTCGCTCGGCGGCGAAACGAGCAGCGGGAACTTGGTCTTCAGCGCGTCGACGGTCTCCATGGTCTCGTCGACCGACAGCGTGGTCTGCGAGAGCCAGACGACCTTCGACTCGTCACGGACGGTGACCTTCTCCACGTCGTGCGGGCCGTCGACGATGGTGATGTGGTCCGGGGCCTCGCCGGAGGTGCCGATGACCTCCTCGTGGCCCTCGTGGCCGATGAGGAGGATGTCGAAGTCCTCGTTCGCGTACCGGATGGCTTCCTTGTGCACCTTGGTGACCAGCGGACAGGTCGCGTCGATCGTCGCGAGCCTGCCGCGCGCCGCCTCCTCGTGCACGACCGGGGCGACGCCGTGGGCGGAGAACATCACGATGTTGCCCTCGGGCACCTCCTCCGTCCGCTCGACGAAGATGGCGCCCTTCCGCTCCAGGGTCTGGACGACGTACTTGTTGTGCACGATCTCGTGACGGACGTACACCGGCGCCCCGTACTGCTCAAGGGCTTTCTCGACGGCGATCACGGCTCGGTCGACGCCCGCGCAGTAGCCGCGGGGCGCGGCGAGCAGGACACGGCGGGAAGCGGGAGCAGGGGCGGGAGCAGTCATGTGCTCCATCGTACGGGGGTCTCCAGCAGGCCGAACGTCGCCCGTTCGGCACAGACTGACCGGGGGGCTCCGCAAGAACGTCCCACCCATCACCCGGAGGACTGATGGCGTCCGCCACGGATTCCAGCAGCGCCCCGGCGTCCGCGGCGCTGCGGCGGAGTCTCGGCTTCCGGGACCTGGTCGTCTACGGGCTGCTGTTCATCGCCCCGATGGCGCCGGTCGGAGTCTTCGGCACGCTCGACGCCGCGTCGCACGGTGCCGTCGCGCTCGTCTACCTCGTCGCGACGGTCGCGATGGCCTTCACGGCGTTCTCCTACGCGCAGATGGTGCGGGTCGCCCCCCAGGCCGGGTCGGTCTTCACCTACGCCCGCAAGGGCCTGGGCGAGGGGCCGGGGCTGATCGCGGGGTGGATGGCGATGCTGGACTACCTGCTGATCCCCGCGGTCGCGTACCTGTTCTCGGGGATCGCGATGAACGCGCTGGTCCCGGAGGTCTCCCGGTGGGTGTGGACGGCCCTGGCCGTGGTGGTGACCACCGGGCTCAACCTGTGGGGCGTACGGGTGGCCGCGCGGGTGGGGTTGGCCGTGCTGGTCCTGGAGGTGCTGGTCCTGCTGGTGTTCGTGGTGGCGGCGGTGGCCGTGCTGGTCCAGGACGGCCCCCGGCGCGGCTGGCTCTCGCCGCTGACCGGTGACGGCTCGCTCGGCTTCAGCACGGGGGCGGTGCTGGGTGCGGTCTCCATCGCGGTCCTGTCCTACCTGGGCTTCGACGCCATCGCCTCCTTCGCCGAGGAGGCGACGGGGGGATCGGAGCGGGTGGCGCGGGCGCTGCTGTGCTGTCTGGCGCTGGCCGGAACGCTGTTCGTCGTGCAGAGCGGTCTGGCGGCGCTGCTGATGCCGGTCTCCTCGGCGGAGCTGCGGGCGGATCCGGTGCAGCAGGGCCCGGCCTTCTACACGGCGGCGGAGTCCTCGGTCGGCTTCTGGCTGCACGACCTGGTGGCGGTGAGCAAGGCGGTCGGGGCCGCGTTCGCCGCCCTGGCGGGGCAGGCGGCGGCCGGCCGGCTGGTGTTCGCGATGGCCCGGGAGCGGCGGCTGCCGCGGGCGCTGGCGCGGACCTCGGACGGCACCCCGCGGGCCGCCCTGCTGGTGGCGGCGACGGTGACGCTGGTCGCCGCGGTGTGGGCGGCGCGGCGCGACGACGGGCTGGACCACCTGGTGTCCGTCGTGGACGTCGGGGCGCTGGTGGCCTTCACCCTGCTGCACGCCTCGGTGGTGGGCTGGTTCGTGGTCCGGCGGCGGGAGGGGCGGCCGAACTGGTGGAAGCACCTGGTGGTGCCGGCGCTCGGGGCGGTGGTGACGGTGGCGGTGATCGTCGGGGCGTCCCGCGCGGCGCAGGTGGTGGGCGCGGTCTGGCTGGCGGCAGGCCTGGCCCTGCTCCTCGCCCAACGCGGCCGTCGCCCCACCGTGGCCGCGGCCGCGGCCGCGGGAACGACCGGGGAGGGCGAGTAGGGCGGGACCCCGAGGGACGTGCCGGAGCCGCGGAGGGCGCCCGGGACGGCACGACCCTGACGACAGGAGCACCTGGGGCCGCGGGGACGTCCGGACCCTCGGGAGGGCACCGACCCGTCGGCCCGAGGGCAGCGGGAGCCGAGGCCGGCGGAAGCCCAGAGCTGCGGCAACGCCCAGGGCCGTAGGAGGCCCGGACCGCGCCGACGCCCGGGAACGCAGGAGGCCCGGACCGCGCCGACGCCCAGGGCGGCACGAGACCCGGACCGCAGGGCGCTCGTGGCCGGGCCCAGGGCGCAGGGTGCCTGAGGGGCTGGGGCGCAGGGTGCCTTAGGTCTGGGGCGCAGGGTGCCTTAGGTCTGGGGCGAAGGGTGCCTGAGGGGCTGGGGCGCAGGGTGCCTGAGGGGCTGGGGTTCGGGAGGTGCGGGGGGTTCGGGTTCCGACACTGGTGCGGGAGCCTGACGTGCTGTCGGCGGGGCCGGATAGCCTGCGCACATGGGTCTGAATACGTCGGCCGAGGCGCCGTTGCCGGTGGGCCAGGTGTCCCGGCTCATCGGGGGCTGGATCGAGCGGCTCGGCCAGGTGTGGGTGGAGGGGCAGATCACGCAGCTCTCGCGGCGGCCGGGGGCGGGGGTGGTCTTCCTGACGCTGCGCGACCCGTCGCACGACATCTCGGTGAGCGTGACCTGCTTCCGCCAGGTCTACGACGAGGTCGCGGACGTCGTCTCCGAGGGCGCGCGGGTCGTCCTGCTGGCCAAGCCCGAGTGGTACGCCCCGCGCGGGCAGCTGTCCTTGCGGGCGACGGAGATACGGCCGGTCGGCATCGGTGAGTTGCTGGCCCGGCTGGAGCGGCTCAAGCGGTCCCTGGCGGCCGAGGGGCTCTTCGCCCTGGAGCGCAAGAAGCCGCTGCCCTTCCTGCCGCAGCTGGTCGGGCTGGTGGTCGGGCGGGCGTCGGCGGCCGAGCGGGACGTCCTGGAGAACGCCCGGCGCCGCTGGCCGGCGGTCCGCTTCGAGGTCCGCAACGTCGCCGTGCAGGGCGTGCACGCCGTGCCGCAGGTGGTCCGGGCGGTCAAGGAGCTCGACGCCATGGACGAGGTCGACGTGATCATCGTGGCGCGCGGCGGCGGCAGCGTCGAGGACCTGCTGCCCTTCTCCGACGAGGAGGTCGTACGGGCCGTCGCCGCGGCCCGTACCCCGGTGGTGTCGGCGATCGGCCACGAGCCGGACTCGCCGCTGCTGGACCTGGTCGCGGACCTGCGGGCGTCCACGCCCACGGACGCGGCGAAGAAGGTGGTCCCGGACGTCGGCGAGGAGCTGGAGCGCGTACGCCAGTTGCAGGGGCGGGGGCTGCGCGCGGTGAGTTCCCTGCTCGACCGGGAGGAGCGGGGGCTCGCGCACGCGCTGGCCCGGCCGGTGTTCGTCCATCCGCAGCGCATGGTGGAGCTGCGGGAGGACGAGCTGGACGCGCTGCTGGCACGCAGCAGGCGCACGCTGGGGCACCTGCTGGACCGGGCCGACTCCGAACTCGCCCACACGCTGGCCCGGGTGGTGGCGCTGTCGCCGGCCGCGACGCTGGAGCGCGGGTACGCCGTACTGCAGCGGGCGGACGGCCACGTGGTGCGCTCGCCGCAGGAGGTGTCGGCGCGGGAGGTGCTGCGCGCACGGGTGGCGGAGGGCACGTTCTCCGTGGAGGTCTGCCCGACGGCCGCGCCGGAGGCGCCGGACACCGCAGACGTGGCCGAGGCGGCCGAGGCGGGCGAACCTTCGCAGTAACGCCACACGGCCGCGATCACGTGGTCGCACAACACACAGAGGATGGACAAGGGAATGGCAGAGGCCGATACGGCGCTGGGGTACGAGCAGGCCCGCGACGAGCTCATCGAGGTGGTCCGCAAGCTGGAGGCCGGGGGGACCTCGCTGGAGGAGTCCCTCGCGCTCTGGGAGCGCGGCGAGGAGCTGGCGAAGGTGTGCCGGCACTGGCTGGAGGGGGCCCGGGCCCGGCTGGACTCGGCGCTGGCGGCGCGCGAGGCCGCCGGGGAGGAGTGAGCCCGGTCACGACCCCACGGGTTTAGTTGAAAGTTAATCTACTTCCGCCGTAGAGTCGTGGACATCGCTCCACCTCTGCATGGAAGAAGGCTTTCCCGATGTCTCTCGTACTTGACTCCGCCGCGCAGGACCTGCTGTTCCGGGAGGCCCGCACCGCCAACTCGTTCTCCGACGAGCCGGTGACCGAGGAGCAGGTCCAGGCGATCTACGACTTGGTGAAGTTCGGCCCGACCGCCTTCAACCAGACCCCCCTGCGCATCACCCTGGTCCGCTCCCCCGAGGCCCGCGAGCGCCTCGTCAAGCACATGGCCCCGGGCAACGACGCCAAGACCGCGACCGCCCCGCTGGTCGCGATCCTCTCGGCGGACAACGAGTTCCACGAGGAGCTCCCGCAGCTGCTGCCGCACTTCCCGCAGGCCAAGGACGCGTTCTTCTCCGAGCGCCCGGTCCGCGAGCAGTCCGCACTGCTGAACTCCGCACTGCAGGCCGCGTACTTCATCATCGGCATCCGCGCCGCCGGCCTGGCCGCGGGCCCGATGACCGGTGCCGACTTCGCCGGCATCCAGAAGGAGTTCCTGGACGCCGACCACACCCCGATCATGGTCGTCAACATCGGCAAGCCGGCCGCCGAGGGTGCCTGGTTCGACCGCTCCCCGCGCCTGGCCTTCGACGAGGTCATCACCACCGTCTGATCGCCTCCGCGGCTACGCGAGGTACGCGAGGTACGCGAGGTACGCGAGGTACGCGACAAGGGCCGTGGCCCCCGGATCACCGGGAGCCACGGCCCTTCGTGCACGTCCGCCTCGTCCGCCCCGCCCGCCCCGCCCGTCTGGGCCGTACCGGCGGATCCGGGGCGGCCACGGGCGTGGGACGGGCCCGGCCGACGGGATTGCTGCCACCCTCGTCATCCATGGACGTCAGCACCTTCTACGCCCTGTTCTCCGCCACCTGCTTCACACTGGTCGGCCTCTGGTGGAACGTCGTCCAGAGCCACCACGACTGGATGCGCGAACCCGCCCTGCGGCGCGTCGTGGGCGGGATCTACCTGTCGTTCCTGCTGCCCGCGCTGATGGGCCTGTTCGCCCAGATCGGCGGCACCGAGCAGCCGCAGGTCTGGCGGGCGGCCTTCATCGTCCTCGCGGTGGTCGGCTGCGTCTGCACGCTGCGGCTGCTGGCCCGGGCGCGCGGTGACCGCTTCCTGATCTGGCAGCAGGCCGCGGCCGCGCTCCTCTACGCCCTGATCGCGGTGGTCGGCGCCTTCCCGGAGCTCGCCGAGCCCTTCGGGCTGCGGCCCATCCAGGCCGAGGCGCTGATGCTGATCGGCCTGATCGTGCTGGGGCACGCCCTGGTCTGGCGGTTCATGGCCGGTGAGGGCCGCGCCGCCGAGGACGCGCCCTGAACCGCCCCGCGGACCGCCCCCGGACCCTTCCGAGGCCGCTCGGAGGCCGCCTCCCAGGCCACCTCCGGGCCCCCTAGCGGCCCTGCTTGAACTCCAGTGCCGACGCCAGCTTGCCGAGCTGCTCGAAGGAGGCCGTGCCGGTCACCACCGTGACGTAGCCCTGCTCCCGCCGCACGAGGGCGTCGTACTTCTCGCCTTCCCAGCGCTCCCAGGACGTGTCGCCGACCTGCTGCGTCCGGCCGGAGGCCGTGGCGCTCCGGGTGACCCGCTCCAGGTACTTCACGGAGGTGTCGGTGGACTGCTCCACCGCCGCGTACTGCCGCTCCGGGTCGAGGAAGCCCAGGTGCCAGGCGTCGGCCTTCTTGCGCTCGTACGTCACCGAGGTCGCCCGCCACTGCTCCGGGAGGCCCACGGGGGCGGCCACCGGGTACGGGGCGGCGCGCCGGGCCGTGATGGTCTCCACCCGGTAGTCGACCGTGCGCGTGGGATCGGCCTTGTCGTCATGCGGGACGAAGAGGTAGATCCCGGCGACGACGACACCGATCACCGCCAGCGACCGGACCATGTCCCAGATCGTCTGCTTGCCTTTCATACCTGCCACGGCACCATCGTCCCGTATCGCCGGGGGGCGATCACCGCCGGGGTCGCGCGGGCGCGCCGCGCGGCGCACTCTTGAGTCGGCCGCCGAGTACGGGCCGGGGACCCGCCGGGGATCCGCGCCTACCCGCCGAGCGCCCCGCCCCGCGCGCTGCCGGGCTCCCCCGCCCGGTCGCCGCACCCGTCGCAAGGCGTCCGCTCAGGACAATCGAATGACCGATATTCCGCTCATACGTGACCCGCCCTGCTCAATATGTCGACGTACCGATAGAGTTCCAGCACCCTCACTTCCGGCCGTCGCCGTACAGAAAGGTGCGCTCCGATGACCGAGCACAACCTGCCGCCCCAGCTCGAAGTCTCCCCGGAGGCCCCCGACCGCAACCTCGCGCTCGAACTCGTACGGGTCACCGAGGCGGCCGCCATGGCCGCCGGCCGGTGGGTCGGCCGCGGTGACAAGATCGGCGCGGACGGCGCCGCGGTCAACGCGATGAGGACCCTGATCTCCACCGTCTCGATGAACGGCGTCGTCGTCATCGGCGAGGGCGAGAAGGACGAAGCCCCGATGCTCTTCAACGGGGAGCAGGTCGGCGACGGCACGGGCGCCGAGGTCGACATCGCCGTCGACCCGATCGACGGCACCACCCTGAACGCCAAGGGCATGCCGAACGCCATCGCCGTCCTGGCGGCCGCCGACCGCGGCACGATGTTCGACCCGTCCGCCGTGTTCTACATGGACAAGCTGGTCACCGGCCCCGAGGCGGCCGACTTCGTCGACATCAACGCCCCGGTCTCGGTCAACATCCGCCGGGTCGCCAAGGCCAAGGGCATGCACGCCGAGGACGTCACGGTCGTCATCCTGGACCGCCCCCGCCACGAGGGCATCGTCCGGGAGATCCGCGAGACCGGTGCGCGCATCAAGTTCATCTCCGACGGAGACGTGGCCGGCTCCATCATGGCCGCCCGCGAGGGCACCGGCGTGGACCTGCTCCTGGGCATCGGCGGCACCCCCGAGGGCATCATCTCGGCCTGTGCCATCAAGTGCCTGGGCGGCGTGATCCAGGGCAAGCTGTGGCCCAAGGACGACGCCGAGCGCCAGAAGGCCATCGACGCCGGGCACGACCTGGACCGGGTGCTCACCACCACCGACCTGGTCTCGGGCGACAACGTCTTCTTCGTCGCCACCGGCATCACCGACGGCGAGCTGCTGCGCGGCGTCCACTACCGCTCCCAGACCGCGACGACGTCCTCGCTGGTCATGCGCTCCAAGTCCGGCACCATCCGGAAGATCGACTCCACGCACCGCCTGTCGAAGCTGCGCGCCTACAGCGCGATCGACTTCGACCGCGCGCAGTAGGAGGCGGGGGCACAACGCGAGAGGGGCGGTCACCGTGTGCGGGGGTGACCGCCCCTCTCGCGTGTCCGCGTGCGAGGTGCGGGGGACGCACGGGGCGCCCGTGAGGTACGTACGCACGTACCTCAGACGCGGACCACGGCCGCCCGGCCACGGCGGTGGCGGGCTCAGCCCGCCGCGGCTATCGACCCCGCGCCGGGGGCCTGCCGCAGCTCGGCGGACCTGCGGCGCATCCGCGCCAGCACCACCCGGCGCTCGGCCGCGGTGAGCCCGCCCCAGACCCCGTACGGCTCGGGCTGAAGCAGCGCGTGCTCGCGGCAGGCGACCATCACCGGGCAGCGGGCGCAGACGCGCTTGGCGGCCTCCTCGCGGGACAGCCGGGCGGCCGTCGGCTCCTTGGACGGGGCGAAGAACAGTCCCGCCTCGTCCCGGCGGCACACCGCCTCCGCGTGCCATGGGCCGTCCTCCGCCGCCCTGGCCGGCACCCGCGGCTTCGGCACGGCCGACGGGCTCGCCCCAGGACCCTGAAGGCTCTTCACGGCGGCTACCTGCAGGGACTGATGCGGCGGATGCGGCACGGTCTACTCCTGACGACGTATACGTGAGCGAGAGACGACGCACCTGTCCCTACCCGCTGTACGCCCCCCTATGCACTGTGTGCCACGGGGCGCCCGGGGTTCGTCCGAAACGAGACCCTCCGCATCCGGATGCGGCGCACCACCGCCCGTACCGGCCGCCGGGGCGGCAACGCGCCGGCGGCCGCGCCGGCCGTCACGTCAGCCCTCGCACCGGCCCTCGCGTCAGCCGTCGAGGTGCTTGCGCGGCTTGTTCGCCAGGTCGACCAGGCGGGCGCCCATCCTGGGCCGGGCCTCGATGTTGCCGAGGAGGGAGAAGCCGCGGACGATCACCACGGGCGCCTGCGGGTCGGTCTCCCCGCGGCTCTCGCCGCGCACGTCGAAGTTGCCGAGGACCCCGCTGCCGTAGCCGCGCAGGGTGACGTTCTCCGGGACCAGGATCTCCACGTTGCCGAGGACGGAGGTCACGTTGATCTCGGTGACCTGCTGCTCGAAGACCGCCTGGGTGAGGTCGATGGTGATGTCGCCCATGACCGAGACCGCGCGGGTGTGCGCGCCCGGCCGCCAGCGGCCCTTGCGGCTGGAACTGCTGCACACGGCGACGATGGTCTCGGCGGCCGGGCCGACGGCCCCTGGGTACGTGGATGCGGACGCCGGCTGTGGCGCGGCATGGGCACCGCCGGGTGCGGGCAGATCCCCTACGAGAACTTCCAGCTCGCCGACCGTCTTGACGGCGTACAGCGTGTCCAGGCGCTCGGAGTGCTCCTCGGCGGTCAGCCTGCCCTCGGCGAGGGCGTCGCCGAGGATCTGTGCGATCCGGTCCCGGTCGGCGTCGGAGGCGCGCAGCCCGGCGGGGGCCGGCGCGGGGGCGGAGGGGTGCTTTTCCAGGTCCACGACGCCAGCATAGCGAGACACGATAGATCGCGATACTACCGAGCGACCCCGAGTGGACCCGGAGCCGACCCGGAGCCGACCCGGACCTGACCCCGAGCGGGCCCCGGTGGACCCCGAGTGAGCCTTACCTCACAAACACAGGCCGGGCGAGAGGTTCTACGCTGGTGGACTGCGCTGCCAATGTGGTCGTCAGTGCTGTCTGCCGAGTGAGGAATGGCCCCAATGCCGGAGTTCGCGTACACCGACCTGCTGCCCCTGGGCGAGGACACCACCCCCTACCGGCTGGTGACCGCCGAGGGCGTCTCCACCTTCGAGGCGGACGGCCGTACGTTCCTCAAGGTCGAGCCTGAGGCGCTGCGCAAGCTCGCCGAAGAGGCCATCCACGACATCCAGCACTTCCTGCGCCCCGCGCACCTCGCGCAGCTGCGCCGCATCATCGACGACCCCGAGGCCTCCTCGAACGACAAGTTCGTCGCCCTGGACCTGCTGAAGAACGCCAACATCGCGGCGGCCGGCGTCCTGCCGATGTGCCAGGACACGGGCACGGCGATCGTCATGGGCAAGCGCGGCCAGAACGTCCTGACCGAGGGCGGCGACGAGGCGGCCCTCTCGCGCGGCATCTACGACGCCTACACCCGCCTGAACCTGCGCTACTCGCAGATGGCGCCCCTCACCATGTGGGAGGAGAAGAACACCGGCTCGAACCTGCCCGCGCAGATCGAGCTGTACGCGACCGACGGCGGCGCGTACAAGTTCCTCTTCATGGCCAAGGGCGGCGGCTCCGCCAACAAGTCCTTCCTCTACCAGGAGACCAAGGCGGTCCTCAACGAGGCCTCCATGATGAAGTTCCTGGAGGAGAAGATCCGCTCGCTCGGCACGGCGGCCTGCCCGCCGTACCACCTGGCGATCGTGGTCGGCGGCACCTCCGCCGAGCACGCGCTGAAGACCGCGAAGTACGCCTCCGCTCACTACCTGGACGAGCTGCCGCGCGAGGGCTCGCCGCTGGGCCACGGCTTCCGCGACGAGGCCCTGGAGCAGCAGGTCTTCGAGCTCACCCAGAAGATCGGCATCGGCGCGCAGTTCGGCGGCAAGTACTTCTGCCACGACGTCCGCGTCGTGCGCCTGCCCCGCCACGGCGCCTCGCTGCCCGTCGCGATCGCCGTCTCCTGCTCGGCGGACCGCCAGGCCACCGCGAAGATCACCGCCGAGGGCGTCTTCCTGGAGCAGCTGGAGCGCGACCCGGCCCGTTTCCTGCCCGACACCACGGACGAGCACCTCTCCGAGTCCTCGGACGTCGTCTCCATCGACCTGAACCAGCCGATGGACGAGATCCTCGCGACTCTGACCGAGCACCCGGTCAAGACCCGCCTGTCGCTGACCGGCCCGCTGGTCGTGGCGCGCGACATCGCGCACGCCAAGATCAAGGAACTGCTGGACTCGGGCGCGGACATGCCGCAGTACCTGAAGGACCACCCGGTCTACTACGCCGGCCCCGCGAAGACCCCCGAGGGCTACGCCTCGGGCTCCTTCGGCCCGACCACGGCCGGCCGCATGGACTCCTACGTCGAGCAGTTCCAGGCGGCGGGCGGCTCCAAGGTCATGCTGGCCAAGGGCAACCGCTCCCAGCAGGTGACGGACGCGTGCGCCGCGCACGGCGGCTTCTACCTGGGCTCGATCGGCGGCCCCGCGGCGCGCCTGGCCCAGGACTGCATCAAGAAGGTCGAGGTCCTGGAGTACGAGGAGCTCGGCATGGAGGCCGTCTGGAAGATCGAGGTCGAGGACTTCCCGGCCTTCATCGTGGTCGACGACAAGGGCAACGACTTCTTCCAGAACCCGGCTCCCGAGCCGACGTTCACCCACATCCCGGTCCGCGGTCCCGGGCTGTAGTACCGCGCCGGCCGTGAGGGGCCCTCTGCCGTTCGGCAGAGGGCCCCTCGGCTGTTTCCGCCGATCGGCAGATGGAGCCGGGGGGCGTGGGCGGCGAGGCTCTTCCCGTAACCGACATGCTTGTGGAACACGGGAGTTGACGATGAAGAACCGTACGCGCGCCCTGGCCGTCGCCGGATCCGCCGCACTGCTGGGCACCTTGATGGCGGCCGCGCCCGCCCCGGCGGCGCCGGCCGCGCCGAAGGTCGCCTCGGTGCACGGGGGCGGCACGGTGCACTACCCGTACGTGCCCGCCTCGCACGACATCCGCTTCACGGTCGACGCCGAGTCGGTGCCCTGGAGCAGGCCCCGGAAGGCCGAGAACATGGAGCAGGGCCTGCCGACGGACGCACGGGGCCGGGTGACCGTCCACCACGCGATGCCGGACCAGGGCTTCACGGCCGTCGCCGAGGCCGAGGTGGACTGCATGGTGACGGGCGGCAGGACCGCCACGCTCACCGCGGTGGTCACGAGCTCGAACGTCGGCTGGGAGGGCAGGCGGATCGGCCTGAGCGTCCAGGACGGCGAGCGCGGCGCGCCCGACCGCGTCGGCTTCTCGTGGGGGATCGTGAACGTCGACGTGAAGCCCGACGGATCGGTCGCCGAGCCGACGGTCGGCACCTGCATGGCCCCGGCGCCCTTCACCGAGGTCACCAAGGGCGGCTTCAAGGTCACCCCGGCCCCGCTCGCCCCGCGGCCGGAGCCCCGGCCGCGGCCGTAGTCACGTCGTCGGCGCCCCCAGGTACCGGGCCTCGACGGGGGTGGCCCGGTACCCGTGCTCCCGCGCGGCCACGACCTCTGCGATGCTCAGCCCGTACACCCGGCGCAGCAGCGCGATCGGCACCCCGCCGGGCCCGCCGACCGGCAGGTGGACGGCGCCCTCCCGGGCGAGGATGCGCTCCCGGATCCACGGCGGGGGTACGCCCGCGCCCCGGTCGCACGCCAGGAAGGGGTAGCGCGTGCAGGACTCGTACGCCTCCCAGCGCAGCTCGCCGCCCTGGACGGACTGCCCTTCCTCCCGGACGCACTCCTCGCAGGGCTCGCAGTGCGCGACCCCGTACCTCTGCTGTTCCGCCATCGGGGCAGCATGCGGTACGGGGGCGCCCCGCGCATGCGGATAACGTCGGGGGCATGACGCACACGCAGCTCCGTACCGACCGCGCCGTCCGGGTCGTCGCCCATCGCGGGGCCTCCCACGAGCACCCCGAGCACACCCTCGCCGCCTACCGGCAGGCCATCACCGACGGTGCCGACGCGCTCGAATGCGACGTACGGCTCACCGCCGACCACAAGCTGGTCTGCGTGCACGACCGGCGCGTGGAGCGGACCTCCGACGGGCGCGGGGTGGTCTCGGAGATGACGTACGAGGAGCTGTCCGCCCTCGACTTCGGCGGCTGGAAGGGCCCGGAGCACCGCGGGGCGCAGGTGCTGCTCTTCGAGGACCTGCTGAAGGAGGCGCTGGCCGCCGACCGGCCCGTCGGGCTCGCCGTGGAGACCAAGCACCCCACCCGTGCGGGCGGCAGGCTGGAGGCCGAGCTGGTGCGGGTCCTGAGGGAGCACGGGCTGGCCGACGGCCGGGCGGGGCTGGTCGAGGTGATGAGTTTCTCGCGCAACGCCCTGACCAGGCTGAACCGGCTCGCGCCGGGCCTGCCGGCCGTCTACCTGATCGAGCGCCGGCTGCGGCCGGTCCGGCCGCCGTTCGCGGGGCATGCCGGCCCGGGCATCGACCTGGTGCGCAGGGACCCGGGGCTGGTGGGGCGGCTGAAGGCGAAGGGGCTGGCGGTACGCGTGTGGACGGTGGACGAGCCGGCGGACGTGGAGCTGTGCGTGCGGCTCGGGGTGGACACCCTGATCACCAACCGGCCGCGCGAGGTGCGCGAGCAGCTGGAGGCGGCCCGCTGAGGCGGGCCTCGGCCCCTGCGCAGGGGCCCTTGTGCCGGGCGTGGGTGCGGCCCAGGACGCGCGACAGCCGCAGGATCGTGGCTGCGGGGGGCTGAAGCCGCGCTGGAAGACACCCGGCCGGGGTGCGCCGGCCGGGCGTGGGGGGTCCGGGTGGGAGAGGGGCGGTCAGTGCGGAGCGCCGGTCATGCGAAGCGCTGGTTCGCGGATCCGTTGCAGGGCTGGAGGCGCAGCGGTTCGTGGGCGGCGGCCACGGTCAGGCACATGCCCGGGGCGGCGGCGGGCCGCAGGGTGGCGCCGTCGCGGAGGAACTGCTGGTTGGCTCCGCCGTGGCAGTTCCAGATGACCAGGCCGGTGCCGGAGCCGTAGTTCGCGCCGGGGGCGTCGAGGCAGCGGTCCTGGGTCAGCTCGATGTGGACGGACTTGCGGGCGGTGTCGTACCACCAGCCCTGGTTGCGGCCGCCGTGACAGTCCCAGCCGACGGTCCTGGTCCCGTTGGCGCTGGAGCCGCCGGAGGAGTCGAGGCAGTTGCCGGTGGCCTCGTTCCTGAGCGGTGCGAACCTGTCGTCCCAGGCCCCGGCCTGGAGGACGGGCCTGCCGGTGCTCGCGGGGTCGGCGCAGGAGGCCTCGCGCAGGCCCGAGTCGTAGAGCTGGGTCAGGCAGGACGCGAAGGCGCCGTGTCCGCGGTAGTTGGGGTGGAAGGACTGGCGGGCGGTGTTCTCGTCCCAGGGGAAGTGGTCCCCGAGGTCCAGGTAGAGGCCGCGGGCCCAGGTGTCCTCCATGCACACCTCGTGGCCGTGGAAGAGGCGGGAGTTGTCGAGGTAGATCGCGCCGGAGGCCAGGGCCGCCGCGCGCATGCCCTTCTCGAAGGTGGGTACCGCGTAGTTGCGGCCCCAGGTGGCGTCCGAGTCGTAGCCGGCGCAGCCGCCTGGCAGCTTCCCGGGGAAGTCCGGGTTGTCGTAGAAGTCGGGGCCGATGGGGCTGGGGTAGCCCATCACGACGAGTTTGTAGTCGGCGTCGGCGTAGCCGGCGTCGCGCATGACCGTCCTGAGGTCGGCGACCGTGGCTTCCACCTTGGGCCTGAGGCCGTCGACGCGGGCCTGCCAGCCGGGTGCGTACTTGGGCTCGCAGGTGCCCTGGATGAGCACCCAGCGGGTCACGCAGTCGGTCATGACCGGGCCGAACTGCAGGTCGTCGTTGGCGCCGGCGACCAGCAGGACCATCTTGATCCTGGTGTTGCGGGCCTTGATGGCGAGGCTGTCGCTCTGCACCAGCTCGTCGGCGTACTGCTTGCTGCCGCCGATCCTGATGTTGCCGGTGTAGCCGCCGGAGCAGGCGACGTTGAAGGTCAGGTCGGCCGGGATGCCGGTGCGGTGGATCGCCGCGTCGGGCGAGCGGTGGCACTGGTTGTTCGGGGTGTTGGTCGCCGGGTCGTAGGTGCCGACGCCCTCGCCGGATATCTCGCTGTCGCCCAGCGAGATCAGGCCGGTCCTGCGGTCGGCCTGGGGGCGCACGGCCGGGTCGCCGTAGATCTTGACGGCTTCGGCCGCGCGGATCGCCTCCAGCTCGGGCGGGAGGGGTTTGACGACCCCGGTGGTGGTGGCCGCCTGGGCCATGGGGGTGACGGCGGTGACGCCCCCCAGGGCGGCCGCGAACGCCGCGACGGCGGCGAAGGTAGATCTGAGCGTGGATCTCGTGCGGGAACGTGCCATGGACGCCTCCCCTGATATCGGTGTTACCCCCGGTATTTACTGGCCAGTAGGGGAGTTGGGAACACTTCCAACAAGAGAATTGCTCACCTTTTTTGAGGAGGCAGCAGACATGACAGACGATCAGCAGGCCGGAGAGTTCCGGACGGAGCACGACTCCATGGGCGACGTACGGGTGCCCCTGCACGCCAAGTGGCGGGCGCAGACCCAGCGCGCCGTGGAGAACTTCCCCGTCTCGGGGCAGCGGCTGGAGCGGGCCCACATCGCGGCCCTCGCCCGGATCAAGGCCGCGGCGGCGCTCGTGAACGCCCGCCTCGGCGTGGTGGACCAGGACGTGGCCGACGCGATCCGGTCCGCGGCCGCCGAGGTGGCGGAGGGCCGCTGGGACGACCACTTCCCCGTGGACGTCTTCCAGACCGGCTCCGGGACCTCGTCCAACATGAACACCAACGAGGTGATCGCCACCCTGGCCACCGAGCGCCTCGGCCGGGACGTGCACCCCAACGACCACGTCAACGCCTCGCAGAGCTCGAACGACGTCTTCCCGTCGTCCATCCACATCGCCGCGACCGCCGCCGTCGCGAACGACCTGGTCCCGGCCCTGGAACACCTCGCCGCCGCGCTGGAGCGCAAGGCGGCCGAGTTCGACCGCGTGGTCAAGGCGGGCCGGACCCACCTGATGGACGCCACCCCGGTCACCCTCGGCCAGGAGTTCGGCGGCTACGCGGCCCAGATCCGCTACGGCGTCGAGCGGCTGCGCTCGTCCCTGCCCCGTCTGGCCGAACTCCCCCTGGGCGGAACCGCGGTGGGCACCGGCATCAACACCCCGCCCGGCTTCTCCTCCGCCGTGATCGCCGAGGTGGCGGTCGCGACGGGACTGCCGCTGACCGAGGCCCGCGACCACTTCGAGGCCCAGGGAGCGCGGGACGCACTGGTGGAGACCTCGGGCATGCTCCGTACGGTCGCCGTCTCGCTCACCAAGATCTGCAACGACCTGCGCTGGATGGCCTCGGGCCCTCGGACCGGATTGGCCGAAATCAGCCTCCCGGACCTCCAGCCCGGCTCCTCGATCATGCCCGGGAAGGTCAATCCGGTGGTCCCGGAGGCCGTCCTGATGGTCGCCGCACAGGTCATGGGGAACGACGCCACCGTCGCGGTGGCGGGTGCCGCCGGCAACTTCGAGCTCAACGTGATGCTCCCGGTGATGGCCAGGAACCTCCTCGAATCGATCCGGCTGCTGGCCGCCGCGAGCCGCCTGCTGGCCGACCGCACGGTCGACGGGATCACCGCCGACGAGGCCCGGGCCAGGGAGTACGCCGAGTCCTCGCCCTCCGTGGTGACCCCGCTCAACCGCTACATCGGCTACGAGGAGGCCGCGAAGGTGGCCAAGCGGTCCCTCGCCGAGCGCAGGACGATCAGGGAGGTCGTGCTGGAGTCCGGCTACGTGGAGCGCGGTGCCCTCACCCTGGAACAGCTCGACGAGGCCCTGGACGTCCTGCGCATGACGCGTCCCTGACCGGCCGTCCGCACCCCCCGGGGCGGGGGCCGGATCCGATCGTTCACCGTCCCCGAACCGCTCGGTGACCTGCACCGCAGCGGGCGCAGGGGCCCCCGCCCTAAGATCTGCGCATGACAGGTACCTTCGAGTCCGGGGGCGGCCGGACGCCGGGCGCGCCGACCGGCGCCGCGCGGGGCACGCGCTGGGCGCCCGGGGACCGGATCCTCTGGCGCTACCGTGACCACACCCCGGGGCGGACGGGCGCGGTGCACATCTGCCGCCCGGTGACCGTGGTGCAGGACACCGACGAGATGCTCGCCGTCTGGATGGCCCCGGGCACCGAATGCGTCAAGCCGGTCCTCGCCGACGGCACCCCCGTCCACGAGGAACCGCTCGCCACCCGCTACACCGCGCCGCGCACCACCGTGCGCTCGCGCTGGTTCGGCGGCGGTGTCCTGAAACTGGCCCGCCCCGGGGACCCCTGGTCGGTCTGGCTGTTCTGGGGACCGGGCTGGCAGTTCAAGAACTGGTACGTGAACCTCGAGGAGCCGCGGTCCAGATGGGCCGGAGGAGTGGATTCCGTGGACCACTTCCTCGACATCGCCGTCTATCCCGACCGCAGCTGGAAGTGGCTGGACGAGGACGAGTTCGCCCAGGCCCAGCGGTCCGGCCTGATGGGCCGTGAGCAGGCGCTGCGGGTACGGGAAGCCGGTCGCGCGGCGGTCGCGGCGATCGAGGAATGGGCCGCTCCGTTCTCGGCCGGCTGGGAGGACTGGCGGCCGGATCCGGCCTGGCGGATTCCGGCCCTGCCGGAGGACTGGGACCTCACCCCGGCGCATATGACCTCATGAGACCCTTGATGCGCCCCCGGGGTTCAAACGTAGGATCGTCCTCCGCGAGGTCACGCGCTCGAGGCGGTGCGGTCGGGCCGCACATCAGCAAGTGTCTTTCCGTACACGGGATCTGACCGGAGGTCGACACACGACGAGAGGCGACGACGGGGCGGGGGTCCGCCCGGGGCGCTCCCGGCCGTGCGGCCGGGGGAGAAGTTCGAGCGAGGAACCTCTGGGCGATGGTGCCCGGGCCGCTGAGCGGGTATACCGCGACTGACCGAGTTGAGTGCAGCGCACATCGAGCGCAAACGGACGGAATTCCACGCGTGACGGAGTACCCCACCTCCCAGGAGGGCCCGCAGCCCGTCGCCTCCGGCGGAGGTACGGACGAGGCCGGCCACGGCAAGGCGCCCATCGCCGCCACCGAGGCCGTACGCACGCATGCCACGGGCGCCGGAGCCGGCCCCGCGGCCGAGCCGGGCGCGGCGGCCGCCGCGGCGGCTTCCGACGTGCGGGCCGCGCGCTCGGCGGCGGGCCCGGCCGCGGGGCTCCCCCGGCCTCGCGGAGCGGCGTCGGCGGAGGTCCCCGCCGCTGCGGGCTCCGGCCCGGGCCAGAGCCACGACAACGCCCGTCCCCGGAACACCGCGGACGCCGCCGAGCCCCACGACGGCGCCGTGCGCGCCGCGGGGCCCGGTCCGGCCCCGGCGGGCGCCGGGGGCGGCACTGCGGGCCTCCAGGGGGCCGGCGGGGCCGGAACACCGGCAGGGGGCGCCCCGGACGCGACCGCGGCGCGCCGCGAGGGGGACCGGCTGCGTTTCGTCGGCGCCGCCACCCGGCGGATCGCCCGCGGCATCGACCTCGACGAGATCGTCCTCGGCCTGTGCCGGGCCACCGTCCCGACCTTCTCCGACGCCATCCTCGTCTACCTGCGCGACCCGCTCCCGGTCGGCGACGAACGGCCCGTCGGCCCGGTCGTTTTAAGGCTGCGCCGCACCGACCGGCTGCGGCCGATCGACGACCTCACCGACATCAGCAGCACCATCGGCGCGGGGATGGACCTCGCCGGGGCCGCGGGGGCCACCGGCGAGCTCGACTTCAGCCAGCTGCCGCTGGTCGGCCCCCAGGGTGACCTGCCCGCGGCGGAGCTGTGCGAGATCCGGCCCGGTGGCGCGCTCGCCGAGGTGCTGCGCGGCGTCCGGCCCGTCTTCGGGTCCTCCGCCGCCGCCCGCACGGCGCTGCCCGAGCTGCTCGGGCTGGACCATCCGCTGCCGCGCGGCAACCGGGCGGTCCTGGCGCCCCTGCGCGGCCGCCGCCGGGTGATCGGCGCCGCGGTCTTCCTGCGCAGCCCCGAGCGTCCGGCCTTCGAGCAGAACGACCTGCTGGTCGCCGCCCAGCTGGCCACCCACACCGCGCTCGGCATCGACAAGGCGGTCCTCTACGGCCGCGAGGCGTACATCGCCGACGAACTGCAGCGCACCATGCTGCCCGACAGCCTGCCGCAGCCCACCGGGGTGCGGCTGGCCTCCCGCTACCTGCCCGCGGCCGAGACGGCCCGGGTCGGCGGCGACTGGTACGACGCCATACCGCTGCCCGGCAGCCGGGTGGCGCTCGTCGTCGGCGACGTCATGGGGCACTCCATGACCTCCGCCGCGATCATGGGCCAGCTCCGCACGACCGCCCAGACCCTCGCGCAACTGGACCTGCCTCCCGCCGAGGTGCTGCACCACCTGGACGAGCAGGCGCAGCGCCTGGGCACGGACCGCATGGCCACCTGCATGTACGCCGTCTACGACCCGGTCGCGCACCGGATCACCATCGCCAACGCGGGCCACCCGCCGCCGGTGCTGCTGCACCTGGGCGGCCGGGCCGAGGTGCTGCGCGTACCGCCCGGCGCCCCCATCGGCGTCGGCGGCGTGGACTTCGAGGCCGTGGAGCTGGACGCGCCCGCCGGAGCCACGCTGCTGCTCTACACGGACGGTCTGGTGGAGTCGCGGCTGCGGGACGTGTGGACCGGCATCGAGCAGCTGCGCGAACGCCTGGCCACCACCGCCCAGCTGACCGGCCTGGACCACCCGCCGCCGCTGGAGGCCCTCTGCGACGACGTCCTGGACATGCTGGGCCCGGGCGACCGGGACGACGACATCGCGCTGCTCGCGGCCCGCTTCGACGGCATCGCGCCCAGTGACGTCGCGTACTGGTTCCTGGACCCGGAGGAGACCGCTCCGGGCCGGGCCCGGCGGTTCGCCCGCCGCGCCCTGACCCGGTGGGGTCTGGAGGAGCTGAGCGACTCGCTGGAGCTGTTGGTGAGCGAGGTGGTCACCAATGCCGTCCGGTACGCGGAGCGGCCCGTGACGCTGCGTCTGCTGCGGACGGACGTGCTGCGCTGCGAGGTCGGCGACGACTCCCCGCAGCTGCCGCGCCAGCGCCGGGCGCGGGACACCGACGAGGGCGGCCGCGGCCTGTTCCTGGTCAACCGGCTGGCCCGCCGCTGGGGCGCGACCCGGCTCAGCAGCGGCAAGGTCGTCTGGTTCGAGCTGCCGCTGCCGGCTGCGGGCGAACGGCGCTGACCGTACGCGGGTGAACGAAAGAGCGCCGCCCCGCAGCCTGCTCGGCTGCGGGGCGGCGCCGTGTCAGTTGCCGCTGCTCTGGTGCTCACCCAGGACCGGCGGGTCCGGCGGCTTGGGGCCGTTGGTCTTGGTGGCCGTGGCCGTCGGGGACGTCGTCCCGCTGGGCGTCGGTCCCGTCTTGGTCGCGGTGGGAGTCGGCGACGTCTGGGTCGGGGACTGCGTCGGGCTGGTGGTAGCGGTCGTCGGGCTGGAGGACGGGGTCGTCGAGGCGGTCGGCGAGGTGCTGCGGGACGGCGTCTGCACGGCGCCCATCTCGGCCTCGGTCAGCTGGAACTTGCCCGTGTTGGCGCCCTTGAGGGCGGCGAGGGTGTACGCCTTCCAGATCGAGGCGGGGAAGCTGGAACCGCCCGCGCGCCCCAGGCCGGCGGTACCGGTCAGGGTGACCTGGCTGTGGCTGTTGGGGTCCTCGCCGAACATGGCGACGACGGTGACCAGCTCCGGCGTGTAGCCGGTGAACCAGGCCGCGACGTTGGACTCGGTGGTGCCGGTCTTGCCGCCCGCCTCGTAGGCGCTGCTGCGGACCTTGTTGCCGGAACCGCCCTCGTCCTCCACGACGCCCTGGAGCACCTTGGTGACGGTGTCGGCGGTCTTGCGGCTGATGGCCTGGCTGCCCACCGCCTGCTGGGGGGTGAACTCGCGGTCCTTGTGCTCGGCCTGCTTGATGATGGTCGGCGTGACCTTCTTGCCGTGGTTGTCGAAGGTGGCGTAGACGCCGGCCATTTCGACGGTGTTCGCGCTCATGGTGCCCAGGGCCATGGCCGGCTTGTCCTCGGGCCAGCCCTCGCGGTCCTGCATGCCCAGTTCCAGAGCCGTCTTCTTCACGTTCGGCGGCTTGACGTCCACGATCATCTGCGCGTAGACGGAGTTCACCGAGAAATTGGTCGCCTCCTGGACCGTCATCATCGGGTTGCCGTAGTTCGTGTTGTCCTGGTTCTGCGGGTTGAACGGGATCTTGCTGCCGACGACCGGGCGCTTGCTCGTGCCGTCGTAGAGCGCGTTCGGAGTGATCGGCTTGCCGTCCTGGGTGTTGGAGGCGTTCTCCAGGGCGGAGGCGAGCACGATCGGCTTGAAGGTCGAGCCCGGCTGGTAGTCGGTGCGCAGGGCGTTGCTCGCGGACTTCTCCTCCAGGCCCACGCCGCCGTACATGGCGACGATGGCACCGGTCTTCGGGTCCACGGAGGTGGCGCCGGCCTGGACGCTCTGGTCCTGCGGGCGGTTCTTGGTGTCCTTGCGGTCGAGCTTGGACTCCAACTCGTCGTGGACCGCCTTCTCCAGCGCGCCCTGCTTGTTCTTGTCGACGTTGAGCGTGATGTTCCAGCCGCCGGCCGTGATCATGGCGTCGGTGACGCCCTGCTTGTTCAGCTCGTCGTTGGCGGCCTGGACCAGGTAGCCCTTCTGCCCCTCCATGCCCGGGCGGGGCTTGGGCTTGATGGGCGGCGGGAGGGTCATCGTCTTGCGCTTGGCCGGGTCGAGCTCGCCCATCTCGACCATGTTGTCGAGGACGGCGTTGAAGCGGATGTTGACGAGCTTGGTGCCGTTCGGTCCGGCGGTCGCCAGGTCGTACTGGCTCGGCGCCTGGATGACGGCGGCCAGGTAGGCGCCCTGCTCCAGGGTGAGCTGTCCGGCGTCGACGCCGTAGAAGGCCTGGGCGGCCGCCTGGATGCCGTAGGCGTTGCGGCCGTAGAAGTTGGTGTTCAGGTAGCCGGCGAGGATGTCGTCCTTCTCCATACGCCGGTCGACCTTGAGGGAGATGACGAGTTCCCTGAGCTTGCGGGTCGCCGACTGATCCTGCGTCAGGTAGTAGTTCTTGACGTACTGCTGAGTGATCGTCGAGCCGCCGGCCGTGCCCTTGCCCCGGACGGTGTTGAACAGACCTCGGGCCACGCCCATCAGGTCGACGCCCTGGTCCTGGTAGAAGGACTTGTTCTCGATGGCGATGAAGGCCGTGCGGACCTCCGGCGGGATCTTGTCGAGGGTGACGATCTCGCGGTTCATCTTGCCGGTGTTGGCCATGATCGAGCCGTCGGACCACCGGTAGGTGTTGCTCTGGAGCGTCGCCTGCTTGTTCGGGTCGGTGGGTTCGTTCACCGAGAAGTAGAGGACGAAGGCCGCGGCCATGAGGAGCAGGATCATCCCCAGGAAGGCCCCGAGCATCTTCTTCCAGGTGAAGAAGCGGCGTATGCCCGTGCGCTTCCCGGCGCCCCCGCCTCCCTTGGCGCCCTTCGCGCGTCCGCTCGGCGCCCGCCGCGCACCGCGCTGCTGCTGCGCCTTACGCGCTTCTGCTCGGCCCATCGCTCCCGCTCCGCTCGATTACCCCCCGACGTCAACTCAGAAAGCTAACACCGCAGGCTGTGACAAAGTTTGGCCAATCCGGACTAATTCCGGTCATTTCGGACGTGAGAATCAGCACCCACATCACAGGAACCGACGCTCAGATAAGCGGATGGGTTGCCATTGCGCAAAAAAGTGATATCACTTTGCTAACCGGCCCGACCGGCCGTGCGCACAGAAACGGGGCGAACCATGACGAACCACATAGTCGATCCTGACGGAGTACGGGAGTTCACCGCGCGCAGCGTCGGCGGCGCACTCGCGCTGCTGCTCGGACTGGCCGGCCTGCTCGCGGGCGCGGGTCTGGTGGTGGGCGGTGCAGTGGCGACGGCGACCGGGGCCAAGGTGGCCCTGATCGTGACCGGCGTGGTCCTGGGCCTCGCGTCCGTGATCGCGATGAGCGGTCTCAACACGGTGGCGCCGGGCGAGGCCCGGGTCGTCCAGCTCTTCGGCCGCTACCGCGGCACCATCCGCGCCGACGGTCTGCGCTGGGTCAATCCGCTGACCTCGCGCGAGAAGATCTCCACCCGGGTGCGCAACCACGAGACGGCCGTCCTGAAGGTCAACGACGCCTACGGCAACCCGATCGAGCTGGCGGCGGTCGTGGTGTGGCGGGTCGAGGACACCGCGCGGGCCGTGTTCGAGGTGGAGGACTTCACCGAGTTCGTCGAGACGCAGACGGAGGCCGCGGTCCGGCACATCGCGATCGAGTACCCGTACGACGCCCACGAGGAGGGCGGCCTGTCGCTGCGCGGCAACGCCGAGGAGATCACCGAGAAGCTCGCGGCCGAACTGCACGCCCGGGTGGAGGCCGCCGGTGTGCAGATCATCGAGTCGCGGTTCACGCATCTCGCGTACGCTCCTGAGATCGCCTCCGCGATGCTCCAGCGCCAGCAGGCGGGCGCCGTCGTGGCGGCCCGCAAGCAGATCGTGGAGGGCGCGGTGGGCATGGTCGAGCTCGCCCTGACCCGGCTGGCGGAGGAGGAGATCGTGGACCTCGACTCGGAGCGCAAGGCGGCCATGGTCTCGAACCTGATGGTCGTCCTGTGCGGCGACCGCGCCGCACAGCCGGTGCTCAACACGGGCACCCTCTACCAGTGACCCCCTCCGGCGAGGAGAAGCCCGCAGGCCGGCAGACGCGCAAGCAGGTGCTCCTGCGACTCGACCCGCAGGTGTACGACGCGCTGGCCCGCTGGGCGGGCGAGGAGCTGCGCAGTGCCAACGCGCAGATCGAGTTCCTGCTCCGCCGGGCCCTCGCCGAGGCCGGCCGGCTCCCCTCGGCCCCAGGCCCCATCCCCCGCCGGGGCAGGCCGCCGAAGCCCACGAACTGACCGCGGCCGAAAGCCGCTTCCGCGCCGTGCACGGGAGCGGCTTTCGCGTTCCCGCAGGCCAGAGGTCTATACACTCAACGTATACACGCGATGTATAGTCGGCTCCATGTCCATCGGTCACACCCTCCTGGGCCTCCTTGAGGCCGGCCCGCGCCACGGCTACGACCTGAAGCGGGCCTTCGACGAGAAGTTCGGCCACGACCGCCCCCTCGCCTACGGGCAGGTCTACTCGACCATGTCCCGGCTGCTGAAGAACGGCCTCGTCGAGGTCGACGGCATAGAGAGCGGCGGCGGCCCCGACCGCAAGCGGTACGCCATCACCGACGCCGGCATCACCGACGTCGAGGCCTGGCTCTCCCAGCCCGAGAAGCCGGACCCGTACCTCCATTCGACCCTCTACACGAAGGTCGTCCTCGCCCTGCTCACCGGCCGCCGCGCCGACGAACTGCTGGACACCCAGCGGGCCGAGCACCTGCGCCTGATGCGCGTGCTGACGACCCGCAAGCGCAAGGGGGACCTCGCAGACCAGCTGGTCTGCGACCACGCCCTGTTCCACCTCGAAGCGGACCTGCGGTGGCTGGAGCTCACCGCCGCCCGCCTCGGCCGGCTCGCCGAGGAGGTACGCCGATGACGGCCGCCCCGGCGGGCTCCCTGCTCGCCGCCACCGGCCTGCGCAAGGCGTACGGGAGCACCAACGCCCTCGACGGCGCCGAGTTCTCCATCCACGCCGGCGAGGTCGTCGCCGTCATGGGCCCCTCCGGCTCCGGCAAGTCCACCCTGCTGCACTGCCTCGCCGGGATCGTCCCGCCCGACTCCGGCTCCATCGTCTACGCCGGCCGCGAGCTCACCTCCATGGACGACGCCGAGCGCAGCGCCCTGCGCCGCACCGAGTTCGGCTTCGTCTTCCAGTTCGGCCAGCTCGTACCGGAACTGACCTGCGTGGAGAACGTCGCCCTCCCGCTGCGCCTGACCGGAGTCAAGCGCAAGGAGGCCGAGCGCACCGCCCTGCACTGGATGGAACAGCTCCAGGTGGAGGACCTCGGCGCCAAGCGGCCCGGCGAGATATCCGGCGGCCAGGGGCAGCGGGTGGCCGTCGCCCGCGCCCTCGTCACCGGCCCCCGGGTGATCTTCGCCGACGAGCCCACCGGGGCCCTCGACTCCCTCAACGGCGAACTCGTCATGCAACTGCTCACGGAGGCCGCCCGGTCCGCGAACGCCGCCGTCGTGCTGGTCACGCACGAGACGCGCGTGGCCGCGTACTCCGACCGCGAGATCGTCGTGCGCGACGGCAGGTCCCGCGACATGGAGCGGATCGTATGAGCCGGCTGCAGGTATGGACCCGCGACCTCGGCATGGGCGCCCGCTTCGCCTTCGGCGGCGGCCGCGAGGGGTGGATCCGCACCCTGCTCACCGGGGTCGGCGTCGGTCTCGGCGTCGCACTGCTGCTGATCAGCACCGCCATCCCCGGGGCCCTCACCGCCCGGTACGAGCGGGGCGACGCACGGTCGACGATGCACTCCGACACGGCCGACGCCCCGGGACCCGACACCCTGCTGTACGCCCGGATCGGACAGACGTACCACCGCAAGGACATCGAGGGGCACGTGCTGCGGGCGGAGGGCCCGGACGCTCCGCTGCCGCCGGGCCTGAAGAAGGTCCCGGGCCCGGGCGAGTTGGCCCTCTCCCCCGCCCTGGACCAGCTGCTGAAGTCCTCCGAAGGCGCCCTGCTGCGCGAACGGCTCGACGGACCGGTCAGCGAGATCGTCGGGGACCAGGGCCTGGTCGGCCCCGGCGAACTGCTCTTCTACCTGGGCAGCGACACCCTCACCAAGAACGGCCCCGAGGACCACCGCGTCGAGCGCATCACCAGCTTCGGCTACGAGGCGGACCGCGACACCCTCGACCCCGTCCTCATGCTGATGGTCGTCCTGACCTTCGTCGCCCTCCTGATGCCGGTCGCCGTGTTCATCGCGACCGCCGTCCGCTTCGGCGGGGAACGGCGCGACCGCAGGCTCGCCGCGCTGCGGCTGGTCGGCGCGGACAGCAGGATGGTGCGCCGCATCGCGGCCGGCGAGGCACTGGCCGGCTCCCTGGTGGGACTGGTGCTGGGCACCGGCTTCTTCGCCGTCGGCCGCTCCCTGGTCGCAAGCGTCAGCCTCCAGCAGCGCAGCGTCTTCCCCGCCGACCTCGACCCCGCGCCCTGGCTGGCCGTCCTGGTCGCCGTCGCGGTGCCCGCGGCGGCGGTGGCCGTGACCCTGTTCGCGCTGCGCGGTGTGGTCATCGAGCCGCTCGGGGTCGTCCGCACGGCCAAGCCCTCCCGGCGCCGCATCTGGTGGCGGCTGCTGCTCCCGCTGGTCGGGCTCGGTCTGCTCGTGCCCATGGACGGCCGCGGCAACGACCACGGCAGGTTCAACCAGTGGCAGGTCAGCGGCGGCGTGGTGCTCCTGCTGGTCGGGATCACGGTGCTGCTGCCCTGGCTGCTGGAGCGTTCCGTCGGGAGGATGTCCGGGGGCCCGGTCTCCTGGCAGCTGGCCGTACGCCGGCTCCAGGTCAGCAGCGGCAGCGCCGCCCGCCTGGTCAACGGCATCGCGGTGGCCGTCGCCGGGGCCATCGCCCTCCAGATGCTCTTCGCGGGTGTCGAGGGCGACTACACCAGGTCGACCGGCCAGGACCCCTCCAGGGCCGCCGTCGCCGTCATGGTCAACCGCGCGTCGGACGCGACGATCGACGAGCTCGCGCAGCGGATCGCCTCCGTACGGGGCGTCACCCGCGCGGTCCCGCTGACCTCCGCGCAGGCCGCCCACCGGATGCCCGCGGAGGAGGACACCCTGCAGGTGACCGTCGGCACCTGCGACGCGCTCGGGGAGGTCGCCACGCTCGACTCCTGCACGGAGGGCGACGCCTTCGTCCTGACCGGCCCGTCCTCCACGGGGATCTACGGGGGCACGGCGAAGCCCGGCGACGAGCTGTTCGTCGGCAACGTCCATCGCTACGCGTCCGAGCCGGACGACCGGCCCGGTCCGGTGAAATGGCAGGTCCCGGCGGGCGCCCGTACGGTCCCCGCCCGGGAGGACCCCTCCGGACAGCTGCGCACCGGCCTGCTGGTGACCCCGTCGGCCGCGCCGAAGCAGCTGGGCGACTTCCCGGACGCCCGGATCTTCGTGCAGGTCGACGAGTCCGGTCCGGACGCCCTGGACCGGGCGCGCAACGCCGTCTTCAAGGCGGACCCGTTCGTCACGGCGATGACGCTGCGCCAGACCGAGCAGGCGGCCGGCTTCTCCTCGATCCGCACGGGGCTGTTCTTCGGCGCCGCCGCCGTGCTGGTCCTGATCGGCGCCAGCCTGTTCGTCTCGCAGCTGGAGCAGCTGCGCGAGCGACGGCGGCTGCTGTCCTCGCTGGTCGCCTTCGGCACCAAGCGCTCGACGCTGAGCCTGTCGGTGCTGTGGCAGACGGCCGTGCCGATCGTGCTGGGCCTGGTGCTGGCGGCCGCGGTGGGCACCGCCCTGGGTGCCGTCCTGATGGGGATGGCCGCCCAGCCGGTCCGGATCGACTGGCCGTCGGTGCTCGGGATGACCGGGGTCGGCGCGGGCGTGGTGGCCGCCGTGACCCTGCTCAGCCTGCCGCCGCTGCTGCGGATGATGCGCCCGGACGGCCTGCGCACGGAGTGACCCCCGTGCGCCCCTGACCCCGTACGCCCGTTCCCGGCGGCCCGACGACTCCCCCTAGTCGGTGGGCCAGACCGGGAGCGGGCGTACGGCTTCGCGCAGGGCGGCGGCGATCGCGGCGAACTCCTCCTGACGGGCGGTCCCCGTGCGCATGGCCAGGGCGATCCGCCGGGAGGGCGCGGGCTCGGCGAAGGAGCCGGTCGACAGGTACTCGTTGCGGGCGGTCTCCAGCCGCAGCGCGGTCCGGGGCAACAGCGTCACCCCCAGTCCCCCGGCGACCAGTTGTACGAGCGTGGACAGTCCGGCGGCGGTCGTGGTGACATCGGCCCCGGTGGTCCGCCCGGCCTCGCGGCAGATGTCCAGGGCCTGGTCCCGCAGGCAGTGCCCCTCGTCCAGCAACAGCAGCTGCAGGTCGCGCAGTTCGTCGAGCGGGATGTCCCGGCGTCCGGCCAGGGGGTGGTCGCGGGGGGCGAGCAGGACGAAGTCCTCGTCGAAGAGGGGAAGTTCGCTCACGCCGGGTACGCCGAGCGGCACCGCCAGCAGGAGCAGGTCCAGACGGCCGGCAGCCAGCCCCTCCAGCAGCGAGCTCGTCTGCTCCTCGTGCACCTGCAGGTCCACGCGGGGGTAGCGCCGGTGGAACAGCCCGAGCACGGTCGGCAGCAGGTAGGGCGCCACGGTGGGGATCACCCCGAGCCGCAGGACCCCGGTGAAGGGGGCCCGTACCGCCTCCGCCTCCTCCAGCAGCCCGCCGACGGCGTCGAGGACCACCTGCGCCCTGACGGCGATCCGCTCGCCCGCCGGGGAGAGCAGCACCTTGCGGGTGGTGCGCTCCAGCAGCTGCACGCCGAGGGCCTCCTCCAGCGCGGAGACGGCGCCGGAGAGCGCCGGCTGGCTCATCCCGATGGCCGCGGCGGCGTCACGGAAGTGCAGGTGCTCGGCGACCGCCGCGAAGGCGCGCAACTGAGCGAGGGTCGGTTGCTTCGCTCCCCTATTACCGACAGCCACTGATAGGTACCTCCGATCACCCACAGCAAGAGTAGCTATTTCCATAATCAATGCAGGCTGTGCCAGCATGTGAGACACGTCCAACCCCCTCGGAATGCCCCCAAAAAGGGTCATTTTCCATTGATCAAGGAGAGCGCGTGCTCACTGTTGGTGACAAGTTCCCCGCCTTCGACCTGACCGCCTGCGTCTCGCTCGAGGCCGGATCCGAGTTCGCGCAGATCGACCACAAGACCTACGAGGGCAAGTGGAAGGTCGTCTTCGCGTGGCCCCTCGACTTCACCTTCGTGTGCCCGACCGAGATCGCCGCCTTCGGCAAGCTGAACGACGAGTTCGCCGACCGTGACGCGCAGGTCCTCGGCTTCTCCCTCGACTCCGAGTACGTGCACCACGCCTGGCGCAAGGACCACGCCGACCTGCGCGACCTGCCCTTCCCGATGATGTCGGACATCAAGCGCGAGCTCTCCGCCGAGCTGGGCATCCTCGGCGAGGACGGCCTGCCGATGCGCGCCGTCTTCATCGTCGACCCGAACAACGAGATCCAGTTCTCGATGGTGACCGCCGGTTCCGTGGGCCGTAACCCCAAGGAGGTCCTGCGGGTCCTCGACGCCCTGCAGACCGACGAGCTGTGCCCCTGCAACTGGAACAAGGGCGACGCCACGATCGACGCCGGCGCGCTGCTGGCCGGTGAGTGACGGATGTCCCTCGACTCCCTGAAGGCGTCCGTCCCGGACTTCGCCAAGGACCTGAAGCTGAACCTCGGTTCGGTGATAGGCAACAGCGACCTCCCGCAGCAGCAGCTGTGGGGCACGGTCCTGTCCTGCGCGATCGCCGCCCGCTCCCCGCGCGTCCTGCGTGAGCTGGAGCCGGAGGCGAAGGCGAACCTCTCGCCGGAGGCGTACACCGCCGCCAAGTCCGCCGCCGCGGTCATGGCGATGAACAACGTCTTCTACCGCACGCGGCACCTGCTCTCCGACCCGGAGTACGGCACCCTGCGCGCGGGCCTGCGGATGAACGTCATCGGCAACCCGGGCGTGGAGAAGATCGACTTCGAGCTGTGGTCCCTCGCGGTCTCCGCGATCAACGGCTGCGGCCAGTGCCTGGACTCGCACGAGCAGGTCCTGCGCAAGGCGGGCGTCGACCGCGAGACGATCCAGGAGGCCTTCAAGATCGCCTCGGTGATCCAGGCCGTCGCGGTCACCCTCGACGCCGAGGCCGCCATCGCCGGCGAGTAACGGCATCCCGTACGACGCAGGGGCCCCGCGACCGTTTCCGGTCGCGGGGCCCCTGCGCTGTCGGCCCTTTGCGCTGTCAGCCCTTGCGCAGCGCGGCCATCAGCGCCCGCACGTCCTCGACGGCCGCCGCCGTCAGAGTGTCCTGGTCGGGCCGTGCCGACGGGGCCGCCCTCGTGTCGGTCTCCGCGTCCGGCGTGCCGAAGAACATCAGCTCGACGATGAACACCGCGCCGCCGTCACGGACGCGCAGCTGCAGACCGTCACCGGCCTCGGACCTGCGGACCAGCGCCTGCTCCCCCAGGCCGGGCATCTCCTCCCAGGAGACGTCGGCACCGAAGATCCGTTCGTCATACGAACCCAGCGCGAACTCGGGCGCCGGATCGCTCTTCTTGTGCAGCTCGACCAGGACCACCGCGGAGAACCCGCCCGAACCGCCCGGGCCGCCGCCGTCGTAGCTGCACGACGCCCAGTCCATGGCCGGATGCCGGCCGGTCCTGTTCGGGCTGGAGTCCGCGAAGCCGCCCATCGCCCGCCCGAGCGCCGGTGCCTCGAACTGCTCGCACAGGTTGTCCGGGACCGCGTACCGGACCTCCGGCCCCGCCGGCCGCATCCGGTCCCCGAAGGCGTACAGCCCGCCCGCCCACAGCGCGGACGTGACCACGACGGCCACCGCGACCCACCACCACGGCCGGCCCGGCCGCCGCGCGGGCACCGCGTCGTCCTGAGCGGCCTCCGGCGGGCGCGCCGACTCCCATGCCCCGTCGAGCTCGGGCTCGCTGATCATCCCGCCACCTACTCCTTCAACGCCGTCATCAGCGCGCGGGCGTCCTCGACCATCGCCGCCCGGAGCGCGGCGGTGTCGGCCGGGGTGTTCGGCTCACTGCCGGTGCCGGTGGCCAGGACGGTGAACACCGCACCGCCGTGCAGCACTTTGAGCTCGACCGAGCCGTCCCCGAGGCCCACGAGGAGCAGGGCGCGCTCCCCGAGCCCCCGGACCTCCTCCGTGCGCGCCGCATCCGTCTCCGTGAAAAACCGGGCCGAGGGCACGTCGAACTCGGGTCCGGGATCCGTCCTCCTGTGCAGATCGACCTGCGCCCGCACGGTGAGCGTGGACACGTCCTCACCGTTGTGCAGCATGCAGGTCGCCCGCCGCACGGCCGGGTGGTCGTCCTGCCGGTTCCGGGGCCCGTAGCGGTGCAGGTCCCCCGCGATCCTGCTCAGCGCCCGCGCCTCGAAGTCCTGGCACAGGTTCTCCGTCGCCCGGTACGAGAGGCCCGGCGCGGCGAGCCGGTCCCCCAGGGCGTACAGCCCGCTCGCCCACACCGCCGAGGCGAGCGCGGCCCCGCCCAGCGCCCACAGCCACGGCCGTCGCGCCCCCGCCCGGCCGGCCTCCCGTCCACGCGGTGGCGGCGCCTCCACCTGCTCCGCCTGCTGCGCGGGGCGGGTCTCCCCGGCCCCGTCGAGCTCCGGATCGCTGATCATGCGTGTCCCCCCCGGTCGTTGCCGCTACCCGGGCGCCGCCGGCAGCGCCCGCACGCCTTCGATCATGGCAGCCCGTATCGCCGAAACGTTCGACTCCGGTGGCGCGCGATTCGGCCAGACCCGGCCCGGCCGGGCCTTACGGCCGGGCGGGCTCCTCGTCGTCGGGTACCACGCCCAACGCCGTCGAGCCGTGCGGCGCCGGGCCGACCATCCCGGCCCCGAGGTGGTGCTGGTCGCGCGAGTACGCCCTCAGGTAGCCCACCACCGTGTTGGTGACGGCCACCAGCGGAACGGCGACGACCGCCCCGCCGATGCCCGCGATCATCCCGCCGGCGGCCACCGCCAGCACCACCGCGAGCGGGTGGACCCGTACCGCCCGGCCGAGGATGAAGGGCTGGAGCACATGGCCCTCGATCTGCTGCACCGCCAGGACCACCAACAGCGCCATCAGGGCGGTGAACACCCCCTGGGTCACGAGCGCCACGACGACGGCGAGAGCGCCCGAGATGACCGCGCCGACCAACGGGATGAAGGCGAACAGGAAGATGAAGACGGCCAGCGGCACTGCCATCGGCACGTCCAGGAAGTACAGCCCGAGGCCGATGAAGATGGCGTCGATGAGGGCGACGATGACCGTGCCGCGGACGTACGCGGTCAGCGTGCGCCAGGCGCGCGGACCGGCGCCGGCGACTCCGGCGCGGGCGGCGGCCGGGACCAGGCCGAGCGCCCAGTTCCAGATGCGCTTGCCGTCGTAGAGCAGGAAGAGCGTCGAGAACATGGCGAGCAGCATGCCGGTGAGGATCTCGACGAGGACCGTCACGCCCTGGAGGCCGGCGGAGGTGATCTGCTCGGTGTTGGTGCCGATGGTCTCGCTGAGGTTCTTCGCGATGTCGTTGATCTGCTTCTCGGTCACGTGGAACGGACTGTCCAGCGCCCAGAGTTTGAGTTCGTTGATGCCGTCGCGGACCCGGTCGGAGAGGTCGTCGAGGTTCTCCATGACCTGCCAGACCACGAACCAGCCGACGAGCCCGATGACGACGAAGCCGAGGACCGCGGTGACGGCGGTGGCCAGACCGCGGGGCATGCCCAGTCTGCGCAGCCGGACGACGAAGGGCTGGAGCATCGCGGTGACGAGCATGGCGGCCGCGAACGCGAGGACGACCAGGCGGACTTCGCTGATCACCTTCATCAGCACCCAGAGCATCCCGGCGAGCAGCAGCAGCCGCCAGCTGGCCTCGGCGGCGACGCGCATCCCCCACGGGACCACGCTCGCCGGGTCTGGCCGCTCCGGGCGCCGGTAGCGCTCCGCCGCGACCGGGGCGGCCGTATGCGTCTGCGACGGGGCGCCGGCCCGCTCGGGAGCCTTCGCAGCCGCCCCGTCCGGCCGCGGCCGCTCCGGCAGATCGCCGCTCTCGGCCTCGACCTCGGCGCGCCGCTCGTTGAGCCGCGCCTCCATCGCGGTCAGCCTGTTGCCCAGCCGGCCGAGCCAGCCTTCCCTCTTCGCCATGTCGCTTCCTTCCCCCGCCCCCCGTCTACGGGCACCCCGATGACCGTACACGCGAGGAGCCCCGCACCGTACGACGGTGCGGGGCTCCCCGGGGTCGAGCTGTTCCGCCGCGGTGCGGCGGGGGCCGTCAGTACCAGCCGTTGGCCTGGTGGAAGCTCCACGCGGCGCACGGGCTGCCGTAGCGGTCCTCCATGTAGTTCAGGCCCCACTTGATCTGCGTGGCGGGGTTGGTGCGCCAGTCCGCGCCGGCCGAGGCCATCTTCGAACCGGGCAGCGCCTGGACCAGACCGTACGCCCCGGAGGACTTGTTCACGGCCAGGTAGTTCCAGGTGGATTCCTGGTTGATGATGTTCGAGAAGCACTGGAACTGGCCGGCCGGGACCATCTGCTGGGCGATGGCCTTGACCTGAGCGACCGTGTAGGAGCTCTGGACGGCGAAGTCACCGGCGTCGCGGGCGGCGGAGCGGCTGGCGACTTCCTTCGCCTCGCGTTCCTTCTTCGCCTTCTCGTCGGCCGCCTTCTGCGCCTCGGCCTTCTTGGACTTGGCGTCCTCGGCGGCCTGGAGGCGGGCGGCCTCCTCGGCGGAGCGCTTGGCGTCGGCATCGGCGGCGTGCGCGATGGTGTCGGCCTGCTGCGTCAGGGACGCGCTCTGGACTTCCGCCTGGTCGCCGACCGGGATGTCTGCGAGGAGGGTCGCCCCGGACGCGGTCGTCTCGAGATCGTTCGTGGGGTCGCCGGTGGCAACGCCCACGACTGCGCCGACGGTGGTGACCGCGGTGGCCGAAGCCACTGCGAACCCCCGGACCGAGATCCGGCTCACACGGTGTCCTTCCAGCAGCGTCCGCAGTGACCGCGCGGGCGCAAAAGTGCCCTCGACTCTGGCCTCCGTGGTGCGACGGTCACTGGAGGCGCGGGCCCGTGGGCAACTCCCCTGCGGGGGCTGCCGCGTGAAACTCCGGGCGGCATACGGCCATCGACTGTGGAGTTGTGGTGCTGCGCGTACCTCACGGGAGATACAGGTGTGCCGTATGCGGGGCCTGACGGAAACCAGACTCTGCCGGACCTCGACACCGCAAGGCAATTCTCCGTTGCGTGGGAAAGGTCACACCTGTCATGTCGCCGTCTGTTTCGTCAAAGGGCTGTGCAGCACGACGCCGCCCGGCTAGGCTCTGGGGCCTTTGCCGGGCGGCGCCAACTCATCTTCCCGCTATGGGGTTTTTGACCGGTTTCGCTGCCGGCCGGGCCGGGTCGTCGGACCCACCCGGATCAGAGGGTCTCCAGCATCTCGGTGACCAGGGCGGCGATCGGGGACCGCTCGGATCGCGTCAGCGTGATGTGCGCGAAGAGCGGATGCCCCTTCAGCTTCTCGACCACGGCGACCACTCCGTCGTACCGGCCGACCCGCAGGTTGTCCCGCTGGGCGACGTCGTGGGTCAGAACGACCCGCGAATTGGCCCCGATCCGGGACAGAACGGTCAGCAGGACGTTCCGCTCCAGCGACTGCGCCTCGTCCACGATCACGAAGGCATCGTGGAGCGAGCGGCCCCGGATGTGCGTGAGCGGCAGGACTTCCAGCATCCCGCGGTTCAGCACCTCCTCGATGACCTCGCGGCCGGCGACCGACGAGAGCGTGTCGAAGACCGCCTGCGCCCAGGGGCTCATCTTCTCGGAGGCGTCGCCGGGCAGGTAGCCGAGGTCCTGGCCCCCGACCGCGTACAACGGCCGGAAGACCATCACCTTCTGATGCTGCCTGCGTTCCAGGACCGCCTCCAGGCCGGCGCAGAGCGCCAGCGCGGACTTGCCCGTACCGGCCCGGCCGCCCATCGAGATGATCCCGATCTCGGGGTCGAGGAGGAGGTCCAGCGCGATGCGCTGCTCGGCGCTGCGCCCGTGCAGCCCGAAGGCGTCGCGGTCGCCCCGTACGAGCCTGACGTTGCCGTCCGCGGTGACCCGGCCCAGGGCCTTGCCCCGCTCGGACTGCAGGACCAGCCCGGTGTGCACCGGCAGTTCCGCCGCCTCCGGCACGTAGAGCCGCTCCTCCGAGTAGAGGAGGTCGACCTGCTCCCCGGAGAGGCCGATCTCGCTCATGCCGGTCCAGCCGCCGTCGGTGATGGCGAGCTCGGCGCGGTACTCCTCCGCGATCAGCCCCACGGAGGAGGCCTTGATGCGCAGGGGGAGGTCCTTCGAGACGACCGTGACGTCGTAGCCCTCGGCCTGGAGATTGCGTGCGACCGCGAGGATCCGGGAGTCGTTGTCCCCCAGCCGGAAGCCGGCGGGCAGGACGCCGGGGTCTGCGTGGTTGAGTTCGACGCGCAGGGTGCCGCCCAGATCGCCCAGCGGGATGGGTGCGTCCAGGCGACCGTTGCGAACCCGGAAGTCGTCGAGCAGGCGCAGGGCCTGGCGCGCGAAGTAGCCGAGTTCGGGATGGTGCCTCTTCGCCTCCAGCTCGGTGATCACCACGATCGGGAGCACGACCTCGTGCTCGTCGAAGCGGGAGATCGCGTTGGGGTCTGCCAGCAGGACGCTGGTGTCGAGGACGTAGGTCCGCCTGTCGGGCAGGCGGCGCTTTGTGCTGGTCACCACGGAAGGACGTACCCCCTCGGAAGAGGTCGGGCCATGAAGACCGGACCGGTCATCGGCACCCATGCCAGGGCCGATTTCCGGCCCTCCACTGCGTCCGTGCGAACCGCACGTGCGTCCTGGTGCAAAGGGCCTCCCGGGCGGACGACCCCATGCCGTCCGCTGAGACTCGACACCCGTGGATCGGGCATCGACCTGAAAGGGATATTCCCCGATCAGGCCAGGCCATGCCATGGCATATGACGGACGCTCGGTGAATCCCTGGTGAAGGCTTCGAGGGGAGGGGAGGACGGGGCCGAGGGGGCAACCGGGTGGCCGGAACCCGAAGGGGCGTCCTGCCGGTCGGCCCGGGCTCGCGGACCCGACCGGCAGGACACCCCCTACCCGGCGTCAGGTGCCGTAGCGCCGGTGGCGGGCGGCGTAGTCGCGCAGGGCCCGCAGGAAGTCGACCTTGCGGAAGGCCGGCCAGAAGACCTCGCAGAAGTAGTACTCCGAGTGCGCGCTCTGCCACAGCATGAACCCGGACAGCCGCTGCTCGCCGCTGGTGCGGATCACGAGGTCCGGGTCGGGCTGGCCGCGCGTGTAGAGGTGCTCGGCGATGTGGTCGATGTCGAGGATCTCGGCGAGCTCCTCGAAGGAGGTGCCCTTCCGCGCGTGTTCCAGCAGCAGCGAACGCACCGCGTCGGCGATCTCCTGGCGGCCGCCGTAGCCGACGGCGACGTTGACGAGTATCCCGTCGACGTCGTGGGTGGCCTGCTCGGCCTCCTTGAGGACCGTCTGCGTCCCGGCGGGCAGGATGTCCAGGTTGCCGACGTGGTGGACGCGCCAGCGGCCGTCCGCGGCGAGGCCCCGCACGGTGTTCTCGATGATGTTGAGCAGCGGGCGGAGCTCGACCTCGGGCCGGTCCAGGTTGTCCGTGGAGAGCATCCACAGGGTGACGACCTCGACGTCCGTCTCGGTGCACCAGCCGAGCATCTCGGAGATCTTGTCGGCTCCGGCCTGGTGGCCCTGCTCCGTCGTACCACCGGACGCCTTCGCCCAGCGACGGTTCCCGTCCAGAATGACGCCGATGTGCTTGGGCGCCGCGTCATGGTCGAGGCGGCCTTCCACCCGGCGTGCATAAAGCCTGTACACCAGGTCGCGCAGCTTCACGATCTTCCAGCCCCTCCGTGCGATGCCCCCGTGCGAATTGCGGTCCCCCCGAGTGCGCCACATTACTGCGCGGCGGGATGGGGTACCCAACTCGGTCTGTCACAACTCCGTGATAGGGAGGACAACGTGACTGATACCAATCCCTATCGGGCAGAGCCCTCGCGCTACGGCTCCATGGAGTACCGGCGCACCGGCCACAGCGGCCTCAAGCTCCCCGTCATCTCCCTCGGCCTCTGGCACAACTTCGGTGACGACCGGTCCCTGGAGTCCCAGCGAGCGATCCTGCGCCGCGCCTTCGACCTCGGCGTCACCCACTTCGACCTCGCGAACAACTACGGACCGCCGCCCGGATCGGCCGAGCTGAACTTCGGCAAGATCTTTGCGCAGGACTTCGTGTCCTACCGCGACGAGCTGATCCTGTCGACCAAGGCCGGCTACCTGATGCACCCCGGGCCGTACGGCGAGTGGGGCAGCCGCAAGTACCTGCTCAGCTCGCTCGACGCCTCGCTGAAGCGGATGGGCGTGGACTACGTCGACATCTTCTACTCGCACCGCTTCGACCCCCAGACGCCGCTGGAGGAGACCATGGGCGCCCTCGCGTCCGCGGTCCAGCAGGGCAAGGCGCTCTACGTCGGCGTCTCCTCCTACACGGCCGAGCAGACGGCGGAGGCCGTGCGGATCCTGCGCGGCATGGGCGTGCGTCCGCTCATCCACCAGCCGTCCTACTCCATGATCAACCGCTGGACGGAGGAGGACGGCCTGCTGGACGCCCTGGAGGACGCCGGCATGGGGTGCATCTCCTTCGCGCCGCTCGCGCAGGGCCTGCTGACCGACAAGTACCTCAAGGGGATCCCGGCCGACTCGCGCGCCGCCCAGGGCAAGTCGCTCAACCCGGACCTGCTCTCGGACGACGTGCTGCGCCGGCTGGCCGGACTGAACGAGATCGCGTCCCGCCGCGGCCAGTCCCTCGCCCAGCTCGCGCTCACGTGGGTGCTGCGCGACGAGCGGATGACCTCGGCCCTGATCGGGGCGTCGAGCGTGGGGCAGCTGGAGCAGAACGTGGCCGCCCTGGCCGGTGCGCCGCTGTCCGAGGAGGAGCTGAAGGAGATCGACTCCTTCGCTGTGTCGACCCCCGGCACCAACATCTGGGCCCAGCGCGGCTGACCTGCGTTTTCGCCTCAACGCCCGTGCGGGGGGCGGGTGAACGAAAAACGGGCCGGTCCGTGGGGGGGATACGGACCGGCCCGAGGGGGGGGGTTCCACCATAACCCTTCGTAAAGCATGCTGCGTGCATCGACGCGAGATGATTACGCTCCGAAACCGCCCAGCAGCACTCCGGTGAGTGCTCCGGCCGCCATGAAGGGCCCGAAGGCGAAGCCCTGGTCACGGGTGGCGGAGCCGCGCAGCAGCAGGGCCAGGCCGTAGAGCGAGCCGTAAAGGAGGCCCAGGAAGGCCCCTGAAGCCCATACCCCCCACCCGTACCACCCAAGAGCGACCCCCAGCCCGAGCGCCAGCTTGACGTCGCCGAGGCCCATCCCGGCGGGGTTGATCAGATGGAGCACCAGGTACGCCGCCCCGAGCGCGCCCCCGCCGAGCAGGGCGAGCCGCCAGGACCCGGACGACCCGGGCAGCAGGGCGGCGATCCCGAGCAGGGCGGCCGCCGCCGCCGCGAGCGGCAGGGTCAGTACGTCCGGCAGCCGGTGCACGGCCCGGTCGACCAGGGAGAGCAGGACGAGGAGCGGCGCGAGCCCCGCGTACGCCGCCGCCTCGGGCCGTACCCCGACGGCCGCCGCGACCAGGGCGCAGACCGCCGCGGTCAGGGCGGCCGGGAGCACGGCGCGCGGCCCGTACGCGTGCGCCGCCCCGGAGCCCGGCGGCCCGGAGCCCTCCGGCGCGGGCGGGCGGCAGCGGGCGGGCCCGAGCCAGCCGCGCAGCCGGTGCCCCTGCGGGCAGTGCCCCCGCCACGGCTCTCCCGGCTCCACGGACAGCCGGTAGGCCGCGCGCGGCAGCAGCAGTCCGGCGGCCACGCCGTACCCGGCGGCGACAACGATCACGACCACACCCATTCGGCGACGGTAGGCGGTCCCCTAGGGTGGCCGCCATGGCGCACTGGCACGACGGTCCCGCCGCGTTGCGGGTCGGCACGGACCCGACGCGGATCCCGCTGGAGGTCGCCGCCTCCTACCGGGCGAGGACGCGGGGGCTGCTCGGCCGGGACGGGATCGACGGGGCGATGCTGCTGACCCCCGCGGCGAGCGTGCACACCTTCCGGATGCGGTTCGCGATCGACGTGGCGTACCTGGACCGGAACCTGCGGGTGCTCGGCGTGGTCACCATGGCCCCCGGCCGGCTCGGGCGGCCCCGGATGCGCGCCCGGCACGTCCTGGAGGCGGCGGCCGGCGCCATGGCCGGCTGGGGACTGACGGCCGGGACCACGCTGGAGGTGGACACCGTCTAGGAGGAGCCCGGCGCCGGCAGTAGGTTGGGGCGGTTGAGCTGGGGCAGTAGGGGAGCGGCATGACGGAGAACGCGCGGATCAAGGCGCTGGAGCAGATCATGCCGGCGACGCACGGCGCCGACGAGGACATCGACTGGCGCGCTGCCGAGGCGGTCTGGGGGACCCGGTTCCCGGCGGACTTCATCGCGTTCATGGGCCGGTTCGGCGCCGGCTCGATCAACGGCGAGGCCAGCATCCTGCTGCCGCTGCCCAAGCCCGGACTCCAGTGGGATCCGGCCGGGATGGCCGAGGAGACGGACAACGCCCGGCAGGTGTGGGAGGCGGAGGGCGGTCGTTCGGCCTTCGATGTGGACCCGGAGTCGATCATCGCCTGGGGTGTCACCGGCGGCTCGGACATCCTGTGCTGGCTGACCTCCGACCCCGATCCGGACCGCTGGCCGGTCCTGGTGTGCGGCCGGCACACCGCCGACTCCTTCGCCGTGTACCCGTACGGCATGGCCGAGTTCCTCTACCGGCTGTGCTCCGACGAGTTCGACGTGAGCCCGGTCGGCATCACGTTCTGGGACGGCGGCCACCTGAGCTTCGTGCACTGGCGCAAGGCGCAGCGGCGCTGGCAGGAGGGCCGCAACCCGGAGACGGGTGAGCCCGACCCGTACGCGGGCGAATTCGCCGACTGACCCCACCGGTCCCCCGCCACGACACCGAAAAGCCCGTTTCCCGGCCGGAAACGGGCTTTTCGGTATGTCTACGCGCGTCTACTTTATCGATCGCATATCGGAAAACACCATTCGGAAAAGCGCCACTTGGAGCATTGACCACAAGTAAGACCCCCGTGGAATCAACCACCCCTCCCTCAGGAGAGAATTCCGGCCAACGGGCCATCGAGGGATCACCCTGCCCGGAGCAACCCATAAGCAATAACGAGACACAAAAGAAATTCAGGGGAATACACCCGTGCGACGGAGAATTTTCGGCACGACCGCGACCGCGTCCGTGCTCGGCCTGTTGATACCACTGGCCGGATGCGGCGGTTCCGGAGACGGCGCAGGTGGCGACGGGACGCTGCAGCTGGTCGCCGCCGAATACGGCGACAGCCCGGCCACCAGTTCCAAGCCGTTCTGGGACAAGGTGACGGCTGATTTCACCGAGGAGAACCCGGGAATCAAGGTAGAGGTAAAGCTCCTGCCGTGGGCCGACATCGACCGCGAAGTATCCCGCATGGTCAAGGCCGGCAAGGCGCCCGACATGGCGCTCATGGGCTCTTACTCGGACTTCGCCGCCCGGGGCGAGCTCTATGCCGCGGACGAACTCCTCCCGGTCACCGCCGAGGCGAATTTCCTCCAGCCGCTGGCCGACGCGGGCTCGGTGGGCAGCACCCTCTACGGCCTGCCCTTCGTGGCGAGCAGCCGGCTGCTCTTCTACAACGAGGCGCTGTTCGCCAAGGCCGGCGTCAAGGAGGCCCCCAGAACCTGGTCGGACCTCAAGGCCGCCGCCAAGGCCCTCAAGGACAAGGGCGTGAAGTACCCGTACGCGCTGCCGCTCGGCCCGGAGGAGGCGCACGCCGAGGGCATGCTCAACGGCTACCCCTCGCTCGCCCACGAGGCGCGCGCCAAGGGCATCAACGTCGTCACCACCACCATGCCCGTCTCGGACGACCTGGGCACCGGGGAGACCCCGCCGACCGTCGGCGTGGCCGACTGGATGATGGCCTTCAAGCAGAACGGCAAGCGCGCGGAGATCGGCAAGTTCCTGGACTTCGTCTACCAGGACAGGAACCTCACGGACTTCGCGAGCCGCTACCACCTGCTGCCGTCCACCGTGACCGCCTCGCGCACCCCGGCAGGCGGCGGGCTCGACAAGAACGACCAGCAGTTCCTGAACGCGCTGCGCGGCGCTCAGCTCTACCCGGTCAACGACCCGTCCTGGGTGACGGTCAGCGACACCATCAAGCGCAACATCGGACGGGCCGTGGAACCGACCGGCAACCCCAAGGGCGTCCTGGAGGACATCGCCGCGCAGGCCGCCCAGGCCTCCAAGAAGCACTGAAGTTCGCACTGAAGTCCCCCACGACACGGGACCTTCGACCCGGGCCGCAGACCACCCCGTGCGGCACCATGGCCACTACGGCCCTCGATCCGGGGCCGCGGCCCAGTCGCCCGCCGAGCACTCACGAGGTGCGCGGGGCGGCCGGCCCCCGGCGGAAGCCTCAGCGCTGCTTCCCGTGGTCCTGGGAGAACGCCGTCCGGTACTGCTCGCAGCTGGAGTTCCAGCGCAGGGAGCCGTGGAGCGTCCCGTAGCCCGAGCGCGTGACCGACCATTCCACCGTGTACTCGCCGGTGTCGCAGGCGATCCGCTTGTTCCCCGCGACCTTCTCCCGCCCCGTCGCCGGCTTCCCGGTCAGCTCCTTGCGCACCTGCGCCACCTCGGACCGGTCCGCGCGGCGCAGCACGGCGTGCACGACGATCGGGTGCTCGCCCTCCTTGACCGTCAGCGCCTTCTTGACCACCGTCGAGTCCGACACCGACCAGGCGAACTCGTACGAGGGTTCCCACGCCAGCGTTTTCGGGTCGCCGACCTTCCGCTCGTGGTCCGGCGCGGCCGCGTGGCCGGGGCGGCCGACCGTCTTGTAGCGGACCCCGGGGTGGAAGCGGAACTGCCCTTCCACCTTGTGCATTTCGTCCTCGGTCCACATCGACTTCATGGTCTTCTCGCCGCCCGCCGGGTCCTGGAGGTACGCCCCCTCCGCGGCGGTGGCCTGCGGCAGGAGGGCGGGGGCGAGGGCCGCGGCGGCGGTGGCGAGGGCGAGAGCGGCGGTGCGGGTGCGCTTCATGCCCCGCCCAACGGGGCCCCGGCGCGGGCCGGAACGACGTCGTCCGGCCTTTCACCCGTACGGGAGTCCTCGATCACCGGAATATCCGATGATCGACTCCGGTTCGGGAGCAGCGGAACGAGGATCCGATCCGAGGGGGATGCGATGGGCGGGAACGCGAGCGGGAACGGGAGCGCGGGAGCGGGTGCGGGCGTCGGTGTGAACGGCACGGTGGCGGCCGGCTGGGAGCGGGTGCGGGAGGAGTTCGCGGCGTTCGCGGCGGCCGAACCGCATTCGCCCGAGGCCCAGCTCGCCGTCCACCACCGGGGCCGGCGCGTCGTCGACCTGTGGGCCGGCGAGGACACCGACGGGGACACCCTCAGCGGCGTCTTCTCGATCACCAAGGGCGCCGCGTACCTGGTGGTGGCGCTGCTCGTGCAGGACGGCACGCTGGATCTGGACCGGCCGGTGTCGGCGTACTGGCCGGAGTTCACCGGGGACGGCAAGGAGCGGCTGACGGTGCGCCGGCTGATGAGCCATCAGTCGGGGCTGATCAACGTGGACGGGGGCTTCGACTACGACGAGATCGCGGACGACGCGCTGATCGCCGCCCGGCTGGCCCGGCAGAAGCCGTACTGGGAGCCGGGGACGGCCTACGGCTACCACGCCTTCGTGATCGGTGCGCTGACCGGCGAGGTGGTGCGCCGTGCGACGGGCAGGACGCTCCGGGAGCTGTACGAGGAGCGCGTGCGCGCCCCGTACGGGCTGGACCTCTACATGGGGCTCCCGGCTTCGGAGGAGGGCCGTTGGAAGCCGGTCCTGGAGATGCTGCGGACGCCGGAGCAGGCCGCGGCGGAGGCGGCGGCCGGGCCGGTGCCCGAGCTGCTGGCGGTGGCCTTCAACTGGCACCGTGAGCCGCCGATGGACCTGGTCACGCACGCCAACCACCCGCGCACGCGGGAGCTGGGCCCGGCTTCCGCGGGCGGCATCGGCTCGGCGCGCGGCGTCGCGGGCCTGTACGCGGCGGCGATCAGCGAGGTGGGTTCCCGGCCGGCGCTGCTGAAGCCGGAGACGGCGGCGGAGTTCGCCCGGCTGCACACGCCGGGGCAGGAGGTGCTGACCGGGGAGACGGACCACTTCGGGCTGGGCTTCGAGCGGCAGCCCGCGGTCGGTCCGCTGGCCTTCGGGCACTGCGGTGCGGCGGGCGCGCAGGGCTTCGCGGACCCGGTCACGGGCGTCGCGTACGGGTACACGCGCCGCCGCTTCGGCTTCCCGGGCGGGATCGCCCCCGAGAACGGGCGTCTGACGGCGGCGGTGCTGGAGGTGGCGCGGAGCCTGTAGACCGGCCGGGGCGGATCGGGCCTGGGCGGATCGGGCCTGGGCCGATCAGGCCTGGCCGGTCTCGAAGCGGCTGATGCGGCCGCCGCCGGGGGCGATGGTGAAGCGCCAGGCGGTGCGCATCTCGCCCCAGGTGTCGTTGCGGTAGTTGACGACGAGGGCGCGGCCCCCGTCGGACTCGGACTGGACGTCCATGTGGCCGCTGGAGTCGAAGATCTCGCGGTCGATCCACTCGTGGAGGTCGCGGTCCGTTCCGTCGTCCGACATGGTCGCGTCGGCTGTCAGCAGTTTCAGGAAGGCGTCCTTGTCGTGCGCGTTGACGGCAGAGACGAGGGCGCCGACCACGGGGTCGGAGAGTTTGCCGGGGGCGATGGCCACAGGAGCCTCCTGGTCGGGCGTACGTGCGTCCGTGCCCGACCAGGTAACAACGCGGGCGGGTCCGCTTCGGCGATCCTCACCCGTTCGCGCGCCGGACGGCGTGTCAGGAGCGCCGGCCGGCCTGTCGGAAGCGGTGGCCGGTCCGTGGGGAGCGGGCGGGACCCGGGGCACGGCTCACGGGGCGTCGGGGGCGGTGCGGACCGGGAAGCCGGTCGGCCGGCCCTGGTCCCGGAGCCAGGCCAGCACCTGGTCGAGGGCCTCGACGGTCTGCGCGCGGTTGCCGCCGCCGTCGTGGAAGAGGACCGTCGGACCGTTGCCGATCTCGCGCTTGACGGCGTCGACTATGGCGGCCGTGCCCGGCTTCTGGAAGTCCTTGGTGTCGACGTTCCAGCCGAGCGGGCGCATCCCGTTCGCGGCGGCGATGCGGCGGCTGTCCGGGGTGAACGCGCCGCCGGGGGCCCGGTAGTACTCCACCTTCGCGCCGTTGCCCGCGGCCTCCTCGATGAGCTTCTTCGCGTCCAGGATCTGTCGTTCCTGGTAGTCGACGGGCTTCTTGTCCATGGTCGTGTCGTGGTCCATGGTGTGGTCGCAGAGCCTGTGGCCGGCCGCGACGACCTTCTTGACGAGGTCGGGGTGCGCCTTGGCGTGGGGTCCGACCATGCAGAAGGTCGCCTTGACGTCGTACTTGTGCAGGACGTCGAGCACTTGGGGGGTCCAGCGCGGGTCGGGGCCGTCGTCGATGGTGATGTTGACGGTGTTGCCGCCGCTCTCCGAGGAGTGGGCTATCCCTTCGGGTATGCCCTGTCCGGGGCCCGACCGGCCCGCCCGTCCGCCGCCCGAGGTGTCGGTCCCGTCCGGCCCGGACACGCTCTGGCGGGAGGCTGCGCCGGCGCTCCCCGGTTCCACGAGGGCCGCGACTCCCCAGACCGTCGCCGCCACGGCGACGGCGGACGCGACGACGGCCGCACCGGCCCGGACGCCTTTCCTGTTCGTGCACGTCGAGAAACCCATGAACCGTCCACTCCCCATCCGCTGTGCGAGCGTTCTGTCGATCAGGACGTTCGCCGCCGCAGAGGAGTTCCAGCCAAACCGGCCATAAATTCCCCGTAATGGGACTGACAGGACCGATGGGACTGATGGGACTTTGGTCCTTGATCGCCCACCGATCCTTCCCGGACAGGGATGGCGGAAAACGATCCGGCCCCGGCGGACACGGGGTCCACCGGGGCCGGGATCGCGCGCCGCGGGGTCAGTGCGCGAGGGATCCCTGCGCCGCGGGAGCCGACGTGGCGTCGACCGGGGCGGACTTGGCCTCGGCGGGGGCGGACTTGGCGTCGGCCGGGGCCGGACCGGCGCCCCGGAGCGGGACCTCCTTGACGAACCAGGCCGCCAGGAAGCCCAGTACGGCGACGGCCGCACCGAGCAGGAACGCGGAGTGCGTGCCGGCGGCGACGGCGTGCTGGTAGGCCTCGCGCACGGCCTCCGGCAGCTTGGCCAGGCTCGCGGCGTCCAACTGTGCGGAGCCCGCGGCCCCGGCGGCCTCCGGGCCCAGGCGCTCGGACATGGTGTCCGTGACCCGGGAGGTGAAGAGGGAACCCATCAGGGCCACGCCGAAGGAGCCGCCGAGCGTACGGAAGAGGGTGGCCGAGGAGGACGCGACGCCCATGTCCTTCATCTCCACGCTGTTCTGCGCGACCAGCATGGTGATCTGCATCAGGAAGCCGAGCCCGGCGCCGAGGACCGCCATGTAGAGGCCGGACACGAGGCGGGTGGTGCCGGTGTCCATGGTGGCGAGCAGGAACATGCCGACGACCATGAGGCCGCCACCGACGATCGGGAAGATCTTGTACTTGCCGCTGTTGGTGGTGACGCGTCCGGCGACGAGCGAGACGGCCATCATCGAGAGCAGCATGGGCAGGAGCAGCAGGCCCGAGTTGGTGGCGGAGGCGCCCTGGACCGACTGCTGGAACAGCGGGAGGTAGAGCACGCCGCCGAACATGGCGAAGCCGACCAGGAAGCCGATCACCGACATGAGGGTGAAGTTGCGGCTGCGGAAGATGTGCAGCGGCATGACCGGCTCGGCCGCCTTGGTCTCCACGTAGAGGAACGCGGCGGTCGACAGCACGCCGATCGCGATCAGGCCGATGATCTCGGCGGAGCCCCAGGCGTACTCGGTGCCGCCCCAGGTGGTGACCAGCACGGTGGAGGTGATCGCGACGGTGAGCAGCGCCGCACCGAGGTAGTCGATCTTCGGGCGCTGCCGTTCGGCCTGCTGGGGCAGGTGCAGTACGGCGGTCACCATGGCCAGGGCCACGGCGCCGAGGGGCAGGTTGATGTAGAAGGACCAGCGCCAGCCCATGTGGTCGGTGATGGTGCCGCCGACGAGCGGGCCGCCGATCATGGCGAGGGCCATCACGCCGGCCATCATGCCCTGGTACTTGCCGCGCTCGCGGGGCGGGATCAGGTCGCCGATGATCGCCATGACGCCGACCATCAGACCGCCGGCGCCGAGGCCCTGGACCGCGCGGAAGCCGATGAGCTGGCCCATGTCCTGGGCCATGCCGCTGAGCGCGGAGCCGATCAGGAAGATGACGATCGAGGTGAGGAAGGAACCCTTCCGGCCGTACATGTCGCCGATCTTGCCCCAGATGGGGGTGGAGGCGGCCGTGGCCAGGGTGTATGCGGTCACCACCCAGGACAGGTGTTCCAGGCCGCCGAGCTCGCCGACGATGGTGGGCATCGCCGTACCGATGATCATGTTGTCGAGCATCGCCAGCAACATTGCGATCATGAGGGCCATGAGGACGACCCGCACGCTGCGTGGCTTCACCTCCTGCGAGGTCTCCGCGGGCTTGCTTGTCTCCACCATTTCCTGTCCACTCCCCTGTGCACTGCCTGCCGGAACGGCACTTACTTGCCGCCCGGCTAGTTCACTACACTGGGGACCGTAGACCCGTAACTTGCCGGGCGTCAAGTAAGTAATCGAGGAGAGTCATGTCCAGCAGCAGTCCACAGCGCCGTCGTGGCGACACGCGCCAGCGCATCCAGGACATCGCACTGGAGCTCTTCGTCGAGCAGGGGTACGAGAAGACGTCGCTGCGCGAGATCGCGGAGCGGCTGGAGGTCACGAAGGCGGCGCTGTACTACCACTTCAAGACCAAGGAAGACATCATCATCAGCCTCTTCGAGGACGTCACGCGTCCCATCGACGAGCTGATCAAGTGGGCCGAACAGCAGCCGCGCACCCTGGAGACCAAGCGCGAGGTGCTGCGCCGCTACAGCGAGGCGATGGCGGCGGGCGCCGCGCTGTACCGCTTCATGCAGGAGAACCAGGCGACGACGCGCGAGCTGAGCATCGGCGACACGGTGAAGAAGCGGCTCTACCGCCTGGTGGAGCTGCTGCGCACGGACGACGGCCCGCTGACGGACCAGGTGCGCTGCGTCAGCGCCCTGTTCACGCTGCACGCCGGGATGATGTTCCTCCAGCACGTCGAGGGCGACCCGGAGGAGACCCGCCTGGCCGCCCTGGAGGTCGCCACGGACCTCATCACGCAGGCCCACCACGAGGATGCGTGAGCCACCACGAGGATGCGTGAGTCACCGCGTAGAGGTGAGTCACCGCGTAGAGGTGATGCACGGCGAGGAGCCGTGAGTCACCGCGAGGAGCCCTGAGTCAGCGCCGGTTCCGGCCGGGAGGGGGCGACGCCCGCCCGGGTTCGGGACCGGCCGGAGCAGGGCGGCGGCGGCCGGCCCCGGGCAGGATGCCCGTCAGGTCGGGGCTGCCGCCCCCGTCGTCCGCGCGGACGGTCGCCCCACCCGTAGAACGCCGCACGCGGAGGTCAGCTGCCCGCCCATTCCTGCAGGGCGTCGAGCGAGGGCGCGTCACGGACCTCGGCGTCGGACCCCGACCGTTCGGACTCCGACCGTGCCGCCGTTGCGAGAGCGTCGAGTGCGGCCGATCCGGCTCGACGCGCCTCGGCGAAGGCCAGGAGCAGGGGTACACCGGCGGTGAAGGCGATCTCCCCGGCCGCGGGGCGCGGCTCGTATCCCGCGCTGCCGTCCTTGCCCGCCCAGAGCAGGCCCACGGTGCCACCGCTCCGGCGAACCTCGATGTACTTGACCGGACCGTCGGTGAACGCCTCGTAGGACTGCTCCTGGTAGTCCTTCGGCAGGAGGCGCAGCATGCGCTGCCACCTGGCCGGTACGGCGAAGGTGCTCCAGGGGTCGGTGTAGTCGGTGCCCTCCTCCGAGAGGTCCTCGAAGCCGGCAGCGGTGGGCCTGCCGTAGTAGGTGGGATCGCCGGGATCGACCTCGGCTCCCAGCAGCTCGGAAACGCCCCGCAACAGGGATGCCAGACGCGGCGCGTTCGCCGCGGCGACCGCGGGCTGCGGGCGTTCCCTCAGGTCCAGGGTCATCCAGGCATCGGAGTACGCCGCCAGCGACACGACGGTGTGCCCGCCGGGCCAGAGCAACAGCCGCAACGCGAAGAGACGCTCGGAGCGATGCGCCCCGCCGTCGGAGTCCAGCCATGCGCCGGGCAGCACGCTCCAGAGGTGCAGCGTCGCGTCATGGTCGAACCACGCCCGGCTCTCCTCCACGGCGCCGTCGAGGCGCCCGTTCCCCTCCCACTCGTACCGCGTCTCCCGCGGCGCCTGCAGCGTGACGACCTTGACGCCCCCGTGTCCCCAGCCGTCGACGAGACCGAGGCCGGAACCGAGGGAATGGATCCGGTCGAAGAGACGGAGCGCCCCGTCCGCTCCCTGCTGCCCGGAGACGGCGGTCGTCGTCTCCCAGAACCATTCGCCTACAGGGTCCGTGGTGATCACAGCATGTCCTTCGGATCGGTCTTTGAGCCCGGGGGAACGACCAGCGTCCCGTCGTCGAGCCGGATGACGAAGGTCACGTCCTTGCCGGCCTCGAAGCGGCCGCGACCGTTCTGGTGGATCTCCATCAGCCTGTCGACAGCACCGTCGGCTGTCCACTTGGCGACGCTACCCTGCCCGTCGACGAGCATGACGCGGTGATCGCCCGCGGAGTGGGTCAGCTGTCCGAGGTTCTTGCCCCGGGTTATCTCGGAGACGGGATCCAGCGGGTTGTTGAGCCGCTTCATCTGGTAGACGAAGGCATTGCCGTCATCGTCCACCAGGCGTACGTCGGCGTCCCCACCCGCATCGTTCTTGATCTCGAAATCGATTCGGTCACCTGCGAACCCGCTCCGCGCCAGGTCGTCGGCCAGAATGATCTGATCGATTCCCGGCTCGGCCATCTGCACCTTCTTGGCACCCAGGCTGGACACGACCTGGCCGAAGTTCTCACTGCCGTTGAAGCGCCCGGAAGCGATGATCTCGGCGACCTGCTGACCACGAGGGTTGTCCCCGAGCACTTCGAGGACCCGTTCGAACACGGGAACCTTCGGACGTGAGGCGCCGGGAATGCCCTTCACCGCGTCACGCACGGCCTGTTCGAGCTCGCCTCCGCGCGGCATCGGGGCCGGCTCGACCTCAGGACCCGGTGTCGCTCCGCCGGGCCCGGAGCCGTCCGGCGGCGACCCCGCATCGTCCGCGGCGCCGCCCGGAACGGCGTCGTCGGCCGCACCTGCACCGCCCGGAAGGGCGTCGTCGGCCGCACCTGCACCGCCCGGAAGGGCGTCGTCGGCCGCTCCTGCACCGGCCGGAACAGCGTCATCGGCCGCACCTGCACCGGCCGGAACCTCAGGCTCGTGACCACCGGTGGACGGGCCGTCCGTGCGGCCGGACCCACCACCGGGGCCCTCGGTGTACCCGGAACCACTCGGGCCGTCGGGGTGACCGGCGCTGCCGGGCGTTTCGGAGTGGGCTCCGCCCCCGGACGGAGTCCGGCTGTGGCCACCGTCGTTCAGCGGCTCCTGGCGGGGGCCGCCGGTCCCCCCGGAGGGGTTGTCCACGCTGTTGCGCGGCATGTTGTCCGGGGCGTGGCCGCCGGGGGTGTGGTCGCCGGCGTGGCCGCCGGGGGTGGTGTCGACGTTGCGGGGGCCGTTGTCGATCGCGTGGACCGGGCCGGAGATGTTGCTGCCCAGGTTGATGCCGGTCTCGCCGCCGCGGCCGCCGACGCCGACCAGTTCCTTCTGCGGTACCTCGGCCTCGGCCTTGATCGGCGGGTTCGTGTGCGGGGCGTCGGTCTTCGGTACGCCCGCGCCCGTCTCCGGCGAGGGTTCCTTCGGGGCGGCCGTGCCGCTCTGGTCGAGGCTGCCGTCGCCCTTGTAGATGTTGCCGTCGAGGTCTATGAACCGCGAGGTGCCGTCGGGCGTCGGCAGCTTGACCGTGCCCGGGGGGAAGGTCGTGGTGCCCTCGGGGAGCTTGATGGTGCCGTCGGAGAGCTTGATCGCGCCGTCGGGGACGGCCGACCCCGGCGGGAGGTGGATCGCGCCGTCCGGGAGGTGGACGGCTCCCTCGGGCAGCGCCAGCGCGCCGTCCAGGTTGATGTTCGGGACCTCGAACTTGCCCATGCCCTTCAGGCCGGCCATCACGTCGCCGATCTTCGAGAAACCGGCTCCCGCGCCCTTGAAGATGTACGTCATCGGGTCGATGGCGTGCCCGGCCTTGCCCGCGAAGGACAGGGTCTTGGCGACCGCGCCCGCCTTGCCGGCGCCCGCGGCGGCGCCGCCCGCGCCGCCGGTGAAGACCGTGGTCACGACGTTGAAGGTGACCGCGCCCGCCGCGCGGGACGGGTTGGAGCCCCACTGGTCCCAGGCCAGCAGCGCC